>DASYYI010000097.1:0-25269 GCA_035933995.1 Candidatus Acidiferrales bacterium | reverse complement strand
GTGCGCGTCAAATCGCTGGAATAGCCGCGCAGTATAGCACCGAGGTCAAACACGACCAACTCGTTTTTCTTCACCAGCTTCCGGCTTGCCCGCGCATGCGGCCACGCGCCACGCTCGCCTGAGGCGATGATGGTATCAAAGGCGGGTCCGTCCGCGCCTTTTCGCCGCATCCGGAATTCGATTTCGGCGGCTAGATCAATTTCGGATACGCCAGGCTTCACCAGCGGCAGAGTCTCTTCCCACGATGAGCAGGCAATCCGCGCCGCTTCGCGCATGGTGACTAGTTCAGACTCGTCTTTGACCACTCGCAGGCCTTCGACCTTGCCATCCCACGACATCCAATGAACCCGCTTCACGGCGGACGTGGCAAGCGCAGCCTTTTGCAGGACGGTCAGGTGCGCCGCTTCAAATCCGACACGACGACCTGCGCGCTGCTCAAGTTGTTCGCCTACTGCTTTTAATAATGAGCCGCGGACAATTTTGACTTGGGCGGCTGTGACTTCCTGCTTGGCCTGGATCGTGTAGCGCGGGTCCGTGAAGACAATCGCGCCATTCTGCGTGACCAAAGCAATGCCGGAGCTTCCCGAAAATCCTGTCAGGTAGAAAATATTCGGGAGGTGAGTGACGACGAACGCATCCAGACGGTCAGCACGCATCGCCTGCTGCAAAAGCGAAAGGCGGGACGGCTGTATTGCACGCCCCGCCTTCTCAGATACCTTGATTGTTTCGATTTTCCCCTCCGCCTCCCGGCCTACATGGGAAGAATACGGGGAGTAATGAAGATGAGCAACTCCTGAGAGTTGGTGCTGATTGTTGTGTGCCGGAAAAGTTGTCCGACGATGGGAATGCTGCCGACGAACGGAACTTCGTTAACGGTCGTTTGCTGGTTCGACACGAGGATGCCGCCGATCCGGATCGTTTGGCCGTCGTCCACCAGCACCTTGGTGTCTTCCGACTGCGTGTCGAGAGCCGGAATTCCCTGAATTCTCGGGATCGCCGGGTCAATTTGCGTGTTTTCAACGTGGATGGTCATGAAAATCGTGCCTTCCTTGGTAATCTGCGGAGTCACTTGAAGCTCCAGGACGGCATCCGTGAACTGCACGGAAATTGTGTTGTTGATGACGGTCTGAATGGGAATCTTGGTTCCCTGTTTGATGGTGACCTGCTCGTTATTCTGAGTGATCTCCGTGGGTTTCGAAAGCAACTTGCCAACGCCCTTCGATTCCGCTGCCGAGATGATGTAGTCCAGGGCAAAATTCGCCGAGGAGAAGGCATACGACACGCCGCTGGTCGGTACAGCTGTGGCCAGATTTGTCACCAGTGGCATCGACACGCCAGTCGAGGCGGTGCCCCCCGCCGGAGGAGTGGTTCCGCTGATGACCGGAGGCACGGGCAGTGGAGGAACGAAGCGGGTGATTGGGCTGGTGCCGACGGCACCCACACCACCGAACAGGTTGCGGCCGCCAGTGGCCGAGCCGCTGAAAGCGAACTGCGAGCCAAGTTCGCGCGCAAAGGTGCGGTTGGCGGCAACGACCCTCGCTTCGATTTCCACTTGCTGCGAACGCTTGTCGAGTTCCCGGATCAAGTTGTCCACGACGGGGATAACCGTCGGAATGTCGCTAATGATGAGCGTGTTCGTTCTAGGATCGGCCAGTACGTCGCCGCGCGGAGAAAGGAACTTCTTGACGGTGTCGGAAATCTCCGAAGCCTTGGCGTAACTGAGCACGCGAGTGGTGGTAACCAGATCTGCGGCCTCGACTTGGGACTTGGCCAGATCCTTGGCCTCGTCTGCTTCCCTCTTCACCGTTGCTTTCGTGGCGATGCGAAGCACATTGCCATCCAGTTGCTTGTCGAGATCATTGTTCTGCAGGACGATGTCGAGCGCCTGGTCCCATGGCACATTATCGAGAACCAGTGTAAGAGTCCCTTTGACACCTGGATCAACGACCACGTTCAAGCCGCTAATCTCATGAATCAAGCGGAAAAAATCCTGCAAATCGACGTTCTTCAAATTTACCGAAATCGGCGCGCCGGTATATTTGGTGCCGCCCGGAACTTGAGAGTCCTGCGAAATAACCGAGGCAGGGTTCACTGGCGCAGAAACGCCTGCGGTTGACGCCTGGGCTGGAACGGCCTGCTCTGAAGATGAGTCCGGAACTGCGCTTTGTTCTGCGGGAACCAGAGCTGGCGTGGCGGCAGCTGGCGGCGCTATTTGGGGCGTTGTCGCAGGCTTCGGCGTAGTTGATTGCTGCTGGGCCTGCGCGAGGGGCGCGGCAAAACCAGCAGGTTTTGCCGCATCCTGAGATGGCGAAGCGCTCACCGATGCCGTTGTCTTCGGAGACGATTGCGCGGTGCTTTGTGTTTGTGTTTGCGTCTGCGTTTCATCAGAGGGCTGGGCGGGCTGGGCAGAACTTGAACCCGTCGCAGCGGCATCCGCAAGAGCGGGCGATGATTGCTGCGTATCCGCTGACGGAGCAGAATCCGAGGCCGGCGCGGCGGCAAACTCGACTGCAATTCCGCCGTCCACATGCTTTACCTGGTAAGGTGAAACTGCCGACAAATCGATAACCACGCGCGCGACTTGAGGAGAGAATTGACCGGCGCGAACTTCACGAATTGGCGCAACGTTGCTGGAGATTTTCTTCGCCGCCGACATGTGCGCGCTGTTGAAGTCAAGCACCAAACGGGCGGGCTTGCTGAGCCGTAGCTCGTGATAGTTGAAAGAGCCTGTGCCAAGCACAAGCACTTCCGGTACATCACCGTCCTTCGCGATCGAAATTTGGCGAATTGCGGCGAATGCGCCGGAACTGCCAACGGGCGCAGAAACATGCATTGCCGCATCAATGATGCGCGGCTGATTCGAAGCTCCAGTATGCGCGGAGAAAACACCTTTTTTCGAGACCACGATTTCCAGTTCATCGCGTCCCAGACGGCTGACTTTTGGCGTGGCCCCGTCGCCAACCAGAATTTCGAGCCGCGAAATTGTCTTGGGTCCCGACTCATATTGTTCCAAGCGGTAGCTGCGGACGATGTCTGTCCGGAGAATCTGCGCGGCGTCCGTGGCCGCCGCCGTAACGCCCGTAAGGTCGATGTAATAGAGGTTCGTGCTCGGATGATGGACTTCGTAGTCGAATGGACCACTGGCTTTCGCCTCGAGGCGTACTACTCCCTGCCCAACCGCGGAGGTGACCTTGACCGACGCTCCGGAATCCGCGCGGAGCGCTCCAGTCGGGATTAGCAGGCTCGCTGCCGTGAGGCAGGCAAGCCCTAACGGCCGCCAAATCTTGCTCATTGCTCGTCTCCTGCTATCGGGTAGAGTCGTTTGGTGACTTCACGCTGCACGGTCCTGCCAAACGCGTCTTTGCTTTCCTGCTGAAACGTTATTTGATCCAGGGCAATCTTCTCGACGACACCGTCATACAGGTGATCGCCGTCGTGAAGGAAATAGACACGGTCTTGTGGATTCGAAACTACTGCCACCATGCTCTCAGTCGTCTTCACCATGCCCTCCAACTGCAAAGTGGAGACTTGCAAGCCAGCGATTCCCGGCGGCAAATTTAGACGGCCTCCGGTTTCGCCTGTCTGGATCAGCGGAGCAAAGGGGTCACGCTCGCGGCTGACCGCGGGCCTCGCAGGGGGCGTCTTTGTGGGTGGCTTCTGACTCTGACCCTGGCCAGCCCAGGAGAAGGACACACACCATGTCAGTAATCCCAGAAGGGCAACCGCTCTGGCGAATATTTTCAAGTGCTCCATATTTCTCCGCCCCATCGCGTTACGGCTTTCCGCCGGGACCTGCAGGCTTGGCGTTCGCCGCTACTTCGTCCGCAGGCTTCGAGAAAAATGTTACTATCGTGAACTCGCCGGTTACCGTCGATCCTGGAAGCATCCGAAATTGGCTTGAGTTCGCGCCGGGCTTTATCTCATTCAGCTTCACATCGCCCACATTGATGATGCGAGACAACCGGGACAGACGGGCGAAAAAATCCAGCACCGAGTAATACGGGCCGTCTGCGGTAATCTTGAACGGCATCTCGTAGTGGTATTCCTTAGCAACGACCGGCTGCGTTTCGAGCTTGCGAATGATTACGCCCGCGCCGGAGGCGGCTCCCTGCAGCATCGTCATGAACTGGTCGACTTCCTTATTTTCCGGGACAATTGCCTGCAGCGTTGCCAGTTGCTTTTGCAGCGCTTCCATCTCGCCCTGAAGTTCCACGCGCCGCTGCTGGTACACCCGCAAAGTTTGGACTTCAGCTTCGAGTGGCTTCAACTGCGCATTGGCGGCATCGACAGCCACACGTTCCCTTTGCACTGGCAATCCGGGAACGTAGAGCCCCGCGAGGACCAAAACCACGGCTAGGAATAGAAACGCCAGTGCCTGAACGGGCCACGACATTTCACGGAACGAGGTTGCCATTTCTCCTCCCTAGCTCTTTCCCGGCCGGGCCGGCGCGGCGGGCGGCGTCATTCCACCGGCTGGCTTGGGCTGGCCGACTTGTGCTGACATCGTGAATCCATAGGTCTGCGCGCCCTTTACAATATCGTTCTCGATGGCAGACTGAATTTCGATCTTGTCGAAATAGCCGGAGCGTTTCATTTGAGTGATGAAGTTCGCGATCGCGTCGATCGACGCTGCCTCTCCGGTAATGTTCAGCGTGTCGCCTTTGCGTTCAAGCGATGTGAGCCACAATGAATCAGAACGTCCCACGGTATTTGCGACCATCTGCAACAACTGTTGTCCGCCGGAACGGTTGGCCTGCAAAGTCTCGATCACGTTGATGCGCTGCTGCAGAATCGCCTTTTGCTGCTCGAACTGCTGCACCTCTGCCTTGGTTTGTTGCAGCCGCGTACGCTCCGCCTGCAGGCTGGCAATGTGCGCATTAATGGCCGCGAGTTCGTTGGACTTCTGGTTGTACATGACGAAAAGCACGATAAGGGCCAAGAGCACCGCCGCCGCGAGTAACACCACGCGCAAAGACGATTCAAGAGGAATCGACGGTCCGGTTGTTTTCGGCCGTTCTTGGCCGAGGAGGTTGATCCGAATCATGGGGTATCAAAGCTCCTTAGCGCCAGGCCAACTGCAATCGCTAGTCGCGGCGCCATTTCGCGAATTTTCTCTTCATCGTGCCGGCCAGGATTCACAACAATCTTCCGGAACGGGTACAGCTCTTCCACCGGCATTCCAAACTCCTCGCGGAGCAAGTCGAGCAACCCGGGGACGCGCGCCGTTCCTCCAGCGACAACGATGCGGCGAATGTTCTCGCCGCTGGCCGTGGCGCGGAAGAAATCGAAAGTCTTCTGAATTTCGAGTATCAGAATGTCGGAGACAGAGCGCAAAATCGAAGAGCGCTGCTCGTCAGTAACGCCGGGCAGCGTTCCACCCATTTTCAGTCGTTCGGCATCTTCATAATTAAGGTCGAGCTCTTTTTGCAGCGCGTCCGTGTACTGGTTGCCGCCCACCGAAACGTCGCGCGTGAACAATGGAGTCCAGCCGCGAATGATGTTGATGTTCATGACGCTGGCGCCGATATTAAGCAGAGCGACGACCTGCGCCGGATCAGGGTCGTAATTGACTTCGAAGCAGTTTTCCAGCGCGAAAGCGTCGATATCCACAATCACAGGAGTCTTACCGGCCTGAGCCAGTACGTTGGTATGGTTCAGGATTTTGTCCTTCTTCACCGCGACCAGCAGCACGTCCATCTGGCTCTCCGTGGTTTCCAGAAGCTGGTGGCTGAGGTTGACGTCCGCGATATCGAAGGGAATGTGCTGGCTAGCTTCGGCCTGGATTCTGTCGTAGAGCTCGTCTTCACCCATCACGGGCATGGGAACGCGCTTGACGATTACCGAATGCCCAGAAACCGACGTGGCCACATCTTTGATTTTGATTTTCTGGGAATCGAAAATTGAGCTGATGCGCTCGGCGACAGCCGGCGCATCCATGATGGCGCCGTCGACAACCGTATCCTGGGCTAGCGGCTCAATACCGAAGCTGACAAGCTCGTAGCCCTGTTTGGTCTTCCTAAGTTCGACCGCCTTGACGGAGCTCGACCCAATATCCAGACCGACCAGAGCTTTCGATTTCCCCATCCCGAACATCGCGTCGCCCCTCGTTCGCTGATTGCGTCACGCACAAAATCGGCCGGCATGCCCGCGGCCCCGAAAAGTCAGTTGGTCTCTGAAAGCTGTTCCGCCAGTTTTCGATCACCCCGGTCGAACTGGCGGTACCCTCGAAAAAGCTTCGTTACAGTACTGCTGTACCCTTATGTCACCCCTGCGATTCAGGTGTCAAGCAACGGCCTCCGTCTGGTGTGCAGTTGGTAATCGTGAGCACTCTGAGATTAAAAAATAGGATGAGGGCGAAGTCCACTATCATTCCGGAAGAACGTACGAAAGGTGAACCCTGTTCGACTGGACAGGATTTGTTACTAGCGCGGACGCGAAACGTCAATTCCCAAGGATTGCCACAATGCGTCTACTCGCGATTTCGTCGCGGCGTCCATGCGAATCTCATCCGGCCACGGACGTGCGAATCCTTCCGACTGCCACTTGCGGGTGGCATCAATGCCCATCTTAGAGCCGAAATCTTGCAGGCGAGATGCGTGCTCCAGCGTATCCACGGGACCCAAGACGAATTCGATATCGCGTTGCGGATCAATGGCGCATAGCGTTTTCCACACAACTTCCCGCGGATTCTGAACAGCGACATCGTGGTCCACAACAACAATTACCTTGGTGAACATCGCCTGTCCGAGCGACCAGATTGCGTTCATGATTTTCCGCGCATGGCCGGGGTATGATTTTCGAATCGCCACGATCATTAAGTTCTGGAATATGCCTTCCGCGGGCATGGCCACGTCTATGATCTCCGGATACTGCATCTTCATCACTGGCAGGAAAATGCGCTCGATGGCGTGGCCCATGAAAAAATCCTCCTGAGGAGGGGGACCGACAATAGTCGTCAGGTAGAGCGGGTCCTTCCTGTGGGTGATGCAAGTCACATGAAACACAGGGTATTCGCCCTCAAGCGAATAGAAGCCCGTATGGTCACCGAACGGACCTTCCGTACGCATCTCAGAGAGGTCTACATAGCCTTCCAAGACAATTTCGGCATTGGCGGGCACTTCCAGGTCGATCGTTTCGCATGGAACCAGCTCGACCGCATCGCGCCGCAGGAAGCCAGAGAACATAAATTCGTCCAGGTCCGGTGGCACAGGCAAAATTCCCGCAAGAGCCGTAGCCGGATCAGCGCCAATAGCAACCGCGACTTCCAGTCTTCCCGTTCCGTGGCGGCTGCGCGCACTGCGAAAGTGTTCCGCACCGTGTTTTTGGGTTTGCCAATGCATTCCTGTGGTGCGTTCATCGAACACCTGCATGCGGTAACAGCCCACGTTCCGTTTGCCTGTCTCGGGATTCTTCGTGAGGACCATCGGCCAGGTGATATAGCGCCCGCCGTCCTGCGGCCAGCATTTGAGGATCGGAAAGGACGAAAGCGAAAAATCTTCCTTGCGGATTACTTCCTTGCACGCACCAGACTTGACCGTCTTTGGAAAAAAGGAGCCCAGCTCCGCCAGCTTCGGCAGCATTTTTACTTTGTCGAGGAAACCTTGCGGCGTTTGCACATCCAGGAATGAACGGACGCGGCTCGCGACCTGATCAATGTCATCCACTTCGAGGGCGAGATTCACGCGCCGCTCGCTTCCCAGAAGGTTGATTACAACGGGCACGTTCGAGCCTTTAGGGCGCTCGAACAACAATGCGGGACCGCCAGCCTTCGTCACGCGGTTCGTAATTTCCGTTATTTCGAGTACCGGGTCGACTTCCGCGCTGATGCGCTTCAGTTCCCCTTCGCGTTCCAGGCGCGCAAGAAAGGCTCTCAAGTCCCGATAAGCCAACGCGTCTTCCTCCTGTAGTCAAATCCGGGCGCCCAATGTAACACGGAGACCCGCCCGCAATGAAGATGAAGCCGTTCACACAGTGAAACCCACAGCACGTCTGGCGCGTCAGTTATAATGGAGCGGTGAGGGCGGAAGATGGAAGAACCCGCCCGACGACGCTAAAAAAATCGAGGTCAAGAACCAAACATGTCCGTCCGAGAATCCTACCAAAAGCATAAAGGGCTTTCGTGGCTCATTGGAATCGCCATCGTCGCGGCACTCATAGCTGTATACGTGGTCAAAACGCGAACGCCGACAGTTCGCTACATCGCCATGCCAGTGAGACGCGGCAGCATAACGGCAGTCGTGCAGGCCACGGGAACCATTAATCCGCTGACCACCGTCCCCGTGGGCTCGTTTGTCTCTGGAACCGTGCAATATATTTTCGCGGACTTCAACACGCAGGTTCATGCCGGGGATGTATTGGCGCAGCTCGATCCGACCATCTACGACGCACAGGTCACGACGGCGCGCGGCAACCTCGCCAACGCCGTCGCCAACGTTCAAAACATCGAAGCCAGCATCATTGCCGACCAGGCCAATGTGGCCAAGCTGAAAGCGAACGCAGAATACGCGCAAGTGAACGCCAAACGCATTGCGGACCTCACGCAGCAGGGCGTCATTTCGCACGACCAGAACGACCAGACGCAGTCAAATTTCGTTGCAGCGAACGCGTCCGTGACGCAGGCGGAGGCGCAAGTCAATCAGACGAAGGCCCAGCTTGCGCAAGCGCGGGCACAGGTCCAGTCCGCGCAGGGCAACCTGAAAATGGCCGAAACCAATTTGCAATATACGACCATCGTTTCCCCGGTCGACGGCACGGTCGTCGCCAGAAACGTCACAGTAGGGCAATCGGTTGCGGCTTCCTTGCAAGCACCCAACGTCTTCACTATCGCGCAGGACCTGACGCGGATGCAGGTTTACGCGGCCACGGACGAATCCGACACGGGCCAGATTCACGTGGGGCAAGCCTCCACCTTCCAGGTTGACGCATATCCTACTGAATCATTCCACGGACGCGTTAGCGCGGTTCGGTTGAACGCCTTCACTGTTCAGAACGTCGTGACCTACAACACGATCATCGACTTCGAGAATCCCGAGGGCAAACTGTTGCCCGGCGAAACCGCCTACATCACGATCCCGACGGGCCACGCGAGCAACGTTCTTCTCGTGCCGAATATCGCTCTGACGTTCACGCCGCAGCTGCCGCCCAAACAACTACAAGATCTCTATAAGCAGCACGACATCCCGCGGCAAGCGACCGTGTCACACGTGGGAGGGTGGCAGTTGGTGTGGAAGCTCGATGCAAACAAGCAACCCGTCCCCGTAGCAATCCAGGCGGGACTGACGGATTACACCAGCACCGCTGTTCTTGGCGGTAGTCTTCAGCAGGGTGACCAGGTCATTACCGGCGAACAAAGCTCAGGCGGGCCCAGCGGAACGCGGTCTCCGTTCGGCGGCCCAGGCCGGGGAAGGTAAACACGTGGACGTTCGCGAAATCCTTCGAGTATCGATGCGAGCGCTGGCGCGCAACAAGATGCGCACAGTGCTTACGATGCTCGGCATTATTATTGGCGTGGGCGCCGTAATCTGCACGGTGGCCATCGGCCAGGGCGCGTCCAACCAAGTGCAAGAGCAAATCAAGAGCCTGGGCGACAATATTATCTTCATTTCCGCCGGCAGCATTAATAAGGGCGGTGTTCATATGGGCAGCCAGGCAACGAAAACTCTGACCGAGGCGGACGGCACCGCCATTCTCGCCGAGGTTCCTTTCATCAAATGGGTTTCCCCCAGTGTGGGCTACGGCGCGCAGATCGTTTACAGCGGCAACAACTGGTACACGCACGCAAGCGGCGTCTCGCCCGATTATCTGAAGATTCGCCACTGGGCCCTGGCGGCGGGTAGCATATTTAATCAGCGCGACGTCGACGTGGCATCGAACGTTTGCCTGCTGGGGCAGACTGTCGTAAAAAATCTCTTTGCCCCGAGCGACGACCCCGTCGGCAAGACAGTTCGCATCTCCAATTTGCCTTTTCTGGTCGTTGGCGTGCTCGCGACCAAGGGCAGTTCACCCTTCGGCGGCGATGAGGACGACACAATCTTGATGCCTTACACTACGGTGCAGAAGAAACTTGCTGGCATCAATTGGATCCACTTCATGATGTTGTCCGCCGATTCCATGGACGATATACAACCGGCCGAAAACCAGATCACCGCGCTTCTCCGCCAGCGCCATCATTTGCGACCCAACGAAGATAACGATTTCATCATTCGCAGCCCCACGGATTTTGCCCAGGCGCAGGCGCAGTCGGGCCAGGTGATGACGATTCTGCTGGCGAGCATCGCGTCCGTTTCTTTGCTTGTTGGCGGCATCGGCATCATGAACATCATGCTGGTGAGCGTGACCGAGCGCACGCGCGAAATTGGCGTGCGCATGGCCGTGGGCGCCACCGAATCCGACGTGCAGGGACAATTCTTGAGTGAGGCCATCGTGCTCAGCCTTATGGGCGGCAGCGTCGGCATTATTCTGGGGGTTAGCGGTTCGCTGATTATTGCCCGGGCTCTTCACTGGCCCACGCTCGTTTCCCCATCTTCCATTGTCATCGCCGCGTTGTTCTCCGCGGCGGTAGGAATTTTCTTTGGCTATTACCCGGCGCGCCGCGCCGCACACCTAGACCCCATTGAGGCGCTTCGATATGAATAGAGTTTCTAAATTTATTTCTGTTGCGATGGCTATTTTGCTGGCTCTTGCCATCTCCATGCCCGCGTGGGCGCAGGCGCATCCCAAGAATGCGCAGGGCGAGGAATTTTTCATTGTCTCGTCGGTGGACTTGCAGAAACACCAAGTGGTGCTCATGCGCCCGACGCAGTTGACCGTCGTAGCGACGATTGGCCCGCAAACCGCCTATCTGGGGGAAAAAGGGCAAAAGCTTGATGTAAAAGCAATGAAAGCGGGCGATACAGTGTGGGGGATCACAAAACCCGGGCCGGACGGCTCTGTGGTCGCGGTCCGTCTTCGTCAAGGCGCGATGACGCCAGCCGAACTGCACAAGCTCTATCTGCAACTGCCGGCGAATAACACCTATTCGGTGCCGATGACTCCCCGTCCGCAGAGCGGCGCGCAAGCTGCGCCCCCGATCGGCGCGTCCGGCAGTTCGCGCTACTTAAGCCATCTGGGCCAGCCGAGAATCCGACACCATCGTCCAGACGCTCAATAGTTTCCGTACAAGCCTCGCGGATTCATTACATCCTACTTCGACGAATCCGGCGGCGTCGTCGCCGCGATCGCTGGGATATTAGCGCGCCGAATTTGTTCGTTGAGAGCGGCTAGGTCCTTCTCCTTGATTTCCTTCCACTGTGCGATCAACTTGTCGGCTTTGCCGCTCAAGTCTGCATACGCCGCGTAATCGGCGGCAGTGGGTGCGTTGTCCGAACCTTCCATAAATTCGGCGATGCCTTTCAACTGATCGTTGATCTCATCGGGATAGTTCAAATCTTCCTCGCTGGCTTTCATCTGACCTTGCCATAACTGGTCGTCAATCGGCTTCATCTTTTTCTCGATGGCGTCGGCGCTTGCGAGGATCGGCTTACCCTGCGCGTTTGAGCCCAGCCTCTTCCGAAGCGCCGCGATTTGCGTTTTCACGGAGTTCATTTCGTTCACGGTTTCATCCGCGAGCGAAATCGCATCGCGAATCTTGAGCGACAGATCAAACTCCTTGCGCAAATCGTCTGGCGAATTTTTCACACGGGGATCGAGTTTCACCGTAAGCGGCTGGGTGAACGTTTTCCCTTCTGCCGTCAGCCGTACTTGATAAGCTCCCGGCAAAGCGAGCGTGCCCTTCGGCGTATCCGCGCCGTCCCACACCTGCCCGGGAATCAGCGTGGGTGTTTCATAACGCAAATCCCAAACGAAGCGGTTCATTCCCGCCTTGGCGGGAATCGCTTTGGGCGGATTGAACTCGTCGCCCGCCTCGGAAGGCTGCTCGTCTTTTTTCTTGGATTCGTTCGTGTATTTACGGATGGTTTTGCCGTTGGAGTCGAGGACTTCCAGCGTGATTTTGTCTTTATCGGCGGGCTTGGCCTTCAGATAATAGTTGATGACCGCGCCATCCGGCGCATTCTGCCCGTACAACGCGAAAGCACGCGGATTGGCAGAACCGAGTCGCGTCCGCCATGCCACGCGCGGCCGGAAGAGATGCGCTGCGTCGTTGGTTATTTTGGCATTCCACTGGCGCAGCGGAGAGAGGTCGTCGAGTATCCAGAAGGAGCGGCCCTTCGTCGCGATCACCAGGTCGTCATCCTTCACCACCATGTCCGTCACCGGCACGACCGGCATATTCAACTCCAGCGGCTGCCACTTCGCACCATCGTCGAAGGAAACGAAAATCCCCGTTTCCGTTCCGCAGTAGAGCAAGCCTTTCCGAACGGGATCGGCAGTCACTGCGTGAACGTAACTCCCCGATTGCGGCAGGCCATCTGTGATTTGCGTCCACGTCTTTCCATAGTCGGTAGTTTTGTAAACGTAAGGATGAAAATCATCGAGACGGTGGCGGTCGGCCGCCACATACGCCGTTCCGGCTGCAAACGGTGAAGCAGCGATCAAGCCAATGCGCTCCCACTCCGGCATTCCCTTCGGAGTCACATCACTCCAGGTTTTTCCGCCGTCGCGCGTGATGTGCACCAAACCGTCGTCGCTGCCAACCCAAATCAATCCGCGTTCCAGCGGCGATTCCACCACGGAAAAAATCGTGTCGTAATATTCGACGCTTGTCTCGTCGATGGTGAGGGGTCCGCCCGAAGGCACCTGCTTGCTTTTGTCGTTGCGCGTCAGATCGGGGCTAATCGCTGTCCAATTCATTCCGCCGTCGGTCGTCTTGAAGAGTTTCTCGCCGCCGATATACACGGTGTTCGAATCGAACGGGGAAATTGCAATCGGCGCCGTCCACTGAAAGCGGTGCGGCAATTCGCCGGCGCTCCAACCGCTCGGATTCACAGGCCACACGGTGACGTCCTGCACCTGCCCCGTGTGCCGGTCGAGCCGCGTAATGATCCCCCAATTCCCGCCTGCGTACACGATGTCAGGATCTTTCGGGTCCGCGACAATGTAACCGCTTTCGCCTCCAGCCACGTCGTACCAATCCTTGTCGGTGATCAGCCCGTGATCCGTGCGGCTCGCAATTGCAACCGTCGAGTTGTCCTGCTGCGCGCCGTAAACGTAATACAAAAAGCGATTGTCTACGCTGACGTGATAGAACTGCGCCGTCGGCTGATTGTCTTCGTCTGTCCAGGTTTTCCCGCCGTCCACCGAAATTGTTGCGCCGCCATCGTTCCCTTCCATCAAGCGTTTGGGGTTTTGTGGGTCGATCCAGAAGGCATGATCATCTCCGTGCGGAGCGGCAATCGGAGTGAAGTGCATGCCGCCGTCAGTCGAGCGATACGTTCCTGTATTCAAAATGTAAATCGTATCGGTTGACTTCGGGTCGGCAAAGATGTGCATGTAATACCACGCACGTTGCAAGAATCGCTGGTCGCCGTTGACGAACTCCCAAGTTTTTCCCGCATCATCCGAGCGATAAAGTCCGCCCTTCTTCGCTTCGATCAGCGCATAGACGCGATCCGAATCCGCGCCCACAGCCAGTCCGATGCGCCCATAAATCCCGTCCGGCAATCCGTGGCCGGTGAGTTGCTTCCAAGTCGTGCCGCCATCCTCTGATTTATAGATTCCGCTGCCCGGACCGCCGCTGGTGAATCCCCACGGCGTGCGAATTTCCTGATACATCGCCGCGTACAGAATGTGGGAATTCGACGGGTCGAAAACCAGATCCACGGCTCCCGTCTTGTCGTCCTTGTAGAGGACTTTCTGCCAGGTCTTGCCCGCGTCCGTCGAGCGGAATACGCCGCGCTCTTCATTCGGCCCGTAAGCATGGCCAATCGCCGCCACGAAAACGTTGTTGGGATCCTTCGGGTCGATCAGCACTTTGGCGATGTGGCGCGTGTCGTCCAGCCCCAAATGCGTCCACGTCGCGCCGCCGTCGGATGATTTGTATACACCATTGCCGAAAGAAATATTCCCGCGCAGGCACGCCTCGCCCGTCCCCGCATAGATGACATTAGTATCCTGCGGATCAATCGCGATCGCGCCAATCGACGCAATTGGCTCCTTGTCAAACATGGGCCGCCATTCGCGCCCTGCGTCCGTTGTCTTCCAGACGCCTCCCGTCACAGCGCCGAAATAGTACACGTCCGGATTGCCCGGAATTCCAGCCACGGTTTCGACGCGTCCTCCGCGAAATGGTCCGATCGAGCGCCATTTCAATCCGGACCACATGCCCTTGTCGAGCGTCTGCCCCGATGAACGTAAAGAGCCGAAAAGCGCCAGCACGAGCGTCCCAAGCACCACCACCGCCAACTTGCGAGCCAGCTTCATTCGTGATCCTCCCGAAAATTGATTCAAAGCGGATGCGAACCTTATTGAAATAAGTGCAAGCCGGCAATCCTAATACTTTCGGGGGCAAACGCGTAGGGAATTCAGAGCGAGGCAGGCAAAGGGTTTAGTCTGGTGAACCGATGAGTGCATGCGGCAGGGAAGGGGTTTGAATCATCGAGAGGGGACGGCAACTGTGCCGGCGTGAACCTTCGTTTCACTTGCGCCCATTTTCATTCAAGAAAACTCTCGGGGGAAGTACCAGCCATTTTGCGCGTTCTTAAGGCAGTCTCCGCAAGCGGCATCGTTGCGCGCTCACCGTGTAAGTATGTCGTAGTACTCCGCCGCGACGCGGCAAGTCAATGTTTACGGCCCAATCGGCCACCCAGTTGCAACCTATTCCTCGCACGTTACGCGGCTTGCGTTTCGTCCGCGCAGCGGCACACAAACTATGATCCCAGTTCTCATGCTCATGTTCTCAGCGATGGCGCTGGTCCAATTCTTCCTGTCGTATTGCCGCTCAATTCTGGCGACGTACGCCGAGGTGGAGCTGTCGCCCGCGACTCGCGAAGTTATCGGTCTTGAGCCGGGCGAAATTCGAGGCGGGCAGTTCAACCGGTTGCTTGGCCTCTTGCGCGTTGCGCCGAATCCTGGCGGAGACCAATGGCATTTGGGAATTGTTTCGACCTACTACCGCATCATCTCGATAATCGATATGTCCGTCGCGCAAATGGTGCCTGTCGCGCGAAGCTGGACCGAACGAGAGTCCACGCGCTGCGCCTATTTCGCCGCGGCTGCCCTCAATCGCCGCATCGCGACCATCACCCCGTGAATAGCGACTATTCGGGGTAACGGCTAAGGATCGCCGCCAGAATTCGCAGGTTACGATCCACGAAGCAGCCGTGGATGCGCGGCTTGAGTAGACCATCCCGCAATGCTATGCTCCTTTGTGTCTGCCGCACATCGACTGACGAGCGGGAGTGGTTCAGTGGCAGAACGCTAGCTTCCCAAGCTAGAAATGAGGGTTCGATTCCCTTCTCCCGCTCCATTAAATTCAAGAGCTTATAGTCGTCTCGAGTCCATTTGAGTCCAGAACTCCCGCCAAACGATCCACGGCACGGTTGCTATCAATCCCGGGCGGCGACTCTGCAAAGCTGCACAAGACGACATCCTCGCTTGCGCGACGCGTCGCCCGCACCGGCCGCACACGGTAATCCGCGTGCGTACCCATCCAAAATATTCGACAGCGTGAACGTGCGTCGAAAATAGATGTTTGGCTCAAGGCGGAACGGCCAACGCAAGCGATAAGGGGAAGATCGACCGGGCAGCGTTCCTTGCGGCCTATGTTGAGGCAACTCGCGCGCTTTTCGCGCGCTAGCGGGAGAGCGTGGCGAAGAAGGAATTGCGACCGGAGCGGAGATCCTTGCCGTAGCCGAGGATTATTTCGGCGCTGTCTAAGACGTGAATCTTGGTTTGCAGGCCAGTGTCCCACAACCATTTGGGGGAACCGAAGAAGCCCGATGCATCGTAGACGTCGCCAGTATCGAGTAACGGGCCGAGCTTTACGGTGAAGAAAGGATTTTCGTAAGCGATTTTGTCGAGTTCCCAATTAAGGAGCATGAAGTTTCGACCGAGAGGGGCGCCGCCTTTTTGGCCATCATTAAGCGCGGGATGGCCGTGCAGCCAGAGATTAGTGTCGCGGTCAAGGCCGAGCGTGAATAGATCGTCAAAGGGGACTTTGCCGAACGTGACGCCGCCGCGCAACCGCGTTTGTATCTCGTAATCCTCGCCCTGCGCTCGCGGGAACCAATTGGCGGCGAGTGAACCTTGGAGTCGGCCATAGTGGCCAAGAGGATTGGCAAAGAATGCGCCGAAGGCGCCGGTGGCACCGCCCAGGAGCGTGAAGCGCCTTTCCGGAAAGCGGATCAAGAATCGTTGGACCCCGGAGCGGAGCTCGAGGGCCGAGCCACCGGTGAAAAACGAGGCAGCCGACGCGGGGATGCCGGACAAAGAGCGGAACTCACGATCGGAGTATTCAATCCCGCCGAGCCATTGCCAGCGGCCATTTTCGATGAAATGAATTTCCGCTCCGGCGACGGCCTTCTCCAGATTTAGGCTAGAGGGAGACGGCGCGGACGGAACGATGGTGTTGGATACGTTCCAGTTCTCGTCGCGGGCATCATAATACAGCCGAACGTGGACAGCCGGGTTCTGGAAAAGCGGAGCGTCAAGTTCGCTCGATAGGCGGCGTTTTTGATCATCCCACCGGAGGAGAGAGAGCCAGTTGAAGCCCGAATGACCGAGATCGTAAAACTGCGGATATACAGTTTCGAAAGGCAGTCCGCGCAGGAGCGAGAATAAACCTTGCCACTTGTCACCGCCCCAGCCATTTCGTTCGGCGGCGCGAAACGTGAGATCGAATGAGCCATCCGGTTGACCCGCGAGATCGAAACGCGTCCGCGAAAAGAGGTCGAGGGCATCGAGGCGGGTCTTGGTAGTGAGGTATTGATTACGGCCCCAAACGCCGCCAGGGGAGAAGCTGAATGCCCGGTCAAGAATGAGCGGGTCGAGAGACGGCTGGGGAACGTAGGTGAGACCGGCGATCCTGGGCTTGCCCACGCGATTCCAATATTTCAGAGCGGCTTCGAGATTGTCCTCGAGGAAATAGATGGAGGCGATGAAATTGTTGGCATAGTCGTCATGGGGATCGATGGCGAGGGCTCGGCGCAGGTAGTGTGTGGCCCGCGGGTACTTCCTTTCGCGATAGGCGATGCCGGCTAGTTCGGTGAGGAAGCGAGCGTCGCGCGGGTGACCCGCAAGACCGGCCCCGAAAGCCTTCCTTGCTTCATCCCAGCGCTGCAGCTTGGCGAGCGCGAGGCCGCGGTAGAGTTCGAGATCGGCGGGCTCCCCGGGAGAATCCGGCACGGCCTGGATGACATCGTTCCAGCGGCCGGCATCGTAGAGCTTCCTGACTTGGAGGATTTTGTCCGCGGCAGGTGCTGCCGTTTGGGCGGCAGCCGAGCAGGGCAGCAGGATGAACAACACAAGGAAGATCAATCGGAGGGCACCGCCAGTAGGGCCCAGTTGCCGGTGTGACTCCATTCGGATTGGAATCCTTTGCGTGAGATGCGAAGCATTTTGCGCTGAGCGGGATCGTTGAGGAAGAGGAACCCTCGCGCGGGGTCGATTCCGACAAGGACGACGTAATGAAGCGGGCCGAGCGGGCCGCTGGCATCGAGGCTGACGATGAGGGGACGACCGAGTTGGAGATGATGGACGAGATCGCTCCATTGCGCCTGAAACGCAAAGGCGCGATAGCCGGATTCGCGAAAATACCTCTGCATGCTGGATGCGCTGATGCCACCGCTCTCGGGAGAAAACAGCGCAGCCTGGATTTTTTGCGGGTCGGCGGAAGGCGGGCTGGGCTGGCCCTTCTTTTTCGCCCAATATCGCATGACCATGGAGATCGAAGCCGAGCCGCAACCTTCGCGCGATTGGGCGACGAAGGGGACGTCGATCCAAAGGGCTGCCGTTTGCGCAGCAAAGACACACGCCGCGCAAACGGTGGAGACAACCAATAAACCAACGACGGTGCGAAGTTTCATGAGCGAACAGCGACTATGATCAGGATTAAAGCGGCGATGGCCACAAGAATCAGCAGCAAGTCGTGGTTGGTAATGTTGCCGGCGGCAAAATCCTTTTGCGTCTTCTGAGAAAGAAGAGAGAGCCGCGCAAGCTCCTCATTACTGAGCTGTGGGACGGCGTTTTTGACTTCGCGATAATCGATGTGGCCGGATTTCAGCGCCTGTCGTGCCGCCGGAGAGGAGAGGAAGTTTTCGAGCTGCGCGATATTTTGATGGCGCGCAGCGGAGGATGCGGCGACATCGCGTTGAAGATCGGCGGATGGGACAACGTGACTTTGCGCGATCGCTTCCTGCGGAATCGCCAGTGCCAAGGCCAAGAGCAACACGAAGAGAAGATCGACTGTGCGTGAAACGAGCTCTTTCATCTTTCCTCCAGATATGGGAATTCAAAGCAGGCTGGTACAGAAATTATAGCTGGGCAATCTGGCGCGAGCAAGAACTCTGTGGGACACGGCGGACGCGGGAGAGCGTTTGCGACGTCGCCGCTGCACGCCCCGCTGGTGAGCGGCCTGGGCTGAGTCCCGAATTGTCGGCTACTCGGAAAGAATCCCGGGGCGAGGTGGGATGTCTTTGCCTAGCCCAATCCTTTACTCGGTCAATTTAAGCGGGGGCTAAAGCCTAGTTTCTCTGACTTCTCAATGTCGGGGCCAAAGCTCCGATCCCCTAATCGCCATTTATGAGAAAGCTTCTATCCGGTGGTCACCTTCCAGTAGGTCGTGTAGCGCTCGCGAAAAATTTTGTAGAACGGCACCAGCTGCATCGAATCCGGCTGGCCGACTGTCTTGAATGCAAGCGAATCGCCGGGAACCAGCTCGGCCCAGGCCGTAGACGCGCTGCTGCTGGCCTTGATCGCAGGCGGCGGGTTATCCGGAACACGAGCACGGCGCTGGCCCGGAACCGGCGGAGGCATATTCGCCGGGCGAGGAGGACGCGGCCCCTGCGGGCCATAAACGGCGCGGTCGGGCAGGTCGCTCGTGTCGCCCATAACGCCGGCGAGAACCATTGGGCCGTACATCATGGCGAGCACGGTGGGATCGTCTGGCGTCGGCTGAGCGTGAAGCGACATGGGGGCGGAAATTTCGATTTTATCGCCATTTTTCCAGGTGCGGTGGAGCTTCGCATAAGTGCTGGGTTCGCCGTGAACCTTCTCGTGCTTGCCATTGACCTTGACGGTGAAGCCGCTCTGAGCCCAGTACGGGACGCGAATGTTGACGTCCATCCTGACCGGATGATCGGCCGAGATCGTCAGCGTGCTCGAGTCCTGCTGCGGGAAATTCGTCTCCTGCGTAACGCGCAGACGCTTCTCCTTCCAATCAAGCTCGGAAGCGATAAACAGGTTGACATAAAGATTCTTGGCGTCGTGGAAGTAGATCGTGTCCGCGAGCTTCGAGAAATCCTCCATACCAGTGCCGTCGCAGCAGAGGAAGGAATCCCAGGGAGTGCCAAACGTCCTGTACAGACCGGGATCCATGGAAACGAAGTACATGGTCATACCGTTGGGATCAATCGCGCCCAGACGGAGGTTAAAGAGAACGCGCTCGTAGTAATCGAGCTTCGAGGGATCGCCAGTCCAGCCATAGAGATGGCGGGTAAGCTTCATCATGTTGTAGCTGCAACAGCATTCCTCGGCGGCCGGGCCCAATTCCTTCGAGATTTGGCCGGCTTGGTGCCAGTATTCGCCGTCGCTGGTGCCGCCGGTGCAGTAGATATGCTGGGTGGTGATGAAGTTCCAGAAGTTATCGGCGATGTCGCGGTAGCGCTGCTCGCCGGTAAGTTCATAGGCGCGGGCACAGCCGATGATTTTTGGAATGTTGGTATTGGCGTGATTGCCGGACAAGTGGTCCTGATTGGCGGCCAGAGGATCGAAGATGTACTTGTGGTCGAAGCGACGGCCGGTATCGAGATATTCCTGCTTGCCAGTGATTCCGTAGAGATTGTAGTGCGCTTCGGCCATGCCGCCGAACTCGGTGCGCTGGACGCGGGCCATCTCCTCGTCGCTGAGCGGCTTGACCCAGGCGCCGGCCCAATGGGCCATGTTCTCCGCGGTCTGGAGAGCTTGCTCATTGCCGCAGAGCTGGTACATGTCAATGTGCCCGGCCATGATCTTGTGATAGGTGTAAAAAGGCGCCCAGACGGGCTTGTGAGCACGAAGGCGATCGAAAAATTCCGTGGGGAACGCGCTGAGATATTGGCCGCCGAGAGCCTGCTGGCATTTCGCGAGTTCGGCGACCATGAGGTCACCCTTAGTCTTGACGCTATTGTCTCCGGTGCTGGAGTACATCAATGCGCTGGCAGAAAGGAAATGGCCGCCGGTGAGATGGCCGCGCAGCTCCGTGGTGGGAGATTCCCAGCCGCCAAGGGGTTCAGCCGCGGACGGCAACCCCGCATTGAGCCGGAACATGTGGAGCAGACGGTCCGGCGGAAGCAGATTCATGTATTTTAGATTTGCATTCATGGCATCGAGGAACGGGCCACCGCGCAGGCGAACCTGGGCGAGCGGAAATGGCTGAACCTTGAGAGGCGCCTTTTCGTTCACGGCCAAGTTATCCGACAGCAGGTTCATCGCCCGCGGGGCCGATACCAGAGCGCCGAATGCACTGGCTGGCAGAATGGACGCGGCACCCGCAGCCGCGGCGGCAGCGGCAGCGGTCTTCAACATTTCCCTGCGCGAGGTTTTTTTCTTGAGAATACTCTGACGGTCCAAGGCCATGATTGTCCTCCACCCGGAATGATTTTCGCGGATGCCTTTATATTAGAGGCACGGCGCCTGCTTCCGGTTCCAAATCTCGCGAGCGGTGCAGCCGACTCGATCCAGCGGTTCGCGAACCGCTTCCCTAAACTCCTCGTCATTGCCTCACAGTCAACGGCAGAGAGACCAAGAGTCCCGGTTCGCGGTTGATTCGTCTACCCGGAAACAATTCCGGCACGGCGGGCGGGAATGTATAACCTTTCCTTGCGCCCGATATATTTCTTGTTCACAATCTTCGCGCTTGATGGATAATCTGGCGGCAAAACCGAAGCCATGACCCGACCCCGGACAAGTCTCGCCCTGCGTCGCGCGGCGCTCCTCGCTGTGCTTTCGCTGACAGCCAGCACACTGCTCAGCGCATCGCGTTCCACTGCCGAGAAGCACCGATCCTCTTCCCCAACGCAAACATCGGTCGACTACCTCCTCGTTGGCGGGCGGATTGTGGATGGTACTGGAAGTGCACCGCGACGCGCCGACATTGGCATTCGCGGCAACCGGATCGCCTTCATCGGCAACGCCGCGGCAGCGCATCTTCACGCCAGGCAAATAATCTCGGCTAAAGGGCTAATCATCTGCCCCGGCTTCATTGACCCGCACACGCACGCCAACGCCTATCTGGATAATCCTGCACGCCGCGACAATCTTAACTACATCATGCAAGGTGTCACGACCGTCGTAACCGGCAACGACGGTGGCGGGCCCATCGACGTCGCCGCCACTCTCGACAAATGGCAGTACAATGGCATCGGCACCAACGTCGCGCTTCTCGTCGGCTTCGGCACCGTGCGCCGCAAAGTCATGGGCATGGTCAACGCGGATCCCACTCCGGCCCAACTAGACCAAATGCGCGCCTACGTGCGCAGCGCCATGCAACAGGGCGCCTTCGGCTTCTCTACCGGCCTCTTCTACGCACCCCAAAGCTTCTCGAAGACCGACGAAGTCATCGAGCTCGCGAAAGTCGCCTCTCAGTATGGCGGGTACTACGATACGCATATGCGCGACGAAGATTCGTATTCCATCGGATTGCTCGGCGCGATTGACGAAACTCTTCGCATCGGACGTGAAGCGCATATTCCCGTGCACATCTCACACATCAAAGCCCTCGGCCCCGCCGTCTGGGGCAAAAGTGTTGAAGCCATTACGAAAATCAACGCGGCCCGCGCCGCTGGCCAGAACGTCACGGCGAGCCAATATCCCTACACCGGCTCGGGCACCAGCCTGCCCGCCTCACTGCTCCCGCCGTGGGCTCACGAAGGCACGCAGCAACAAGTCTCCGCCCGCCTCGATGACCCTGCGCAACGGGCCCGGTTGCTCGACGCAATCTCCGAAAACATTAACCGCCGCGGCGGCGCAAACACTTTGCTCTTCACATCGCCGAGCCTTTCCGATCTCTACGCGAAAACTCTGGCGCAAGTCTCTGCCGCGCACAAAACTCCTGCTCCCGAAACTGCTCTCGCGATTCTTCAGTCCGCCGCGCACGACAAAGCGTGGGATAAGTTGGGTGTCATTTCCTTCAACATGAGCGAAGCTGACGTCGACCGCTTCATGTGCCAGTCCTGGGTCATGACCGACTCCGACGGCTCACCCGGCCACCCCCGTCTCTACGGAACCTTTCCGCGCAAGCTGCGCGTCTATGTGTATCAGAAGAAGCTCATCACTTTGCCTTTCATGGTCCATGTCAGCAGCGAGTTGCCAGCGGAAATGCTGGGTTTGGACGACCGGGGTCTACTTCGCCAAGGCTACATCGCTGACGTCATCGTTTTCGACCCTGCAACCATCGCCGATAAGGCCACCTACGAAAACCCCGAAGTCTTGGCCACCGGCATGAAATACGTTTTCATCAACGGCACTCTCGCCGTCAACAGCGGCAACTACACGGGCGCGCTCGCTGGCCGAGCTTTGCATCACCAGTCTCCGCACGAACCCTCCTGATTTTCGAACGTTCGCTATCTTCATCCCGGCGTCCTGCTGCTGCCTTTGATGGCACCGGCTCGGCTCTGTGGTGAGAATTCAGCGATTCATTGGCGACTGCTTGTTTGTCTGGCGCCTAGCTGCAGACGTGGGTGCGCTGGACCACTCTATGAGCCGCGGACGGAACTCTGTTGCGCGAGATTCCCCCCGCGGGTTTCCGCCCGCTCATTGGACGCTCGTCTTTCTGCGGATCACTTCTAATGCTCTTGTGGTCCCCGATTTCACAATGTGTGCTTCCTGGCTCTCTACGGTGTTCCTGCTCGCATGTCCAGACCACCTTCGCGTCGTGCGGAGAGGACCCAATCCCACGGGTCTGAGTCCGAGCGAGCGGATTTCAGTGTATAATCGCCCGCATTCGCTTCCTGCGAGGAGGCTCATGGCTTTGGATAATGCTTCCGCGATGTGGGTTCCTGTGTGTTGCGGGCGCGTCATGCGCTGCAATATGTTCAGACAAGCGGATGGCGGGGCTTACGCAGCGCTTGTTTGTACATTGTGCAACAAGAACATTACGCTTGAGCAGGAGCCTCTAGCAGCTGCGAATAACTTCGGGGAAGGCTCGACGGTTCTGAGTCTGATTGGATCGCCCAAACCACCAAAGACCGAACGAAGAAAATCGTTCAAGGAAGCCGGTCCCGACGATCCGACGCTGTAGTCTGAACTGCTGCTCACGGGAAATTTTGCCTGCCGATGATTGGTCAGACCATTTCGCACTATCGCATCCTGGAGCAACTCGGCGCCGGCGGGATGGGCGTCGTATACAAAGCCCACGATAGCCGGCTTGACCGTGCGTTAGCACTGAAACTCCTTCCTGAAGAACTGGCGCAACAACCGCAGGCGCTCGAACGGTTCCGACGCGAGGCGCGGGCCGCATCCGCTCTAAACCACCCGGGCATTTGCACGATCTACGACATCGGCGAACAGGACGGCCGGGCGTTCATCGCCATGGAGTTCATCGACGGCGAAACTCTGCGCAGTTATATCCATGGACAGGCGCTTCCTCTCGAAGAAATACTGAAGCTGGGGATCCAGATAGCAGAAGCCCTGGATGCGGCGCACGTCGAAGGAATCATTCATCGCGACATTAAACCCGCGAATATCTTCGTGACAAAGCGCGGACAAGCGAAAGTTCTCGATTTTGGGCTTGCGAAGCTTGTTCCCAAGGGCATCGCGGGAGGAGACTTGGAGTTCGGCGGCCAATCGCCGGATTCCAGTTCAATCGTTGGAATCATAAGCGGCACGCCCTCCTACATGTCACCTGAGCAGGTACGCGGAGACGATCTGGACCAGCGCACGGACATCTTCTCGCTGGGTCTGTTGCTGTATGAAATGGCAACCGGGCGCCAGGCCTTTGGCGGCGGCACGGGCGGCATGATTATCGAGGCCGTTCTGACCCGGCCGCCTGTTTCGGTGCGAAGCATCAACCTTGATATTCCGCCGAGGCTGGAAAGCATCATCGACAAGGCCCTCCACAAGGATAGGGGCCAGCGTTACCAGCGCGCAGCCGACATGCTTGCTGACCTCCAGCGACTGAAACGAGATACTGATTCGGGCCGCAGAGATCAGGAAGGAAAAGCCGAATCAGTCCTCACATCAGCCACGGGTCCTTTATCCTCGACCGGCACGCGGACGTCTCGGGCTTCGGCAGCGCAAACGACGGCCCTCCGCCCAGGGCGTGTCTCAAAGATCATTGGTTCGCTTGCGGTTTTGCCTTTTGAGAACGTCAGCCGCGACCCTGAAAACGAATACCTCAGTGACGGAATCGCGGGAAGCCTTATCAATACCCTGGCGACGGTGCCAAGACTGCGCGTGATGGCGCAGAGCACGGTATTTCGGTACAAGGGCCGGGAGATTGACCCTCAAGCTATCGGCCGCGAGCTCAATGTGCGCGCCGTGCTCACGGGAAGAATGATGCAAAGCGGTGGCTCTTTGCGCATTGGGACCGAGTTAGTCGATGTAGCGACGGGCGCTCAATTATGGAGCGCGCAATTCGATCGCAAGCCGGGCGACATCTTTCTGATCCAGGACGAAATTTCCAACGAGATTTCGGGTAAATTGCGGTTACAGCTAACGCGCGCTGAAAAAAAGCGGCTAATCAGACGCGACACAGAAGATGCCGAGGCTTACAGGCTCTACCTGCAAGGCCGTCATCATTGGAACAGATGGACTGAAGAAGGGTTCTATAAGGCGATCGGCTACTTTCAGCAGGCGGTCGAGAAGGACCCCAGCTACGCTCTTGCCTACACTGGTTTGGCTGAATCGTACGTGCTCCTGGGATGGAACAGTTATCTGCCGCCGAAGGACGCGTTTCCTAAAGGCAAAGCAGCCGCGATGACCGCCCTGCGGCTCGACCCGGATCTCGGCGAAGCCCACACACCTCTGGCAGCCGCGTTGTGGCTTCACGATTGGCAGTGGAAAGAGGCTCAGAAAGAATTCAAACGCAGCCTTGACCTGAATCCTGCTTATCCAACTGCGAATCATTGGCATGCCGAATATGTGATGACCATGGGCCGCCAGTTGGAAGCTATCGCCAAGATGAAAAACAGCCAGGAG
>DASYYI010000054.1:0-30469 GCA_035933995.1 Candidatus Acidiferrales bacterium | reverse complement strand
CAATTCGTCATTGAAGGCATCAAGACGTCCATTCCGTTGCACAAGAAGATTCTTGAAGATCCCGATTTCATTGCCGGCAAGCTCGACACGCATTTTCTCGACCGCTACGAAGCTGTCGCGGCCAGATAGGATACAGATCTGTTTCCGCCTCTCTATGCGGTGCTGGACGAAGACTTGTTGAACATGTCGGCGCCGGAGTGTGCGCGGGAATTGATTTCCGCGGGCATCGAGCTGATTCAATACCGGGCCAAGCATTCGTCTTCGCGCGAATACTTTGCAACGTGTTCGCATTTGGCGGAGACGCTCGCAATACGCAACGCCCGCTTTATTGTGAATGACCGTCCTGATATCGCCGCGATGGTCGGCGCGGGCGGCGTGCATGTGGGCCAGGAGGATTTGCCTCCGGACGACGCGCGGCGCATTTGTGGCTCCAGCCGCTGGGTCGGCGTCTCCACGCATACTCTGGAGCAGGTGCGCGTGGCCGCAAAAACCTCCGCTGATTACATTGCCGTGGGTCCGATTTTCTCGACGTTTACAAAAGAGAAACCAGACGCCGTTGTGGGCGCGTCTTTCATCCGCGAAGCGCGCAAACTGACAGAGAAGCCCATCGTCGCCATCGGCGGCATCACGCGTGAACGGGCCGCCGAAGTGTATGAAGCAGGTGCGGACTCCATTGCCGTAATTCGCGATTTACTCGAAACGCGCGATCTCGCCGGGCGCGCCGGGGAATTTCTCGCAATTGCCAAGCGTTCACGAGAAAATTTGCGCGGTTCACGAACCGAGGCGAGCTGAATGGCCGAAAAAGTTTCACCAGTCGCGGCGTCGAGCGGATCCCTTGGACTTGTAAAGGGCTTGGGCCTGTTCGATTCGACCATGATCGTGGTCGGGTCGATGATCGGCTCCGGCATTTACATCGTCTCCGCCGACATTTCCAACCAGGTGCAAAGCCCTGGCCTGCTGATTATTGTGTGGGTCATGTCCGGTGTGATGACGCTGATCGGCGCGTTGAGCTATGGCGAGCTCGCCGCGGCGATGCCGCATGCAGGCGGACAATATGTTTATCTTCGAGAATCGTTTGGGGAACTCTGGGGATTCCTCTACGGCTGGACGATGCTGCTGGTCGTCCAGACGGCCACCATTGCCGCGGTCGCTATCGCCTTCGCAAAATTCACGGGAGTCTTCGCACCCTGGTTTTCGCCGACCGCGTGGATATTGAAGTTCGGCACTTTCGGGCCGTGGAAACTTCCGTTCGGCATCCTTGGGCCATACGATCTCGGCCTCAACCGCCAGAACCTGCTCGCAATCATTTCCATCATTCTGCTCACGTGGATCAACCTGCGGGGTCTGCGTCTCGGCAAAATTGTCCAGAACGTCTTCACCAGCGTGAAAACGGTCTCGTTGGCCGCATTGGTAATCGTGGGATTCCTGTTCGCGCGTGCGGAAGCGGTCGCCGCGAATTTCCACAATTTCTGGTATAACGCCGGACTCTCCGTTCAGCACGCGTATCCTCCGGGTGTGGGCACCTGGGAGATTTCGACCGTCACGGTTGTCGGTGTGGCTATGGTCGGCTCCCTCTTCGCATCCGATGCCTGGTACGACATCACCTTCACTGCTTCAGAAGTGAAGCGCCCCGGACGCAATCTGCCGCTCGCGCTCTTCTTTGGCACGATGATCGTCACCACCCTGTACGTCCTTGCCAATTTCGCCTATTTGCGCGTGCTGCCCATGGCGGGCGATCCGCACGGCGCAACAATTATTTCGCGCGGCATCCAATACGCCACCGACGGCCGTGTAGCGACGGCGATGTTGCAAGTGATTTTTGGTCCCGCTGGCGCGATTGTAATGGCGCTCGCGATCCTGATTTCCTGTTTCGGATGCAACAACGGGCTCATTCTGGCGGGCGCGCGGATTTATTACGCCATGGCCAAAGACGGGCTGCTCTTCAAATCGATTGGACGCATTAACGCCAAGCACGCGCCCGGCGTCGCGCTTGTTGTCCAGTGCGCGTGGGCGTCAGTCCTTTGCCTTTCCGGAACATACAATCAGCTTCTCGATTTCCTGATTTTCGCGGAGTTGATTTTTTACATCCTAACTCTTGCGGGCCTCTTCGTGCTGCGCCGCACGCGGCCCACGATGGACCGCCCCTATCGCGCCGTCGGTTATCCCGTCCTTCCCGCTCTTTATATTTTGATGGCATTATTCTTAGAGGTGCAGCTGCTTCGTTACAAGCCGCAGAATACGTGGCCGGGCCTGATCATTGTGCTTCTGGGCTTGCCCGTCTACGTAATTTGGCGCATGATGTCGCGCGACCGGAACGTAGCGGCGAACTGAATCGGAAATCTCAAGCAGCGATTTGCATTCGAATCAGGGAGGGAATGGATGGCCAGCCAACTGTTAGCCAAGAAACCGCTGAGCACGATCATGGCGGAAGCGTCAGAGACCGGCGAGCATGCGCTCCGGCGCTCCCTGGGGCCGATAAACCTGATCACCCTCGGCATCGGCGCCATCATCGGCACCGGCATTTTTACGTTGACCGGCGTCGCGGCTGCGCAGTTTGCCGGTCCGGCCGTCGTGCTTTCTTTCGTCGTCGCTGGCATCGGCTGCATTTTCGCGGGTCTTTGCTACGCGGAGTTCGCTTCCATGATTCCCATAGCTGGCAGCGCTTACACCTACGGGTATGCAACCATGGGCGAGATTGTCGCGTGGATTATCGGCTGGGCCTTGGTGCTCGAATACGCTTTTGGCGCGGCTACCGTCGCCGTCGGCTGGAGCGGCTACGTCGCTAGCCTCGTGGGTTTCTTCGGCAAGAAGCTCCCGTTTAATGCCACGCCGTCAGTTTCTTTTTCGCTCCTGGGCCACACACTCGGAGCTCGCGTCGATATCTTCGCCTTAGCCGCCATCGTCGTCATCACGGCTATTCTTGTCATCGGCGTGAGGGAATCGGCCAACTTCAATAGCGCCGCGGTCATGATCAAAGTCTCTGTCGTGTTGATCTTCATTGGCCTCGCGTCCACTTTCGCCTTCGCCAATTGGTCACATATGTTGGCCAACTGGCATCCTTTCATTCCCAAGAACCTCGGTCACTTCGGCCAGTTCGGCTTGTCCGGTATCATGCGCGGCGCGGGAGTCGTCTTCTTTGCCTACATCGGTTTCGACGCTGTCTCCACTGCGGCCCAGGAATCCAAGAATCCCCAGAAGGACATGCCCTTCGGGATCCTCGGCTCTCTGATCATTTGCACGATCCTCTATATCATCGTCTCCGGCCTTCTCACCGGCGTGAAAAACTACACCCTCTTAAACACTCCCGCCCCCGTTGCCGACGGTGCTGCCGCAATCGGCGTTCGCTGGGGCATCCTTCTCGTCGACATCGGCGCCATTGCCGGCCTCGCTTCCGTCATGCTCGTCATGCTCCTCGGCCAGTCCCGGGTCCTTTACACGATGTCCCATGATGGTTTGCTGTGGCCCTGGGTCGGCAGGATTCATCCTCGTTTCCGCACACCGTATCTCACCTCCATCGTCGTAGGATGTTTTGTCGCATTTCTGGCTGCTTTTTTCCCGATCGTATTCCTTGCGAAACTCGTCAGCCTCGGCACGCTTCTGGCCTTCACCATCGTCTGTTTGGGCGTCTGGATCATGCGCGTCAAGCGGCCAGACGTTCCGCGTCCGTTCCGCACGCCCTGGGTTCCCGTCGTCCCGATCCTCGGCATGTTCGTTTCGTTGGCGCTGATGCTCTCGCTCGACTGGCCTGCGTGGGCCGGTTTCGGTTCGTGGATGATCTTTGGCCTGTTCATCTACTTCGGCTACGGCCGCAGGCACAGCTCTGTGCAGTTGTCGCTCAATTCGCGGCCCGCCCCCGCGCGTCGACCCGCTCCCTAAGTATGCCCACCGAACTATTTGTCAGGCCCTATCCTGCGAGGGGCGTTGAAGTCGTGCCGGTTACTTTTCGTGCAGGACCGTACGCATACGCACTACTATGCCTGTTGCCTGTTTCAGCGATGGCGTGGTTTGTGATCGTGCTCCGCAACATTTCCCCGACGCCAGACTGGTCTTGGCCCGGCCTCATTATTTCTGTGACTGGATTTTTCGCGGTATTAGCCTTGCTGCGGCACCTTAAACTGGAGATAAGAATGGATGGAATCTCCTATACGAGTTTGTTTCGAAACGCTAGATTCGTGGCTTATCCTGACATTTCGTCTGTCGTGCTTATTGACTATCGTCAGGAGGACTCCCACGCTACCCCACAGCGATCCATGCTGAGCTGGACCGCAATTGTTACGCCCAAGATTGAAACGCACCAACCGCCCATCAAGATATCGCTTACGTTCTTTCCGTACGCTGCCCACAGCGAGGTCGTCCGACTGTTCCAGCCCGAAGTGTGGGAGTCTGGCACTTGAACGCGCGACGGACACTGCCGCTGCTCCTTTCTCTAGCCACTCGTCACTAGCCACTAGCCACTGCTTTATCATATTGTTTCTCCATGCCATACCTTCACCGTCTGCGCGCATTTTGGCGAACCACATCGCCTCTCGACCGCGCCGCCGCGATTGCCTTCATTTTTTTCGTCTTAAGCTGGACCAGCCCGCTGGGTCGCTACCTGTCGTTCCTTGGCGCATGGCGAGTCATCCTGTTCGTCATCGCTGCCGGATACTTGGTGGTTCGCCTGCTGAGGTGGGCCCGTAAACGGCTGTTGTGGGGCCTGCGCAATCGTTTGATCGTCGCCTACATTTTCATCGCCGTGGTTCCGGTGGTGTTGTTGCTCGCCATGGTTACTCTGTCCGCCTATCTGCTTTACTTCCAACTCGGGGCGCACCTGTTGCAGGACGACCTAAGCGAACGCATTTCCGAAGTCTCTCATATCGCGGAAACACTCAACGAAGCGATAGAGAGCGAAGCGGCAAAGGGACTTACGGTCAACTCGCGCGCATTGCTCGGGCGTCCGGGAATCGCCGCCATGTTGACTGCGGCGGGCAAGCGCCTTCCTGGACTTGAAGTTCATCTGCCTGAATCAGCCGCTGCCATTGGATCAAACGCCAGGCCCGCACCCGGATTTACAGGACTCGCGCAATCCGCGGGAAATTTGTGGATCGAAGCTGTCGTGGCAAGCCGACCGCCATCTCACGAAGGTGAACTTTACGTTCGCGTGCCCGTCAGCGCCGCGCTGCTCGGCGCCGTCGCTCCCGATCTCGGCCCAATTCGACTCACCACGTTCCGTCCCGCGCTCACCTCTGATCCTGTCGCGGATGTTCTGAACCTGAACAACCAACGGCTCGTGCGCGCCGGCCAGGCGGTCAGCGTCCGACCGCTCCAGCCGAAGCGCGGCTGGTACGACATGGAAATCTCCGGCGGCTCCACGCTGAGCGCCACGTTGCTCAGTCGCGATGAGCCCACGACACACACGATGCCTGTCGCCGCCACCTTCTCGCTGCGGCCTTCGGTGATGACCAGTCGCCTGTTTGCCTCTCTCGGTCTGCTGGGCGATCCGCTCGTTATTATCTTGATTCTCATTGGCGTATTTTTTCTCGTTCTCGAGGTCGCCGCGCTTGCGACAGGTGTTGTGCTCACGCGCACCATCACCGTTGCCGTTGACGATCTTTATGAAGCCACGCGGCACGTGCGTCAGGGCGATTTCCGCCATCGCATTCATGTGCGCCAACGCGATCAGTTGGGCGTGCTCGCGGAATCATTCAATGCCATGACCGGCTCGATCTCGGAACTCATCGAAGAGCAACGCCAGCGCCAGAAACTTGAAAACGAATTGACCATTGCGCGCGAAGTGCAAACACAGCTCTTCCCCCGCGCGTTGCCCGAAATGGCCGGTCTCGAACTCGCCGCCGTCTGCCGTGCCGCGCGTGTCGTTTCAGGCGACTACTATGATTTCGTGAACCTCGGCCACTCGCGCTTGGGCATGGCCATTGCGGACATCAGCGGAAAAGGAATTTCGGCCGCGCTTCTGATGGCCAGTCTCCAGGCGGCCCTTCGTGGCCAGGCGCTCGTCAATGGCCACCGCACCACCGCCGAAGTGGTCAGCTCGCTGAATCGCCATCTGTTTCTGAATACCTCCGACGATCGCTACGCCACGCTTTTTTACGCCGAATACGATGCCGCCTCGCGTTCGCTTTCATATACAAACGCGGGCCACTGTGCTCCATTTTTCGTGACCGGCAACACAGTGAAAAAACTCGACGAAGGTGGAACGGTTGTCGGGCTTTTCGATCGCGCGGATTACAAGCAGGTGACTGTTCCGGCTGAGCCGGGATCGTTGTTCGTCGGTTTCAGTGACGGTTTGCTCGAGCCCGAAAACGTATATGGCGAGGAGTTCGGCACCTCGCGTCTGGCCAACGAAGTATTGCGTCTCCGCGACGTTCCCGCGGAGCGCCTCGCCGAGGGATTGCTTTCCGCTGTCGAGCAGTGGGCCGGCTCGCCTGAGCAGGCCGACGACATGACTGTCATCGTCGCCCGCTTCCGCTGAATACCCCCCGCCTCGCGCGGCACGGGCGCGACCGGCACGAAACAGCCAGTGCGCTCCTAAGACCTCCTTTCGTTGCACCAGCGGCGACATAATGATGTGTTATGCTTGATTTACTTATCAGAGAAGGGTTGCTTCATGTTAGGCAAGCGTCGGCCACAAAAGGAGCGTGCGTCGAAAGCAGTCAAAGCGCAATCAATCTCAATTCATTCGAACCTATCGGCGGCGCTCCCAGCTTTTCTGAGAAAAGAGAATCTCCACGACCGAGAGACAGGGGATGCAGTGGGGTCGCTTGTTACCCTTCTTTCGAACTACAGAGAGGAGGGTCGACGCTTATTTCCTGAGGTCTTCTTCTTCAACGACATCGCGAATACTCTCCAGACATTGCCCAACAGCGAACAGGTAGTTATCGGTACCGGCCCGAAGACATCGGCGACGCTAGATGTCGCGATGAAGAGATGTGCGCCCCTAGCTCAATGGGGTTGGTCCATTTACGTAATGCGCACCAGAACACAGTTCGAATACGGCCTAATACGCTGTGGATTGACGGCGCTTTCCTTGACCGCATTCGAGCTTCTCATTGAAGAAGGAGATGAATCGCTCCCTGCAATCGGAATTCGGCATATCTCCCAGCACGAGATAGAAGTCTCAGGCGCCTGCAAGAATAGGCTGAGGATTCACTTCGGCCGCGTTCGCCGCTCTGATGACGATCCTGTGCTTATCGGCGCGAGGTTCTGTAGGTCAATCGTGACCCGAGTGCCGAGCGAAGTGAGAGAGCAAGTTCACAATTTCTATCGGCGCATATTGGGCGGGGTCTTGAAGAGCGGCCATGGGTGTCTGGCGATTGTATTACGGTCACGACCCGGCGAAAGAAGGCTTCCTTCAAAGTTCAGAGACGGAGTCGTGATTGAACCCCCGATCGACATTTCTAAGAAGGTCGCTACATTGCTCAAAGGGAACAACTGCGAGAGCGACGTCAGGCTTCGTGCGACGGCCGCCCTCATAAGAGGTATGCTGAGTTCCGACGGTATAACGGTCTTTGGGTCGGACGGTTCCGTGCGCGCGTACAATGTGTTTATAAAGAACCCCATAAGGGCGACAGGAAATGCGCCGGGTTCCGGCGGAGCACGGCACCGGGCTTACGCCTCCCTTTGCTCTTGGGTGGGATACGATATCGACAGTGCATTTTTTCTATCTCAGGACGGCCAAGCCGAGTTCTTAGGGAGTTAAATAATGAGTTCCGAGATCATTTTATGGGAGGGGGCGGGACTAGCCAAGATACCTGCCAACGAGACCACTCCAGAACAGATCCTGACCCACGCTAATTCCAGACAATTAAATGCTAGGGACCGCAGCCAGATTATCTACGCCTTTAACAACCAGAGCTATGAAATGGTCAGCAATTTCATCTGGAACAAGGCGACGTCATCTCTTAAGGCGCAGCTTGGCAGATTAGGGACGGCCTTTATTGCGGAGATGCTCGACAGGCCGGACATCCCTCCCGATGCCAGCATCACCCAAGTCCTCACCGACTATGACGCTCTGCGATTGGCGAAGGAGCTTGGCGTAGTAAACCCCACGGGATACCTAAGGCTTAAGCACTCTTTCGACTTAATCGCTCATTTCGGACAGCTGTCAGCGGAGGACGCAGACGATTCCGAATTTTCTATCAACGAGGCTGTGGGCGTCATCAGAGCGTGTGTCGAGACAATCTTAGGTCAAGACAAAATAGATGTCGCCGTCGACTTTAAGGCATTCCGCGACGGCCTAGAGTCGACGGTCTTTGACCGCAACTCCACCGAAATAAAACACGTAGAGAGCTCGCCATATTTCTTCAAGCGTGCGTCTGTGCGAATATTACTGGCGTTGGTCAAGTCAAAGAGCGGAGCACAGCTGGAAAACGCCTTGGGCAACGCGAATCTCATTATTCCGCTGCTTTGGTCCGAACTCTTCCCACCGGAGCGATTCCAAATAGGGCGAGCATACTCAGAGACAGTAGCCGACGGCAAGACACAAGCCGCCAGCGGCTTGAGAAAAGTATTGCTCAAAGTAAGAGGCTTCGATTATGTACCTGAGGATCTTCGGTCACGGAGCTTTCGGATTGCCGCTCAAAGAGTCATCGAAGCCCATGAAGGTGTGAACAACTTCTATAACGAGCCGGGGCCCGCGAAAGCTTTGGCGGAAATGGGCAGCACTATTCCCCGTCCGGCCTTCCCGTTGTGCATGACAGCCATCTTGTCCGTTCGACTGGGAAATCCGTACGGAATTTGCTACGAAGCGCAGTCCTACGTGAATTCCATTCTAAGAACACTGAACCCCGAACGGTGGCTCTTCTACCTCGACAAGTGTCTGCGCACGGACGAGAGAATCCTTGAAAAAATCAGCAATGATAAGCCATTCAGGCGCTGGGTTGGGTTAGTCACCGAATTCGACTTAACCGCGATCGCCCAAGATTTAAGAGACAAAGACGTGAAGCTGCTGCTTCAAGAATCGAAGGATGCTGATAAGCCACAACGCGCACGGAACATTTTAACCAAACTTGAGAAGAAGATGGGCTTCGCCGTCGACCAGTGATTCTCAAGTGCTCAAAATTCTGGTTGTCAGTCACCGGCCTGAGTTTTCCAGGCCCGCCAAAAAAAACCATCCTTCGTCGAAATTCCAGCTGCGAAGCCGCTTGGCAATGCGCCAGGAATTCGGTAATGTTTCCTCGCTCCATTACTTACTGGGGGGAGATTTCGTGGAACTGGGAAAGCGCGTGGCGCTGGTCACGGGCGGCAGCCGGGGCATCGGCAAGGGCATCGCTTTGGGGTTGGGACGCGCAGGCGCGCGCGTCGCGCTTTCCTATCGCTCGAATAAAGCGGCGGCGCAGAATACGTTGCGGCAATTGCAGTCGGTCGGATGCGAATGTTTTGCCGTCGAAGCGGACGCCACAAACCCCGAACGCTCGGAGTCGCTTGTGCGTTCGGTGCTCGAGCGCTTCCAACGTCTCGATGTGCTCGTCAACAACGTCGGCATCTTCAATTGGGGCACTGTTGCTGATTCTACGCTCGAAGAATGGAAGCGCGTCCTCGATTCGAATCTGATGAGCGTCTTTTATACGAGCAAAGCCGTGCTCCCCGCAATGCGCCGCCAGCACTGGGGACGCATCATCAATCTCGGCGCGGTGGGAGCGGAGCGCGCTTTCGGCCAGGCCACGATTTCGGCGTACACGGCAGCAAAGGCCGGAGTGGTCGCGTTCTCACGCTCGCTCGCCCTGGAAGAGGCCAAGAATGGTATTACCGTCAACGTTGTCAACCCTCCGAACATCGACGACAAAGAGCTCTCCCTTGAAGAGGCTCGGCGAATGCACGATGCGCGCTTTCCTGTCGGCCGCCCTCCATCGGCGGAGGACATCGCAGCCGTTGTCAAATTCCTCGCGTCCGATTCGGCCGATTACGTCACCGGACAAGTCATCAGCGTCTCGGGTGGCTGGATGATGTAAAAGAAATTCACGCCGCCGCGTGCCCTCCGCCGTGTTTGCCGCCCTTCGCTCAATCTGCTACGCTTCTGAGTCGTCACTTTCCCCGGAGAGGTGTCCGAGCGGTTTAAGGAGCACGCTTGGAAAGCGTGTGTAGGAGAAATTCTACCGTGGGTTCGAATCCCACCCTCTCCGCCATTCAGTCTTAGGGTTTCTCTCTGTTCCCAAAATCCCTATGAAAACCTTGATCCTGGGAATTGGACGGGCGGACAAAAGGAGAGAGGCGCTCGGCAACCTCACAAGCGCCTCCTCTACTGCGTCAACGTAAACTGTACCTCACTGGATCACCTCCTTCTCGGCAGGAACGCCGATGTCGACAAGAATGTCGAGTGGTCGGAGTATAGCGCGGGAATGCCGATGCCAAGACGAGTGCTGCTCCGGCGAAGAGCAATGTGTCCGCTACCGTTCCGCTATTTTTTGACTGACGCCCTTGACGGCCCCGGCGCGGTCGGCGTCGTGAAGGTGCACGACGGACGGTTTAGCGCGGTCGCAGATACATGCAGCGGATTCAGTTTGTTTCTGCTGAGCAGCGTATTGAAAGTGGCCAGATCCTGCGACTGCATTTTTTTCCATGCCGCCACAGTGGCGTTGTAATCCTTGCAGTCGTCTTCCCAGGTATCAATCTCCGCTTGCGTCGGCGCTTCGTCCAGCCCGACCTGCGATGTGCTGACAATCGCATCGAAGCTGCCGTTCAGAGTATTGAACGGTTTGATCGCGCCGGGAGGAAGCACGTTGCCGCGACCGCGGGGTCCGCCGAAGCCGCCGGCGCCAAGATTGGCAACCACGCCGCCGAAGGTGGCCAGCTTGACGTCGATATCCTTTGTCGCTTTGGCGACATCTTCGGGAAGTTGGTTGCCCTTCAAAGAGGCCACCTGCTGGCGGACCGCCAGCACTTCTGAGTTTCCGGTATTGGAATCCTTAGCGCCTTGGTACGCCAACATTATGAGTTTGTTCTTGGCGCGCAGATCGGCCATGACCTTGGCGCTCTCGCCGACACGCGGATCGTTGTGAACTGTCACTCTCTGCGTATAGGTCTGTCCATCAACGGTCAATTTCAGTGTGTAGACGCCGGGGATTACTTGCGGCCCATGCGGACCGGGGGTGACATACCCGCCGGGCGCCACATTCATCTGATTTTCGAGGTCAAGGTTGAACGCCGGCGGATCGTCGTAACGCAGATCCCAATTCGTGCGGTCGGTACCCACTTTGGTCGGCAAGGCCAAGTCAGACGCTTTGGCTACCCAGTATTCGGGATAGGGCCAGCGCTCGGGAAGCACCGGCGGAATGCTCGACATGGTGCGGACGAGTTTGCCCTCTCTGTCGAACACCTGCAGTTTTATTTCGCCGGAAGGCGGCTGGCTCAGGTGGTAGTAGAGAATGGCGCCGTAGGGCGGGTTCGGCGCGTGCGGCAATTCGGGATTGAGGGGCTGATCCCAGTTATCGCTGACCCGCGCGCGAATGGCATCCCCCGGTTTGAAAAAATAGACTGGCGCGGCTGTGATCGCCTGAGATTTGGCGGCAATCTCGCGCAGCGGCGTAGTGTCATCCAGAACATAGAAACCGCGGCCGTAGGTTCCAATCACCAGATCACTCATGTGATCGTCAGTGTGAAACACCATGTCGCGAATCGACGTGGTGGGCAGATTCTGACGCAGCGATTGCCAATGCTCGCCGTCATCAAACGATACATAGACCGTGGTCTCGGTGCCGGCAAAAAGCAAGCCCTTCTGTTTCGGATCCTCGCGGATCACGTTCACCCAGCTTCCCGTAGGCTGGTCACTGGGTAATCCGTTGACGATCTTGGTCCAAGTCTTGCCGCCGTCGTGCGTGCGCCATATCAGCGGGACGTCGGCGTCGGAGCCGTCGTGCTTGCCCAATCCCAGCCGGCCCGAGAGGTAGGCGGTGTTGACGTCGCCGTGCCCCGCTTCAATCGTGTTGAAGGTGACGCCTTTGCTGTCGGTGATGTTGCTTACATTGTTCCAGTGCGCGCCATTGTCCATCGTGTTGTAGATCTGCCCATTGCTGCTGACCGTCCAGAACACGCCTTTCCGGCGGGTCGAGATGGCAAAGTCGTTGATGACGATGGGTGCGGGCGGGCGGCCGCGTCCGCCAGCAGTCCCTGCAGCGGGCGCACCTGCGGGCGTCGCAGGAGCCGCAGCGGGCGGTATCGGTGTGCCGCAAGGAATCTGCGGTTTGCCCTTCTCCACAGTAAGATCGGGACTAAAAGGCTTCCAGGAATGTGCCTGATCGCGCGACACCAGCAAGCACTGCATGTCCGTGTAGATCGCATGCGGATCGAAGGGATCAACTCTCCGCCAGGCGTCCCGGCTCGAACGGTACTTGGCTGCCTCCGCTCCAAAATTCGGCGCAACGTTTTCCCATTGACCCGTCGCCAAGTTGATTTTCACCAAACCGCTGCCGCCGCCTGCCGCGCCGTAACCGACGCCGTAGATGATATTGGGATCGAGAGGATCTGCTGTAAGTGTTCCGAACTCGGAAGAGGGCAGTGGCAGCCAATCGACCTCTGAGACAGCACCCACGTCGCCGCGCGTGCGCGTCATCACTGCGCCCGTGTCCTGCTGCGAACCCAGGACCCAATAGGGATACTGGTTGTCGGTGGAGATGTGATAGACCTGCGCGACCGGCAAGGCGTAATAGCTGCTCCACGTAAGCCCGCCGTCAAAAGTAATGGCGGCACCCTGGTCGACACCAAACAGCATCCGCTTGCCGTTTGTCGGATCAATCCAGATGTCGTGCATGTCTTCGCCGCCTGGAGCGCCCTTGAAGGGAATGAACGTCTCGCCGCCGTCGGTCGATTTATACGCCGCCGTGTTCAGCGTGTAGACTACGTCCGGATTTTGCGTGTCCACCCACACTCCGCAGATGTAGTCCCTGCCCCCGATCCGCGTATCATCGCCAGCCATGTGTTTCCACGTCGCGCCCTGGTCGTCAGAGCGGAAAAGGCCGGAGGCATTCGGCTTCGGAGCGCCCACGATGTAAATGCGTTGTCCGTTTGTATGCATCGCCACCGCAACGCCAACGCGCCCCGTGGTCAACGGGTTCGACGTGACTTCCGTCCAGGTCTTGCCTTCGTCGAGGGACTTGTAGAGCTTGGTGTGGCTGGGTGCTTCGGCAGGCTGACCTCCGGTGCCGCGATCCGGAGGCACTCTGATTTCCGATTCGGTGGTTGCAAAGATCACGTTTGGATCGTCAAAGGGTGAAGAAAGATCACGGCCGCCGGTCTCATTGTCAGGGTGCAACACGTTGGTCCAGGTCTGACCGCCGTCGTCGGTGCGGAAAATGCCGCGCTGCGTGCCGGTCGTGCCGCCCATCGCGGCGACAATCACGATATTCGGATCTCTGGGATCGACAATGATCTTCGGGATCCTGGTCGTGCCTTCGAGGCCGATGTGCACCCAGGTTTTTCCGGCATCCGTGGACTTGTACATCCCGTCGCCGTTGGTGCCGGTTATTGGACTCGACACCGCGTCGCCGCTCCCGGCGTAAATGATGTTAGCGTCCGAAGGAGCGACCTGGATGGCGCCAATGCTATCGACCTCCGTCACCTGGTCAAATATCGGATACCACGTCATGCCGCCGCTGGTTGTTTTCCAGATCCCGCCTTGCGGCAAGCCGACATAAAAGGTCCCGGGTTCTCCGATGACGCCGGAGACTGACGCGACGCGTCCGCCGTGATACGGACCGATGTTGCGCCATTGCAAGCCAGAAAACAGATCAGAGTTGACCTGTGCTGCCGCGCCGAACGCGAAGCAGAACACAACAGCCAGAGAAATCCAAAGACCAGTCGAACGCCGGGTGATCCGAACCATTGCATTTCCTCCCGAGTATCAGAAATCCCCTTGAGCCCGTCCGCGCCCGCCAACTATACAGCGAGCGGCCACCGCAAAGTGCAGAAGAATGACCCGATCGCAGCCGGCTAGACAGGAGAAGACGCACTGTCAGGGGACGCGGTTTCAATTTACAGTGATAGGAACGACATTGAGGCCGTCGCATTGGCGCGTGACACAGCGATCTTCACCGGTATCGACGATTGGCCGGGAGATATCGTGTAAGGAGAGATGAATTTTCCGAAGGCTCTCACGCCATGGATGGAGGATTACACTCGCGCAGTTTCGGAAGCAGAAACCTCCACATGGGAAACGGAATCTTATAGGAGAGCGTCTTACGAGCAGTACGTAGGCGTTACTCAGCCACGTGCTGTGCTCTCCGGCCCGATACCTCAGTTGTAGCCCACAACTGAAGCAAGTTGCCAGCAACTAGTAAAAATGATGGCTGCGAATGGCCATTTTGAGTAGGAGCTGAAAAAGATGGTCTCCCGTCCAACATTGGAGCCGCAACCGTCCGAGACGCGGTCTCTTCCTCCTGTGCCACCAGATACTTCCAGTCCGCAACACAAGCGGCGCTGGTGGCTCTGGGTGCTAATCCTGATCGTGATAGGCGTCGCCATATGGTATTTTCACGGCGCGAAAGCCAAACAAACGCAGGCCGCAGCCACATCCGCTCACGCCAGGCAAGCGGGCATACCCGTTCCCGTCGTCGTGGCCACAGCGACCGCCGGCAATCTCCCTGTCTATTACACCGGACTTGGCACTGTCACCGCCTCGAACACGGTGACAATTCATTCCCATGTTGACGGGCAAATAATGGTCGTTCACTTCAAGGAAGGCGAATTCGTCCACAAGGGAGACCCGCTGGTTGAGATTGACCCGCGCCCGTTCCAAGTCCAGCTTGAACAGGCGCAGGGACAGTTTGCCAAGGATACCGCCGCCCTCCACGACGCATCCGTGAACGCGACTCGTTATCAAGCTCTCTTCGCCGCCGGAGTTATCCCGAAGCAGCAAATGGACACTCAGATTGCGGCTTCCGAGCAGTTGCAAGGTTCGATCAAATCCGATCAAGCGCAAATCGACAGCGCAAAATTGCAGCTTGCCTATTGCCACATCACATCACCGATTGAGGGAAGAGTCGGTTTGCGGCTCGTTGACGTCGGAAACATCGTTCATGCGTCCGATCAAAACGGCCTGTTGGTTATCACGCAGGTACACCCGATCGCCGCCATTTTTACCCTGCCGCAGGATCAGATGATGGCCGTCTACAAGAAGCTGCGCCAGGGCGCGAAACTCCCCGCGGACGCATACGACCGCGACGATACTACGAAGATCGCCAGCGGAACGCTGCTGACGATTGACAACCAGATTGATACCACTACCGGCACTTATAAACTGAAAGCGATGTTCAACAACTCGGACAACGCCCTTTTCCCAAATCAATTCGTCAACATTCATCTGCTTGTCGACACCATGCGTGATCTCACCATCATTCCTGCTGCAGCACTGGAGCGCGGCCCTCAAGGAACATACGTTTATGCCGTCGCTCCCGGCAACACAGTGAAAATTCACACGGTGACCGTGGCTCTCACGGCGGGCAACGTAATTGGCCTTAGTAACGGCTTACAGCCTGACGACCAGGTTGTCACCGATGGCATGGATAAATTGCAGGACGGTAGCAAGATCGAGCCACGAAGCGCTGTCGGTGGCCCGTCCAGTCCTTCCGTTCAGAATCCGAGCCAAGCTCCACAACAAACTCCAGGCACGCCGGCCTCAACCCGTGCTCACGGAACGCGGCCCAAAGGCGCACAAAAGTGAATCCGTCACGGCCGTTTATTGTCCGGCCAGTCGCCACCAGCCTGCTCATGGTGGGCCTGCTATTGGCTGGCTTGGTCGCTTATAAAGAATTGCCTGTCTCGGCCCTGCCAGAAGTGGATTACCCCACCATCGAAGTTCAAACCTTTTATCCCGGTGCCAGTCCCGACGTCATGGCGTCGTCCGTTACTGCTCCTCTCGAACGTACCTTCGGGCAAATCCCCGGCTTGAAGCAGATGACGTCCACCAGCTCATTTGGCAGTTCCATCATCACCCTGCAATTCGTGCTTACTCTGGATATCGATGTCGCAGAACAGGAAGTCCAGGCGGCCATAAACGGCGCTGGCCAGCTTTTGCCGCGCGCCCTCCCGAATCCGCCCATCTACAGCAAAATTAATCCCGCCGACACGCCCATCCTCACATTCGCGCTCACTTCGACCACGCTGCCGCTCTCCAAGGTCGAGGACCTCGCGGATACGAACCTGGCGCAGAAAATTTCTCAACTCACCGGCGTTGGCTTGGTCAGCATCAGCGGCGGACAGCGGCCGGCTGTGCGAATTCAGGCGAATCCTATGGAGTTGGCCTCCTATGGCTTAAGCCTCGAGGATTTGAGAACGTCGCTAGGCCAGGCGAATGTGGATCAGGCCAAGGGCAATTTTGAGGGCCCTCAGCAGCAGTACACGATTGCCGATAACGACCAGCTTGTCTCTAGCGACGCCTATAAGCCCCTCATCATTGCCTATCGAGATGGCGCTCCGGTGCGCCTGAGTGATGTTGCCACCGTGCTCGACGGCGCCGAGAATGTCGAAGAAGCCGCGTGGGCGAACGAGAATCCCGCTGTGATTCTCAATATTCAGCGCCAACCTGGCGCCAACATCATCAGCGTTGCCGACAGCGTCAAGGCCCTGATGCCTCAATTGCAGCTCTCGCTGCCCGCTTCCATCACCGTCACTCCGCTCACCGACCGCACCATCACCATTCGCGCCTCTGTCTCGGACGTGCAATTTGAGTTGATTCTCACCGTGGCGCTCGTCGTGATGGTCATTTTCCTTTTCCTTCGCAGCATCTCGGCGACCATCATCCCCAGCGTCGCCGTGCCGCTTTCGATTGTGGGCACGTTTGGCGTGATGTATTTGCTTGGCTACAGTTTGAATAACCTCACATTGATGGCCCTCACGATTTCGACAGGTTTCGTTGTCGATGATGCCATCGTGATGATCGAAAACATCAGCCGCTATATCGAGCAGGGCGATACGCCTCTGCAAGCCGCCCTCAAGGGTTCCGAGCAGATCGGCTTCACCATCATGTCGCTGACGATTTCGCTGATTGCCGTGCTGATTCCGCTGCTCTTCATGGGCGACGTTGTGGGCCGGCTGTTTCGCGAATTCGCCGTCACGCTAGCGGTAACGATTCTTGTCTCCGCGTTTGTTTCCCTCACGTTGACGCCTATGATGTCCGCGCAATTGCTCAAGCACAAAGACGAAGCCCGGCAGAGCCGCTTTTACCATGCTTCTGAGCGCTGGTTCAATTCCGCCATCGCGTTTTACGGACGCACGCTCCGCTTCGTCCTGCAATACCGCACCACGACTCTCCTGATCACTTTCGCCACGCTCGTCGCCACCATACTTCTCTATATTTACGTTCCCAAGGGTTTCTTCCCCGTGCAGGACACGGGTATCATCCTCGGCGTTTCCGAGGCCCCGCAAGACATTTCTTTCCCCGCCATGGCGCAGCGCCAGCAAGCCCTGACCCACGTGATTTTGCAGGATCCCGCTGTCGACAGTCTCTCTTCGTTCATTGGCATCGACGGAACGAACACCACGCTCAACAGCGGCCGCATCGAAATCAACTTGGTGCCCATTGCCGACCGCAATCATGTCTCGGCCTCGGACATCATCCGCCGTCTCGAACCGTCACTCGCCAAAGTGGACGGCATTACCCTTTTCATGCAGCCGGTGCAGGACCTCACGGTCGACGATCGTATCAGCCGCACGGAGTTTCAATACAGTATGGAAGACGTGGATCCCAACGAGCTCGCCATCTGGACAACGCGGATGATGGCCAAGCTGCAATCGTTGCCCGAGTTGACTGACGTCGCGAGCGACCAGCAGAATCTGGGTCTGCAGGCGGGGCTCGAAATCGATCGCGATACGGCGTCGCGCTTGGGGATTTTGCCTCAAACAATCGACGATACGCTCTACGACGCATTTGGCCAGCGGCAAGTGTCCACCATTTTCACGCAACTCAACCAGTACCACGTCGTTTTGGAAGTCAATCCCGCTTTTCAGCAGAACCCAGACGCGCTGAAAAATATTTTCGTGAACTCTTCGAGCGGCCGGCAAGTCCCGCTCAGCGCGTTCACGCGCTTTGTCCCGGCCTCGGTCCCCCTCGTCATCAATCACCAGGGACAATTTCCGGCCGTCACAATTTCGTTCAATCTCGCGCCAAATGTTTCCTTGGGCAATGCGGTGAAAGCGGTTGACGCGGCTCGCCAGCAAATTGGACTTCCCGCCAGCATTCAAACGAACTACGAAGGCACGGCGGCCGCATTTTTGGCTTCACTGTCCAACGAGCCGCTGCTGATCCTCGCCGCCGTTATCGTCGTGTACATCGTCCTGGGTGTTCTCTACGAAAGCTACATCCATCCCATCACCATTCTTTCCACTCTGCCCTCCGCCGGCGTCGGCGCGATTTTGGCCCTGCTGCTTTGCCGAACAGAATTCAGCGTCATTGCCTTGATCGGGTTGATCCTGCTGATCGGCATTGTGAAGAAGAACGCCATCATGATGATTGACTTCGCCCTCGAGGCCGAGCGCAAGGAAGGCAAAGCGCCCCTCGACGCGATTTACGAAGCGTGCCTTCTCCGTTTCCGTCCCATCATGATGACCACCATGGCCGCTCTCCTTGGTGGTTTCCCGTTGGCGTTAGGCACGGGCATGGGCTCCGAGTTGCGCCGTCCGCTCGGAATCACAATTGTCGGTGGATTGCTCCTGAGCCAGCTGCTGACGCTCTACACCACGCCGGTTGTTTATCTGGCATTCGATTGGGTGGCAAGTCGCGTGCGCAGCCACGTACACATGCCGGCCGAGGAACCCGCTGGCGACTGAACCGTGAACATCTCCTCCAACTTTTCGGACCCGTTCATCCGCCGCCCGGTTGCGACATCGCTCCTGACTCTCGGGATTCTGCTTGCTGGAGGCCTCGCATTCAATTTTCTGCCGGAAGCGCCCCTTCCGCAGGTTGATTTCCCAACCATCTCCGTCAATGCTGGGCTCCCCGGCGCGAGTCCCGAAACGATGGCCTCCGCAGTGGCCACTCCTCTCGAACGCCAGTTCGGCCGCATCGCGGGAGTCACGCAAATGACGTCCTCGAGCTCACTCGGCTCGACCAACGTGACGCTCCAGTTCGATCTGAATCGCAATATCGCCGCCGCCGCCCGCGACGTTCAAGCGGCAATCAATGCGGCACGCGGCCAGCTTCCCGCTGATTTGCCCGGCTCGCCCACATATCGCAAAGTGAACCCCGCCGACGCGCCCATCATGTTGCTCGGCCTCACCTCCACCAATATTCCGCGAAGTTCTGTTTACGACGCGGCCGATTCCATACTCGCCCAGAAAGTGGCGCAGGTTCCCGGCGTCGGGCAGGTCGGTGTTTGGGGCGGCGCGCAGCCCGCCGTTCGCGTCGACGTGAACCCCACGCAGATCAGCAGTTACGGCATCAGCATGGAGCAAGTTCGCACCGCTCTTAGCAACGCCAACGCCCATAGCCCTATGGGCTCGCTCAAAGATCAAAATCAAACCTGGCAGATTTTCACGAGCGACCAGCTTTTCACCGCCGACCAGTATCGTCCCTTAATTGTTGCTTGGATCAATGGCGCTCCTGTGCGCTTGTCGGATGTCGCCACGGTCACCGACGCCGCGTCCAACACACGCAACGCCGGCATTTCCAATGGCGACCCGGCCATCATGATCGCCGTCTTCCGCCAGCCCGGCGCGAACATTATTGACACGGTGGATAGCGTCCGCGCCGAGTTGCCCAATCTGCAAGCCTCGATTTCGCCTTCCATCCATATAGGTGTGATTCAGGACCGCTCGCCCACCATCCGCGCCTCGATCCACGACGTGGAAATCACGCTGATGATCTCGATCGTTCTAGTCGTGCTTGTGGTTTTCGCATTCTTGCGCAACGTTTGGGCCACTGCGATCCCCAGTATCGCCGTGCCGCTTTCGCTCGTCGGCACATTCGGCGTGATGTATCTGTGCGGTTACAGCATTGACAACCTCTCGCTTATGGCGCTGACGGTCTCCACGGGGTTCGTGGTCGATGACGCCATCGTCGTGATTGAAAACATTTCCCGCCATCTCGAAGGAGGCATGCAGCCCTTCGCCGCGGCGCTGCAGGGCGCGCGTGAGATTGGCTTTACCGTTTTTTCGATGAGCACTTCGCTCGTTGCCGTCTTTATCCCCATTCTCTTGATGGGAGGTATCGTCGGCCGCCTGTTCCGCGAATTCGCCGTGACTCTCAGCGCTGCGATTTGCGTTTCCCTGTTCGTTTCGCTCACCACCACCCCGATGATGTGCGCGCGCTTCCTGAAACGCGATCGGGGTCATCACGGCCGCGCTTATCGAGTCGCTGAACGCGCCTTTAACGGCCTCCACAGTTTCTACAACGTCTGCCTGCGATGGGTGTTGCGCAACCAGCCTGCCGTGCTGGCCCTGACCATCGGTACTGTCTGCCTCAGCGTCTATCTTTTCGTGGTTGTTCCCAAAGGATTCTTCCCGCAACAGGATACTGGCCGCTTGACGGGAAGCATTCAGGGGGACCAGGACACGTCGTTCGCGGCGATGTCCGCGAAAATGACGGCGTTCGCTCGCATCGTCCAGCAAGATCCCGCCGTCGACACGGTCACCGCATTCACCGGCGGTGGCAGTGAAAACACCGCTCGTATGTTCGCGCAGCTGAAGGACATCAGCATCCGCAAAGTGTCCGCCGACCAGGTGATTGCGCGTCTGCGCAGGAAGCTTTCCATAATCCCAGGCGCGACCCTGTACCTTCAATCTGTCCAGGACGTCAGTGTCGGCGGACGCGGTAGCAATTCCCAGTATCAATACACTCTGCAAGCCGACAAAATCACGGACCTAAACCATTGGGCCCCGCTCCTCATGGCCCGGTTGAGCAAGATTCCCGAGCTTCTGGATATCAACACTGACCAGCAGGTCCACGGGTTGCAAACCTCGCTCGTCGTCGACCGCGATACTGCTTCGCGTCTTGGCGTTTCCATGTCGGCGATCGATAGCACGCTCAACGACGCGTTCGGCCAGCGCCAGGTCTCGAATATGTACAAAGGTCTGAACCAGTATCACGTTGTGCTCGATGTAGCTCCTCAATACCAGCAAAATCCCGACGCGCTGAAATCCATTTTTGTCGCGTCGAATAAAGGCGACCTGGTTCCGCTCAGCGCCCTGGCCAGTTATCAGCCTTCGAGGACTTCACTTACCGTCAACCACCAAGGGCAGTTCCCATCCATTACTCTTTCGTTCAATCTTGCGCCGGGCATCGCTCTCGGCACGGCCGTGACGGATGTGGACACCGCCGAACGCCAAATCGGCATGCCGGAAAATGTTCATGGCAGCTTTCAGGGAACCGCGCAAGCCTTTCAGTCCTCATTGGCGTCGGAGCCGATTCTGATTCTCACGGCTCTCGCTGCCGTGTACATCGTTCTCGGAATCCTCTACGAAAGCTACATTCATCCCGTCACAATTCTCTCCACGCTTCCGTCGGCGGGGGTCGGCGCGCTGCTCGCACTCTTCATTTTCAAAACGGAACTCAGTGTCATCGCCATCATCGGAATCATTCTGCTGATTGGCATCGTGAAGAAGAACGCGATTCTGATGATTGATTTTGCCATCCAGGCCGAACGCGTCGAGGGCCGGACTCCGCTCGAAGCCATTTACGAAGCCTGTCTGCTTCGTTTTCGCCCAATTATGATGACTACCATGGCCGCGATGCTGGGAGCGGTGCCCCTTGCCGTTGGTGGAGGGACTGGTTCTGAACTTCGCCGGCCACTTGGCATCACCATCGTCGGAGGCCTGATCGTCAGCCAGATGCTGACGCTCTTCACCACGCCTGTGGTATACCTCTACCTCGACCGCTTCCAGTCATGGCTGCAACATTTCGGTCAGGCGCGGGCGGCGACAAAGGCACTCTCGCACTGATTTCTGTAGTTCTTCGAGCGAATTTGATTCCGCCGGCACGGAGGGAAAAACGGTGAAGAAAAGAATCTCGCGTCGTGATTTGCTCAAAACTGGCCTGGCTGCAAGCGCGTCGTCGCTCGTATTGTCGGGCGGCAGGAATCAGGTTGCGGCGGCGCCGCCCGCCGCGCCGGTTGCCGCTGGGCAGGCAAGCGCAGAAACTGCGCCGCCCGACGGAACCATCGTTCCTCTCACTTCCTCAAGCGATGTCTATCTTCCGCCGCGGGGCAGAAGTTTCTTCAAGTTCAGCTTTGATTTTCCCGAGCCGTCGGTCTCGTTTCAGGGGATGCTCTTTTCCTTTCGTCTGTACACCTTCGAAAACACATATGGCCTCGACCGCGATCACCTGACGGTCGAAAAGACCGCTGACGGCATCGTGCTCCGCTGTTCTCAATTTGCGTGGGCTGGAGATCAACAAGAGGTCCCCGGCGCTCTGCTCGCCCGAATTCGAAAAAACGGAGAATTTGTCGAGTGGGACGTCTCAGCCGAGATGGACCAACCCATTAAATCCATCTCTGCGATTCTGCGCGGCGTGCCGCGTGGGCAAATCTCTGCCGGAAGCGAAGGCTTCTTTGATCCCAAGGATAACGAATTGCTTCTGGGTTATCCGTTCGGAGGCGGCGACCATCACACCGCCGTCGGCATGGATTCTCCCGTCGCCGTGATTCAAGCAAGCGAGCACGATTTCTTTTTTCTCTCGACGCTTTTGGATCGCGTCCGCGCCAATCGCTTCTACTTTCAACCGGGACCCAAAGGCTATCGTGTCGAGATCGTCTATGAACAGGAAGGTTGGAAGAAAAGCAATCAATTGCATAGTCCCACGTGGCGCGCGGGACGCACTCAAAGCGCCGAAGACGCATTTCGCACGCACTTCGCGCACGTTGAACAAGCCTTTGCCATTCCTGACTGGGATAAGCGCAAGGACGTGCCGGCATGGTTTCAAGATATCGCCCTGGTTGTATCCATTCATGGCATGCATTGGACTGGCTATATCTTCAACGATTTCTCTAAAGCCTCGCGAATTCTCAACTGGATTGCTACTCAAATTCCCGGGAAGAACGTGATGGTATTTCTTCCCGCCTGGGACGGCCGCTATTATTGGAAGTATCCCATTTACAAAGTCAGTCCGCGGCTTGGAGGTGAAGACGGCTTCCGCGCGCTCATTCAGAGCGGCCAGCGTCTTGGCTTCCGTTTTTTGCCCATGTTCGGCATGAACGGCGCCAACGACAAATTGCCGGTGTTTTCAAAGTTCTCGGATGCGACCACAGCCGACGTTGATGGCAACTCGTTCGATTTGGATTGGGTGGATTGGGACAACGATCGCCACATGGAGGGCTGGGGCAAGTACATGAATCTCGGTGTGGATTCGTGGAGAAATTGGCTCTCTGCCCGCATCGCCGACGTAATCGAACGATTTGGAGTCGACGGCTATTTTCTAGACATCTCCGGCGGCTGGCAGAACAACACCAAAGCCGACATGCACGAAGGAACCAGGCGCCTCGTCGAAGACTTACGCCAGGGATTCCCGCACGTCCTCGCCGTCGGGGAGTTCTCCTACGACGCTTTGATGTCCATCTTGCCCGTTTACCAGGTTTTCCCGTCGCGTGGTTACCCGCCTGCATTTCAAAAGTACGCGCGCACCTTCGAACACCTCAGTCATCCGGCTCCAGGGCGGGGAAGCAGTGGTGTTCACGAATCCGGATTCGGGCACTTTCATCCCGAAGTGCGCAAAGACCAGCCGGTAATCCCAACCATCACCGTGGTGGACGATACGTTCGACAAGTATCGCGAAGTAATGGCCGAAATCATCACGGGAGCAAAAACCCGCGCGGGCATCACGTAACTGCGTTCCTACGTCGGGAAGTGAGACTGTCGAAGTGGGATGCCGAAGTGCAATCTCCAGGCCTTTTGCCGGAGTTCTGTTAGGAGCTTGTCCGGGCCGTTTGCGCTTTCAGACCCGCCTTTTCCCGGTAATGCCCAATGATCGTGATCGCTGCGCTGACCACCGCCAGTCCAATCAGCACGTACAGAATCGGCCGCCCGTACTGCGAGAACAAGCGCAGGATTTGGCGGCCGTAGACGCTCGCCAGGTAAGCCAAAGCCGTGTATCGCGCTGCGCGCCCCACCGCGAGCGCCGCCAGGAATTTCTTCGTCGGGTAATTCGTCGCTCCCGCAACCACTAGGAAAGGCACCATGGGCACGGGTGGGGGCAGTATCGCGGGAATCGCAATTGCCCCAAAGCCCCACTTCCTAAACAGGTCGTAGATTTTCTTCATCAATCCATGCTTCATCTTGCGCTCGAGCAAATCTTTTCCTTGTTTTCGAGCGAGCCGGAAGGTGATGTACCCGCCGAGCACCGCGCCAGCCGTCGCCATTAGTGCGTAGTAAGGCCACAACTGTCGCTGGTGCGCCGCCAGCACAATCGTCAGCGCGTCCATGCTGCCGGGGACGGGAATTACCGAGTTGTCGAGAAGCCCAAGCAGGATCAGTCCTGGCCCGCCGAGGTGGATGAACCACGCGGACAGCGTTCGCCGGGTCGTAGGCTTAATCATTGCGGCTCTGATTCTAGCGGCCTGCATGTTCCCCCAGGTGCCACTCGCACCTGCCTGTTCCTAATTAAGACGAAATGCCAGCTTAACCAGTCTTGCTGTTCCGAGCCACGCGATTGTGCCCTAATGAACCGGTTCGCACATTAGAAATCGCCAGAGGAGTTCACCGTTTGTAGCCAATCTTCCGCACAAAGTCGTGCCGTGCCTGCCTCTCCGCCGGCCCCTCGACGCCCTTTGGCGATGCGCCATCCACAACTCCCATCACACCTCGCCCCTGTTTCGTTTCTGCCACAATCACTTCCACGGGATTCGCCGTCGCGCAAAAGATCGAGCACACTTCGTAGCAATCCTGGATTCGCCCGAGCAGGTTGACCGGATACGCGCCGCGTACCAGCACCACGAACAAATGTCCCGCGCCCACCGCCTGCGCGTTCGCAATAGCCGCCGCCCGCAGCTCATCGTCGTTGGCTTCCACGCGCACCAGGCACGGCCCGGATGCTTCGTTGAACGCAATCGCAAATTTCGCGCCCGGCACTGTGTTGACGATCGCTTCGAAAACGTCTTCTGCCGTTTTGATGAAGTGCGCTTGCCCCAGAATCACGTTCGCGCCTTCCGGTATTTCGATTCGTACGCTCGTCAATTCCATTTTTCGCTCGCCAGGTAAATCTTTTCCATCCACGCGCAATTTGTTTTCAATCTGAAGCGCGCCCGAATCGGGAAAGCCATTATCTGCGTGGTTTTTGCGACAGGCAAGACCTCCGCAGTTTGGTCACTCACGTGCTCCTGAATCTATAGCCGTTCGCAAGCATCTAAGTGGATGCAGGAAAAATACGCACGGCAGTACGAGATTATATCGGCCCGTTATACGGTCTTTCCCTGCGGCCCGCGCAACTGGTTGGTGGAACGGAACACGACAATGCTTTTCAGGACTCTTCAACAGGCCAAACGCTTCCTTCGGATCCTTCTCGGCTTCACGCTTCTGGCCCTCGGCGTGGTGTTGTTTTTCAGCCCCGCGCCTGGCTGGCTTGTGATGCTGCTCGGTTTGGGGCTCCTCGCTGCCGAATTCGTCTGGGCTCGCCGTTTGCTCGCCAGCATGAAAGAGCAAGGCGTCCGTCTCCGCGACTTCGTCTTCGCTCGCAGCCACACCCAAGGCGACTGAACCGCTCTCCCGTTTTTAGAATTGTTCTCCCATTTTTCATTGTCGGGCATACGTGCCTCCCCAAGAATTTTGTCATCCCGAGCCGCCATGCGGCGAGGGATCTGCTTTTCGTTTTGACGGGTCCCGGTCGGGATGTCAACACAGCCAAGTCATCTCAGAACGGCCCTTTTCAGGGCACGGCTTTAGCCGTGCCGTACAAGTCCAAAAAACCAGGGGTTTTAACCTCTGAAGCCAGAACGACATTTGGCCACGACATTTATTTTCGCCCAGTGTTTCAATTGCGTCGCTCGCCGAGCCCGCTCGTCGCAACAACTATCCCTTTTCAGACGGCCCCACGTGTGGTTTCATTTCGGCGTAACATCTGGGAGGCACGCATGGGTTACGACGAACGGCGCTGGGCGGGGAAGTGGGCGCTAGTGACGGGCGCGAGCGCCGGAATCGGCCGCGCGCTTGCCGAACAGCTTGCCGCTGGCGGCGCTAACCTCGTTCTTACGGCCCGCCGCCGCGACCGCCTCGAAGAACTCGCCTCCAAACTCCGTGCCGCACATTCCATCAAAACCGAAATCTTCGCAACAGATCTTGGGCAGCCCAACGCGCCCGCTGAAATCCGCGCCTTCGGGCAATCCAAGGGCCTCGAAATCGAGCTGCTCATAAACAATGCCGGATTCGGCGCCTACGGCCCGCTTCACGAATCCGACCTCGCGCGCCAACTCGAAATGATCCAAGTCAATTGCTCAGCGGTCGTTCATCTGACGCGTTTGTACCTGCCACAGATGGTCGCGCGCGGCCACGGAGACATTCTCATCGTCGCCTCGGTCGCCGCCTTCCAGGCTGTGCCTTACATTTCGACCTACGCTGCCACGAAAGCCTTCGACCTTCTTTTCGCCGAAGGAATCGCCGAAGAAGTTCGCCGCCACGGCGTCCACGTTTGCGCGCTTTGCCCCGGCTCGACCACCACTGAGTTTCGCGAAGTCGCCGGCCAGCCCGAGCACACCTTTCGCGGCGCGGAAACGGCGGAAAAAGTGGCGCGCGTCGGATTGCGCGCGCTGGCGGAAGGGAAAAGCAGCGTGATCTCCGGCTTAAAAAACAAGCTGAGCGTCGAAGGCCAGCGCCTAGCCCCGCGCAGCTTGGTCACGCGCGTCGCCGCCGGCATGTTCGACCCGCACAAGTGACGCCAACTCAAAATTTGCCTCGCGACTGTTTTCCGCTGCGTTTCTCCGCGCCCCTGGGGTACAGTTTTGCTCTTGCAGCCGTGGCCTCCGCGCCTGCATATTTGAAATCCGTTCCGAGCTGGCTGACGTAAATTCAGGAGCGCGTTTAAAATGCCGCATTCGCCGGGGAATTCGCATTGTCTCACTCGCCGCGAATTTCTTTCTGTTTCCGGTGCTTCGGCCCTTTCGCTCGCAAACTTAGGCCCCGCCGACGCCGCAACGCATCCCGCTCAGCAAACATCGTCCAATTCGCCAACAGCGTCACCATTTCCGAAGAATTTCCTCTGGGGCGCTTCCACCTCCGCCTACCAAATCGAAGGCGCCGCGCGCGAAGACGGCAAAGGCCTCTCCGTCTGGGACGAATTTGTACAAAAGCCTGGCAAAATCCACGACGGCCAGACTGGCGACGTCGCCTGCGATTTTTATCATCTCTACGCCGAAGATATTTCGCACATGCGCGAAATGGGCCTCACCGCATTTCGCTTCAGCGTTTCCTGGCCGCGCGTGCTCCCCGATGGCACTGGCGCCGTAAATCAAAAGGGCCTCGACTTCTATAGCCGTCTCGTTGACGCGCTCCTCGCCGCGGGCATCACGCCCGTTGTCACGTTATTTCACTGGGACACGCCGCTCGCTCTGCATCGCCGCGGCGGCTGGCTCTCGCGCGACATGCCGCGGTGGTTCGGCGACTACGCCGCCGCCGTCGCGCGCGCTCTCTCTGATCGCGTCACGCACTGGCTGACCATCAACGAGCCGCGCTCGTTCATCGGTGGTGCGTACGTCACCGGTGTACAAGCGCCCGGCGAAAAGCTTTCTCGTGCCGAATACATGCGTGCCGCGCACATCACGTTTCTCGCGCACGGCCGCGCCGTGCAAGCGATTCGCGCCAATGCGCGTCAGTCCGCCCAAATCGGGTACGCCTGTGACGTCTCGCCTTCATTGCCCGCTACTGATTCCGCCGTCGACGTCGCCGCCGCTCGCGAATCCACGTTTTCGAGCCCGCTCGATCGTTTTTCCGGCGCTCATTGGTGGCGCGAAAATGCCTGGTGGCTTGATCCCGTTTTTCTCGGACGCTATCCCGCGTCTGCGCTCGCCGCGCTCGGCAAAGACGCGCCCGAGATTCTCCCCGGTGACATGGAAACAATTCACCAACCTCTCGATTTTCTCGGGCTAAATATTTACGGTGGCTGGTTGGTGCGCGCTGGCGAGAATGGCGAGTCCGAGGAAGTCCATTTTCCCGCGGGTTTTCCGCTCACTGCATTTGGCTGGCAAGTCACGCCCGACGCCCTATATTGGGCGCCCAAGTGGCTTCACGAGCGTTACCACCTGCCCATTTTCATCACCGAAAACGGCTGCTCGTCCCGCGACTGGATTTCCCTCGACGGCAAAGTGCACGATCCGCAGCGCATCGACTTCACCGCGCGCTATCTTCTCTCCCTCTCGCGCGCCTCGCACGAAGGCGTCCCTCTACTCGGCTATCTTCATTGGTCGCTGCTCGATAATTTCGAATGGCAGGAAGGCTACACCCAGCGCTTCGGCCTGATCTTCGTCGATTTCCCCACCCGCCGCCGCATCCCCAAGGATTCCGCCCTCTGGTACGCCCGCGTCGTCAAATCCAACGGCGGCCTGCTCGAGCCTTCGGCATCCGCCCCGTCTTCGTAGCAACAAAATGCGGTCTGTGCCGCATTTTCGTAGGGGCGACCCTTGGGTCGCCCATCGCGACTCCCAGGTCGCGCCGCGCCGCCGTCTGATGTGGCACAGGCTTTAGCCTGTGTACTTTTGCGGGTGCCCCATCCTGCCTGCACTGAACGCCTTCAGTGGGTGGGGATTTTAGGTGTATCATCAGCGCCGCAAGGAGTCGACAGATATGAAATATGATAATAAGGAAATGAAGATTGACGAGATGATTGGATACTTCAATCAGGGCAAGGTCAATCTCATTCCTCCGTTTCAACGGGGAACTGTTTGGCATCCGAAGGTGCGCAAAAAGCTCCTCCTGAACATGATTCAAGTGCGCCCGATTCCTGCCATATTTTTCTATAAGCAGGCCGAAGGAGCGCAGTTCGTTTACAACATCCTGGACGGTAAACAGCGATTGGAAAGCCTGATTTTATTCATCGGCAACCGGCGACCGGGACTGAAAATCAGGAATGTAGAAAACTATTTCTTTGGAAAGCCTGCCATTCAAGAAGCTAATTTCAAAATCGAAGTAGATGGCGTGGAGAAGTCCTTCGCGGACCTTGATAATGAGATCGTTCGAACGTTTCGCGAGTACGCGATTCCGACAATCGAGATCAACATGGATGACGAGAGCACCTCTATCGACGAATTGGTTAGCCTCTTCATAGACATAAATCAGGAGGGCGTTAAGGTTACACGCTTCGATGTTGTTAAGGCGCTAGGGAAAGACCCGCTCTTTAAGCAGGTTTTTGATTTAATTGCTCTCAAGCAAACGCGAAAAAAGAAGTCGCGGTATTACAAAGCAAAAAATAATAATTTTGTCTATGTGATGAAGAGATTGAACATCGTCAGCCGATTGACGGACAGGAACTCCCAAGTGGACCGAATGTGGGAGAGGCTGACGGAGATTGCTTTGTTTTCGCGTTCCGGAAAGCATCGAGCACCTGCGGACATATTGAAGGCCTTCATTAAGGCGGGAGATGAGCTAAATGCACGGATGAATCGAGACGAATTATCAAAACTGCGAAGTGTGTTCGATTATCTGGCTAGGGCCTACAAGGAAGTCCCCGAATTCATGACTAATAGATTTGCTACTGACCAGCCTCAGTTCTATACGATGGTGACATTACTTCTCTGCACCAACATGATGACCAGATTTGTGCCGGCCGAATTTGCCAACAAACTTATCGGCGCGAGGAAGATCCTGGATAGCATAGTCGATGAACCGGAAGGAATGGACGAAGAGGACATTTCTTCCTACATCGATGCATCAACGAAGCAAACCACGCATCCGGCGCGGCGTGAGACGCGTCAGACCATACTGCTCAAGGCCATTGCCGAAGTGAAATGATGATGAACAAATCCAATAGCTGCAAATCAAATTAATTTCAGAAATTCGATTCGGCCGACGATCGTCGGCCGCGTTTCCTGTATTGCTCTATGCCGTTTGCTTTGCTGCGCCCGCGTGCTGCGCATGCGCACCCGGCTGATACGTTCCCGCCGGCGCTCGCGATGAAATCGCCAGCCGGTTCCACCCGTTGATCGCCACCACCGCCATGGTCAACGCCACAATTTCCTTCTCCGAAAATTGTTTCTTCACCTTTTCATAAACTTCATCCGGCACATGCCCTTGCGAAACCAGCGTCACAGCCTCGGTCCACGCCAACGCCGCGCGCTCGCGCTCGGAATAAAATGGCGATTCTTCCCACGCATTCAATCCATAAAGCCTTTGCTCCGTCTCGCCTGCCGCCCGTGCATCCTTGGAATGCATGTCGAGGCAATATGCGCATCCATTGATCTGCGACGCTCGCATTTTGATGAGGTCGAGCAGCGGCTCCTCAAGTCCGGATTGCCGCAAATAAGTCTCAAGCCCGATCATTGCGTGATACACCTTCGGGTCCACTTTCATGATGTCGATTCTAGGTTCCATACTTTCCTCCCTATTTTAGGGATGCTTTTGCTGGACGGGACGGTTC
>DASYYI010000049.1:0-5459 GCA_035933995.1 Candidatus Acidiferrales bacterium | reverse complement strand
ATTATTAGGATCGTCCTGCAGAACTTGTTTGAACACCTGAATGGCGGCTTCGCCATTGCGCTTGTTCTCATCGGAGGGAGCGCCGGGGATGTACTGGCTGGCATAGGCGGTGCCCAAGTAGAGGCGAGCGTTCATCAATTTCGGGTCGTTGGCCTGGGCGTCCTTAAAGTACTCGATGGCGCGATCGAACTGGGCGTTTTTGTAAGCCTCGACGCCTTTGTTCAGGTCGTCGCGCGCCTTGAGCTTGGCGCAGCCGGACACGGCGAAAGCGGCGGATGCGAGAGCCAACCAGACGAACAACGAACCTGCGTGGGATTTCCGTGGCATCCCTATCTCCTCAAATCTACGTGTTTAAATTCGCGTGTTATGCGACAGACCTCAGCGGCTGAAGCCGCACTGGCTTTGCGTCGGTTACGGCACGGCTCAAGCCGTGCCCTGACGCAAGACCGAGGAATCCGCAGCTTTGTTAAGCTCTGAACAAATGCAGATCCCTCGCTTAGCTCGGGATGACACGAAAAAATGCTCTCCCCGCAACTTGTAAAGGCGCACCCGAACGAAAAACATGCTTCGAGCACGAACCGATGGACTGCTACTGGCCCGCTTCCATCTTGGCGGTGATCAAACCTACGTTGGTGATGCCCGAACCACGCATGATGTCGATGGCGCGGGCGACGTAAGTGAATTCGGCGTCATCGTCGCCCTTGACGAAGGCCGTCTTATCGGCGCGAATCTTGAAAATGTCCGAAAGCTGCGGACCAAGATCATTCCAAGTGGTGGGCGTTTGGTTGATCATTACTTTGCCATCGGCGCTGACCACGACGACAACCGTTTTGTTGTTGAGGTCCTGCTGCTGCTGTTTTTTGGGCGGCGGCTGCGGGACCAGCGTATCCATGCCCGTTGGCGTGGTGGGCGTGATGGCCATGAAAATAATGATGAGCACGAGCAAGACGTCGATGAGCGGAACGATGTTCGGCTCCGACATAGACGTGCCGTGATGTCCTACTGCCATTCCCATTGCAATACCCTCCTAAGGGGTTCCCGGATTCACGCTGTTCGGCGGCGGAGGTTGATTGGGCCCCGATTCGTTTTTCAGGGTCAACAAGCCGAGATTATCGACTCCGGCGTCGCGAACGGCGTCGACGACTTTCTTGACGTCGCCGTACTTGGCACGCTCATCGCTGCGAACATAGACTTCCTTGTCGAGGCGATTGGCGATGCGGTCTTTCACCGTGCCGGTGATCTGGTCGAGCGCGATATCCTGGTTGCCGAGGTAATAATGGCCATCGTGAGAGATGGCGACGATGATGGCATCGTCCTTATCGGCGTTGGGCATGTTCTCCCAATTTTTCGCGCGGGCCATATCGACCTGCACGCCCTTCTGCAACATGGGCGTGACGACCATCATAATAATCAGCAGGACGAGCATGATGTCGGCCATGGGAATCACGTTTGGGGCCGCCATAATGCTGCCGGGTTTCGGTTTATACGGCATGGCTTACTTCTTTCCGCCCCGGCGCGTGATGAAGTAGTTGACGAGCTCCATCGAGGAGTTGTCCATCTCGACGTCGAAGGCTTCGACTTTGTTGGTGAAATAGTTGTAGGTCCAAACGGCGGGGACGGCGACAAGTAGACCGAGAGCTGTAGTGACGAGGGCTTCGGCGATGCCGCCGGCGACCGCGGAAAGTCCGCTGGCGTGGGCTGCGGAAATTCCCTTGAAGGCGTTAATGATGCCCATGACGGTTCCGAAGAGGCCGACGAACGGCGCGGTGGAACCGATGGTGGCGAGGCCGGAAAGGCCGCGCTTCATCTCCGCGTGAACGATGGCGACGGAGCGCTCGAGGCCGCGTTTGGCGGCTTCAATGACTTCGGCGTCAGCGACCTGAGCGGAGGCAGCTTGAAACTCGGAGAGCCCGGTGGCGACAACTTTCGCGATGTGGCTCTTCTTGTTGCGCTCGGCGATGGAGATGGCTTCGTCGAGCTTGTTGTCCTTGAGCGCGCCAGCGACCTGCTGGACGAAGACGCGGGACTGTTTGCGGGCCGCGCTGTACATCAAGGCGCGGTCAATCATGATGCCGACGGACCACGCAGACATGATGAACAGGATTACGACGACGATTTTCGCGGGCACGCCCATGGAGTGCCACATACTGCGAAGGTCCCAGCCAACGTCACCACCGCTAGCGTCCTGCAGGAGCAGAAGACCAGCCCACATTAAATTCGCAAGCATAACGTTCATTCCTCCTCAATTATCAAACAGCGAGTTTTATTGGCAGTGAGTATGACTGCCTTCTTGCCCCCAAAGTTACTACAATTCCCGGCTGGCCATTGTGGGGCCAGCCGGGCCGAAAACACACATCAAATCTATTCGCCCAGGTTAAAGACCACGCTAATAGTCGTATCAACCTTGACCGGCTGACCGTTGAGCAACGTGGGCCGATAGCGCCACTGCTTCACGGCGTCCATTGCGGCGCGCATGAGCAAGGGTGGCCCGGAGATGAACTGCATCTCCTGCACAGTGCCGTCCTTGGCGATAATCGCGTGCAGCACCACTGTCCCCGAAATATGAGCCGTTTTCGCTATCTGCGGATATGCGGGAAGCACTTGATGGATTATGTTTGCCGCCATGACGTTGCCGCCGATGCGCGTGATCTCGACCGGTTTCGGTGGTGGCGGGAGACCTCCGGGCGCACCTCCTATGATGCCGCCGAGGACGCCGCCGGCTGAGCCGCCAGGGACGCCGCCCGGCACGCCGCCGGTCATGCCCACATCAGGCTGAGCTTCTTCCTTGATCATTTGAATTTTTTTCGGGATGACCGTGGGCGCCACCAGTTTGCCCTGCTGAATGAACTTCGGCTGAGGCTTGGTAATCACCTTGACAGCCGGCGGTGGGGGCGGCGGGGGCGGCGGCGGAGCGACCAGGAACGTGGTCATCATCGCCGAGGGCAGCGCGCTGGTGTAGATGAGCGGAATCAGAATCAAGATACCGAGGATCAACGCCTGGATGAGCGCTGAAAGCCAGACCGTCCAGACCTTATGCGTCGTTTTCTTGTTTGTAGACTCCACGAGTTGATCAAACATGATTACCTCCTAGCTGCCGCCAGCCTCTTCTCGGCGCGTTTATCCGCGGAGGAAGGAACTGGGGCCGTGGCCACCCGGCCACCACGCCATTTATTCCAAACCAAGACAATCGGGGCCGCAATGCCGAAACTGGAATAGGTACCTACCACAACTCCCACGACCATGGCAAAGGAGAAACTGCGGAGAACCTGTCCGCCGAAAACGAACAAAAGGAACACGGTGAGAAAAGTGAGGCCGCTCGTGAGAATGGTGCGGGAAAGCGTCTGGTTGATGGAGCGATTGATGATGTCGGTTAGCGATTCACGGCGCATCAGGCGCAGATTTTCGCGTACGCGGTCGAAGATGACGATGGTGTCGTTCATCGAATAGCCGACCAGGGTGAGGAGCGCAGCGATGACCGTGAGCGAGATTTCGAATTTGTTATAGAACAAACAGAAGAAGCCGAGAGTGATAAGCACGTCGTGAAACACGGCGATGACGGCGGCCGCGCCGTAGATCCATTCGAACCGGAAAGCCACGTAGACCAGCATTCCAGCGAGGGCGTAGAGCGTGGCGAGAAGGGCCTGACGGCGCAGTTGCGCTCCAACGGTGGGGCCGACGACTTGCGCGTTGAGTACGCTGAAATTGTTGAGCGAGTAGCCGGATTTGAGATCGCTGATGAGGGCGGCGTTCGCGCCGCTCACATTACTCAGTTGGTCGAAATTCGTGACGATTCCGGCGTGATCCTTGTCGCGCGCGCTAATCAGGCTCTGCGCGAGTTGGGTGTAGCGATCGCCGGCGGAAGTGTGCAGAGCGAGAGGGTCTTGCTTAGTGAGGAACACAGCCAAGTCAGGGACCGCAACGGCATTGAAGTCGGGCTTGGAACTGGTGGGGGAGCCAAAGTCCTTTTGAAGCGCCGCGAGGATAGTTGACTTGGCGGCCTCGAGAGTGTCTTCACCCTGGCCGCCCTGCTCGACGCGAATCATGACGTCGTTCTTGGAATTGGGATTGGAGATGTCGCTGCTGCTGGTGACTTCATTGTTCTTGAGTCCCGCGGAATCGAGTGCGCTGCGAATCCTGCCGATGGGAGGGGTGGAGGAGAAGCGAACAATGACCAGCGTACCGCCCTTGAAATCGATGCCGTAATGCAGACCGCCGTGGCGAACCCAGGCGATGCCGCCGATCAGCAAAAGGGTTACGGAGAGAGCGACGAAATACTTCGTCTTGGCCATCCAGTTGATATTCGGTTGGTGAAAAAATTCCATCGTCGACTCTTATCCTTGGTGAATTAGACACCAGCCGCGAAAAAAATGTTCCCAAATCGGGACGGCGGTCGCGCGATTGCGGCTATCGGTATAAATTTCTAATAAACAACAACTTAGCATAACCCAAATGGCTTCCGAGGCAGCCTTAAACTGTTCCGCCTCTACATTTAGATGCTCAGCTCCGCCTCGCGGGACATGCGAGACAGATGCCAGTCGAATATGACCCGGGAAACGTAAACCGAAGTAAACAAATTAGCGAGTAAGCCGATAACCAAGGTGATGGCGAATCCCTTCACTGGACCCGTGCCGAACAGGAAAAGGAAGGCGGCGGAAACCAGCGTTGTGACGTGCGTGTCGATGATGGTCACGAACGCCTTGTCGAACCCAATATCGACGGCCGAAGCGTTGGCCTTGCCGGCGCGCAGCTCTTCCCGGATGCGCTCGAAAATGAGCACGTTGGAGTCAACACCCATGCCAATGGTCAAGACGACGCCGGCAATGCCGGGTAAAGTCAGAGTGGCGCCGGACACGGCCATGAAGGCAATCAAAATGACCAAGTTGAGCAGCAAGGCGACGACGGCGTTGATGCCGCTCAAGCGGTAATAAACAACCAGGAAAATCAGAACGGCAATGAGGCTGGCGATGGAGGCCTGGACGCCTTCGCGAATGGAATCATTGCCGAGGGATGGGCCGATGGTGCGCTCTTCGAGATACTTGATGGAGGCAGGAAGCGCGCCGGCGCGCAAAATGAGGCTAAGGTCCTTGGCGGAATCCTGAGTGAACTGCCCTTCGATTTCGCCCTGGTCGTCGATGCGGCCCTGAATGACGGGCGCGCTCTGGACTTGATTGTCCAAGACGACAGCCATGCGATGGCCGAGATTCGAACCCGTGAAAGGGCCGAAGCGCTTGGCGGCCACAGTGGAAACGGAAAAATGGACTTCGTAGAAACCGGGCTGATTGGGATCAGGGCCGGGAGTCGCGCTGCGCAGGTCCGCACCGGTGATGATGGGCGACCGGTTCAGCAACCACCAGACTTGCGCGCCGGATTGATCGGCTGACTCCGATTTGCCGGGAACGAGCTGGCTGCCCTGCGGCAGAACTCCGCTGTGCGCCGCCAAGGCCGCGGCTTCCGACGGG
>DASYYI010000459.1:0-2017 GCA_035933995.1 Candidatus Acidiferrales bacterium | reverse complement strand
GGAGGTTTGACAAGCGGGACGATTCGCAGCAGCAGCCAAGAACGCTGGCCGCCTCCAGCGGTTCGAAAAACCTCTGATTACTTGCTCTTCCGTGCGCCGTTTCCTGAATGTGCAGCGCCGGGAACGGAAATAGTTTTTGCGGCTATCGCATTCGCTCCAGAAGCTTCACCGCTGGTTCCAGCTCCTGGCGCCGCCTCCAGAAATTTGCCCATAGGTCGCCGGTTTTTTCCAGGCGCCTGTTGAGTGACTTCAAGTTCCATTTCGCCGGAAGAAGTCCGCTGTCGAGTTCGTTCGTCCGCACCGGCGCCGACACTGGCGCGTGTGGAAACGCCCGCACGGAATACACTGAAGCGAGCGACTGCCCTTCGGAATTCTGGTGCGCATCGATCAAGATCCGGCCCTTGGGACGTTTCGCAACGCTCCGCTCAAACGTCAGCAGGCCAGGATGCTTTGCGTCGAGCAGTCCTGAAACGGCCTGCACAAACGTCCGTGCCTGTTCGTACGTGTACCGCGGCTCGACAGGCAAAAAGATATGAATCCCCGTGGCGCCTGACGTTTTTGCAAAAGCCGTTATTTCCGCGTTCTCAAGTATCCCCATCAAAATCTTCGCGACTTTAACCACAGTTGTAAAAGGCGTACCGTCGGTGGGGTCCAGGTCAAAAAAAATGTAATCCGGATTCTCGACCGATCCCGCGCGGCTCGACCACGGGTTGTGGTCAATGCAGCCGAGATTCGTCAGATACAATAACGTCGCGCGATCGTTCGCAATAAAATAATGGATCTTCTTTCCTTTGCCCTCCGACACGATCGGCGCGGTCTTCACCCAGGCGGGCGTGTTCTTGTCCGCGTCTTTTTGAAAGAAGGCTTCGCCCGCGATGCCATTCGGATATCGCCGCAGCACCAGTGGCCTGTCCTTCAGAAAAGGAATCATCAGCGGCGCCATTCGGTAGTAGTAAGCCAATAAATTCCGCTTCGTGATGCCGTCCTCGGGAAAGTAAATTTTGTTCAGATTTGTGAGCCTCAGTTCTACGCCGTCAATTTCCGCGAATAGTTCCTCGCTCGTCCCGCCTGTCAGTTCTTGTTCGACTTGCGCTCCAGCAGCTTGTTTCGCTCTGGAGACGTGCGCCGTTTTCGCAGGCGCGCCCTTGCGCGCGATTGCCGCCCCATCCTTCTGTGGCTTCGTCACCTTCGCTTGATTCACTGGCTGCTTCAGCTCCTTCTCCAACGTGCATTCGCGCGGGTTTCGGTCTTCCTGCAATCCCATAAAGCGCGGTTGCCGCAAATGCGTGCCCTCGGTCCACCCTCCAAATCTCACTCGCGCCACCAGCTCTGGTTTCACCCACGTTGCCTTCTCGCGCGTCGACGGCCGCTCATCAAACGGGCAATCGTCGCTCTTCAACGATTGCAACCGCGCCCACAATCGTTTTTGCAGCTCGACTGAAAATCCGGTCCCGGCTCCTCCAATAAATTTCAGCTTGTCTCCGTCGTACAATCCCAGCAGCAAGGCTCCGAAATATTCGCGTGTGCCGCGAGGCTCGGTCCAGCCGCCCACCACCGCGTCCACTTCTTTGCCCGTTTTGAATTTCAGCCACGCCGTCGTGCGTCCCGCCGGATACGTGCTTGATACTTGCTTGCCTATAATGCCTTCCAATTCACGCTTCACCGCCAGTTCGAACAGTTCGGCACCCTTCCCGATTTGATGGTCCGAATAGCGCACCACGCTTCCCGCGCGCAGCACTTGCTTGAGAAACTCTTTTCTCTCGATCAGCGGAACGCCGCGCAGATCGTGACCATCGCAGTAAATGATGTCGAACGCGTAGTACACAACCGGGATTTCCTCCATCGATCGCGCCGACGGATTCTGCACGCCCATTCGGTTCTGCAGGCGCTGAAAATCGCTGCGCCCCTCGCTGTCCAGCGCCACGATCTCTCCATCGATGCAAGCCTCTTTGGCGTTTATGCTGTTCGCGATCACCGACAGGTCCGGATACTCGCGCGTTATGTCCCGATTCGTCCG
>DASYYI010000010.1:0-5985 GCA_035933995.1 Candidatus Acidiferrales bacterium | reverse complement strand
CTCCGCGACGAAACGCGCGAAATCATCGCGCGCGGCGCCGCCGAGCCACTCCTTTAGCGCCTCTGCTTCAGCAACCGGTCTTGAACAATTTCCCTGTTTTGGCAGTTTGTTGAAAAACTCCATTCGTTGTCATTCCGAGGAGCCACGCGACGAGGAATCTGCATTTTCTTTGGTTCTTATATTGAGGCTCTCTCGTGGACCTGGAATGACGACCGGGAACCCTTTTTCAACAAGCTGTTAGTAAAGAATGCGGAACTTAATCGTATGCGGAATTGCTTTCAGGTCTTCCCTGATTTTCGGATTGTACGCCGTGCTGATGTCCGTGATCGCGTATCCGATGGTCTGCGAAGTTTTCAAATACTGCCCTAAGATATTCGCTTTATGCCGCGCGAACACTTTGTTGATCTGCGCCAGCATCCCGGGAATGTTTTCGTGGATGTGAATCAAGCGGTGCGCATTCGTGATTTTCGGCAGCTGCACGTTGGGGAAATTCACGCTGTACATGGTGCTGCCCGTTTGAAAATATTCGATGATTCGCTCGGAGACAAAAGCGCCGATATCTTTTTGCGCTTCTTCCGTGCTGCCCGCCACGTGCGGCGTCAGAATCACTTGTTCCATGCCCTGCAACGGCGAAGTGAACGGCTCGGCGTTGCCGCGCGGCTCTCGCGGAAACACGTCAATCGCGGCGGCGCGCAATTTCCCCGCTTTCAGCGCTTCCGCCAGCGCCTGATCGTCCACCACGAATCCGCGGCTGGCATTCAGGAAAATCGCGCCGCGTTTCATGTGCGCGAATTCTTTTCTGCCGATTAAATTGCGGTTTTCCGAACGCCCATCCACGTGCAGCGTAATGATGTCGGCGGTCTTGAACAGCTGTTCCAGCGACGCCGCCTTTTTCGCGTTCCCTAAAATCAGTTTTTCCTCCACGTCATGAAAATAGACTTCCATGCCCAGCGTTTCGGCCAGCACGGAAAGTTGCGATCCGATTTTCCCGTAGCCCACAATGCCCAGCTTCTTGCCGCGAATCTCGTTGCTTCCGGCCGCGGACTTGTCCCACTCGCCGCGATGAAGTTTTTGACTTTTCCCGAATACGCCGCGCGTCAGCAAAATAATTTCGCCCAGGATCAGTTCCACCACGCTGCGCGTGCTGCTATACGGCGCGTTGAAAACGGCGATTCCTTTGTTCGTGCACGCGTCCAGATCGATTTGATCCGTGCCGATGCAGAACGCCCCAATCGCGTCCAACCGGCTGGCGCGCGCGACAACACGCGCGGTCACTTTCGTCTTCGAACGAATGCCAACGACCGAAATTCCCGCCAGCTTGCTGGATAGGACGTCCTCTTCTTCCACGCCCTGGGCAAGCTCCGCGACCGTGTAGCCAGCTTCGCGGAATTTCGCCGCCGCGCCGGGATGAACGTTTTCGAGCAGCAAAACTTTCTGTGTGGGCTCTTTCATGCTTGTGTGAGGAGATCCGCGTTATCGGACAGGCCGCTAAAACAGGGCCTCTGCTGCTCGCTTTCTCAAATTCCTTTCTATGGTATCGCATTCGCTTCGTCGCGGCCATCTCCTCGAACCATCTGAGCGACTCAGTTTCCGGCTACCGCGTTATCGGGAGTTGAGATCGAACTTGTTACAAGGTGGAACCACACCGAGCGCGGCGCCTGGCATCCGGGAAAAGCGCGTCGTACAATTTGCTTCGTGTCCGCGCCACATAATTCTGAACACATCAGCGGGGGCTATTTCATCTCCAAGCCTGTACGGCGCCCGGACGGGGCCTTTTCGTTGATGCCAGAAGTTTTTTTGACGGCCTCAGATTGCTTTGCCGATATCGCACCAGACCTTTGGGCAGTCGATTGGGAAAGCTACTCTCAAAAAGATGTGGCTGAAGAAGCTGCCAAATTCGGGATTCCAGCTCATTTGACTGCGGAACTGGTCCCGTGGGTCAGTTCGCAGATGATCGGAGGCCTTTACCCGAACGCATTTCTCACACTTCCGCTGGCCAAGGAATTTGTTCAACGATTTGTCACCGATAAGGGCGTTCAGATTATTGGAATTGGATTACATACATCTCTATTGCCTTCGTTCTACGGCCAGCTTGAAAAGGACATGAATCAGGGATCTGGTTTAGTAGATCGGGTCGGTCGAATGGAACCGCTCGCGGACGGTGGAAGTCTTTTGGGATATGAACCCCTTGGTTACGAAGCGATGCATTTTCATACTTGGCTGTGTCACTCCGCGCCGGACGAAGCGCAAAAACTCTTTGGAATCCGGCCAAATCAAAACGGTCTCATCTCGAAACTCGAAGACGCGATCCAGGTAACAGAAAACTTGGTAAGAACTGGAGCCGAGCCAGCTATTTGGGAACCATGGCTTTTGGTGAATTACTCACTAGAGCCCTAATTGAAAATGTTCTTCTACTGCTGAATCGCGGTAAGTCCTGGTAACCGAACTATCTTCTCGCAGCCGTATCTGTTGTCCCGCAAAATTTATGCCGCGGCCCGTCTTTCCGAGCATCTTCTCGGCCCCACAAATATCTCCTGACGCCCGCTTGCCGCCTTCGTCCCTCTGTGGCACGCTAGCCCTCCGGCCATGGCTCCTAAAAAACATTCCACCAATCCGCTCGACGAACTCGCGCATCGTCGCGCCGAAGCAGGCGGCGGTGCGGAGCGCCGCGAGCGCCAGCACAAAGAAGGAAAGCTGAACGCGCGCGAGCGCATCGAGTTGCTCCTCGACGAAAATTCCTTCGAGGAGCTCGACGAATTCGTCAAACACCATTGCACCGATTTCGGAATGACCGAGCAGCGCCCTTCCGGCGACGGCTTCGTTTGCGGTTTTGGACGCATTGACGGCCGCCTGGTTTACGTTTTCGCGCAGGACTTCACCGTTTTCGGTGGCTCGCTTTCCGAATCGAACGCCGGGAAAATCACCAAAGTCATGAAGCTCGCGATGAGCACGGGCGCGCCCGTGATTGGCTTGAACGATTCCGGCGGCGCGCGCATTCAGGAAGGCGTGATGTCCCTCGCCGGTTACGCCGATATTTTTCTGCTCAACACGCTCGCCAGCGGCGTCGTCCCTCAAATCAGCGCGATCATGGGCCCGTGCGCGGGCGGAGCCGTCTATTCTCCGGCCATCACCGATTTTATTTTCATGACCGAGAAAACTTCCTACATGTTCGTCACCGGTCCTGATGTGATCAAGACCGTCACGCATGAAGAAGTCACCAAGCACGAACTCGGCGGCGCGATGACGCACAACGCCAAAAGCGGCGTCGCTCATTTCATCGCGCGTGACGACAAAGAATGCCTCGCCATGATTCGCGAACTCATCAGCTTCCTGCCGTCCAATAATCTCGACGATCCGCCGCGCCGCAAGACGGACGATCCCGTCGACCGCGCCGATCCCTCGCTCAATTCCGTCATCCCCGAAGATCCGATGGTGCCCTACGACATGAAGGACGTCATTCATTCCATCGTCGACGACAGATATTTCTTCGAAGTCCACGAACACTACGCAAAAAATCTCGTCGTCGGTTTCGCGCGCCTCGATGGCCGCCCTGTCGGCGTTGTCGCCAATCAGCCCGCGTTTCTCGCAGGCGTGCTCGACATCAACGCGTCCGTAAAAGGCGCGCGCTTTGTCCGTTTCTGCGACGCATTTAATATTCCGCTGATTACCTTCGAGGATGTTCCCGGCTTTTTGCCTGGCACGCAGCAGGAATTCGGCGGCATCATCAAGCACGGCGCGAAATTGCTTTTTGCGTATGCCGAAGCGACCGTGCCAAAAATCACCGTCATCACGCGCAAGGCTTACGGCGGCGCGTATTGCGTCATGTCGTCGAAGCACATTCGCACCGACATTAATTTTGCTTGGCCCACCGCGGAAATCGCCGTGATGGGACCCGAAGGCGCCGTGAATATCGTCTACAAACGGGAAATTGAGCGCGCTCTCGAATCCGAGCGCGAGAATCTGCGTCAGGAAAAAATAGCGGAATTTCGGGAACGCTTCGCCAATCCCTACGTCGCCGCCGAGCGCGGCTACATCGACGCCATCATCACCCCCGCCGAAACGCGCGCGAAACTCATCACCGCTCTCCGCTCCCTCGAAAACAAGCGCGACTCAAACCCTCGCAAAAAACACGGCAACATCCCCCTGTAGCCATTAGACGGAGAGCATTTCAGGTGAATCAAATCAGGAACGCGGCGCCGTGCTAGAATTCCTCGCGGCGTTTGTTTTTCCACAATCCAAATGTTCAAAAAGATCTTGATAGCGAATCGCGGGGAAATCGCGGTGCGCATTTTGCGCGCGTGCCGCGAAATGAATATTCTTGCGGTGGTTGTTTTCAGTGAAGCGGATCGCGCGTCGCTCCACGTGCGCATGGCCGATGAAGCATATCCAATCGGCCCCGCGCCCTCGCGCGAAAGCTATCTCGTTATCGACAAAATTCTCGCCGTCGCGCGCGCTTCTGGCTGCGACGCTTTGCATCCCGGCTACGGATTCCTTGCTGAGAATCCGAATCTCGCGCGCGCCTGCGCTTCGGCGCGAGTCACGTTTATCGGACCCTCGCCCGAAGCGATGGAGCGCCTCGGCTCGAAAACGGCCGCACGGCAACTCGCGCGCGATGCAAATGTTCCCACGGTTCCGGGCACGCTCGATCCCATCGAGCGAATCAGCGACGCATCGGAAATTGCGCGGCAAATAGGATTTCCCGTGGTGCTCAAAGCCGTCGCCGGAGGCGGCGGGAAGGGCATGCGTCTGGTCGAGCGCGAAAGCGACCTTGCCGCCGCGTGGCGCGACGCCTCGTCGGAAGCGATGAACGCTTTCGGCGATGGGCGCATGTACCTCGAGAAATTTCTTGTCCATCCGCGGCACATCGAAATCCAAATCCTGGGCGACCATCACGGCCGCATGATTTATCTGGGCGAGCGCGAATGTTCCGTGCAGCGTCGCTACCAGAAAGTGATCGAAGAAGCGCCGTCGCCGATTATGACGCCTGAACTTCGGCGAGCCATGGGCGAAGCGGCGGTGAAACTCGCGCGCGCGGGCGGCTACACAAATGCGGGCACTCTCGAATTTCTCGTCGACGCGAAACGGAATTTCTATTTCCTCGAAATGAATACGCGCCTTCAGGTCGAGCATCCCGTGACGGAAATGGTGACATCGTGTGATTTGGTGAAGCTGCAAATCCGCGTCGCTGCCGGCGAGCCGCTGCCTTTCGCTCAGGAAAATATTGAACTGCGCGGCCACGCCATCGAGTGCCGCATTTACGCGGAAGATCCGGACAACAATTTTTTCCCTTCGCCCGGTGCAATTCTCGGGCGCAGCGTGCCTTCGGGTCCTGGAATTCGCCTCGATGACGGAGTCTACGCCGGATGGACTGTGCCGACGGATTACGATCCGATGCTCGGCAAATTAATTGCGTGGGGCGGCGATCGCAACGAAACAATCGCGCGGATGCGGCGCGCACTTGATGAATATTACACGGCAGGCATCAAGACGAACGTCAGCCTGTTTCGCCGAATTCTCGCCGAGCCCGAATTTGTGAGCGGTGAAATTCATACGAAATGGCTCGACGAATTTTTGCTTCGTCCCGCCGCGCACGTCTCCGCGGCATCGTCACGGCGATCCAAGCCTGCTGACGCAGACAAGCGCGACGCTCTTGTTGAAGACGCCACTGTTCTTGCCGCCGCGATGTGGCACATGAATCGCGGCGTTGCCGCAAATTCCGCGGCGCGGCCCGCGCCAAATGACTCGGCGTCGCGTTGGAAGATTGCGGGACGTCACGAGCAACTTGCGAATGGGCCGCGCCACAAATGAAGCTCGAACTGAGAATCGGAGATCGTGCGCGCAATATTGAAATCGAGCGCCACGGGGCGCAATTTCACTTCCGCATCGACGGCCGCGTCGTGGCCGCTGACGTAAAGCAAATCCAGCCCGAAGTGTATTCCGTATTAATCGATGGCGAAGCCTTTGAAGCGCGCATCGATTGCGGCA
>DASYYI010000004.1:0-6912 GCA_035933995.1 Candidatus Acidiferrales bacterium | reverse complement strand
CAGCGGAAAAAGATCTGGTGCTCGAATTCGCGCAAATCGTCGGCGACGCTCTGCGCGAGCAGGGCTTTCAAGTGGTGATGACGCGGCGCGGCGACACGGATCCTTCGTTTGACGATCGCGCAACAATTGCCAACGCGCAGAGCGACGCGATCTTCATTAGTTTGCATATTGGCTCGACGGGTCCGGCGGGAACAGTGCGCACGTACACGTATTTATTTCCGCCCGTTGCTGAGCCGAATCCAACCGCGGTCGGGAAAAATCAGGGCGTGAATGCGATGGCTGTGCAGCCAGCCGCGCCGCCGCCGGGATTTGTGCCGTGGAGAGAGGCGCAACAGCCTTACGCGCAGCAGAGTCGAAAATTAGGCGATCTGCTTCAGATTGAGCTGGCGCAAAAATTCAAAGGCTCGCCGGAAATCTCGTCCAGCCTGCCGGTATACGAACTGCGCTCGGTAGCAACGCCGGCGGCGGCCGTGGAAATTTCGAACGTCGCGGCCGGCTCGCAGCAACTCGAGGCGATGGCTGCGGCCCTGGCCGATGGAATCGCTCGCGCGGTGGTGGCATACAAAACAATCTACCCGCCCGGAGGCAAATAGTTGCCGCGACATCTGAAGATTGGCGTGGTCGTGCTGGTGGTTGCGGTAGTCGTGGGATTGATTTATTCGCGCGTGCTGCACCAGCGCGTCGCGCGGCTGGCGCGAACACAAGCAACCGAAGAGCAGGAGCGCCGCGAAGTGGTGGCGCCGCCCATTTCAACGCCAACCGATGTGGTTGCGAATGCACAGGTTTTTTGGCTTTCGAGCACGCAACCGGACCGGCTCGCCTCAGTAACAGTGCAACTGCCGCTCTCGGCGGACCCTGTGGAGCGCGCAAAGCAGTTGATAGGCGCGTTGATTACCAATCCACCCACGTCCGCGCAACGAACTCTGCCCGTGGGCGCGACGTTGCTGAGTTTTTACATTCTGCCGGATGGCACGGCGGTAGCGGATTTCTCGGACGCGCTCGCGTCGGAAATGCCCTCGGGAATTTTGAGTGAATGGATGGCCGTGAATTCCATTGTGCAAACGCTCGCGGCCAACATGCCCGGAATCACGCGGCTGAAAATCCTGATTCATGGCCAGGAGGCGGAAACGCTGGCAGGGCACATCGACATTTCCGGATTTTTTGACCTGCACTCGCTTCCCGCGACTGCGCCAGGGACCGCAACACCCGCAACGACTGCTCCCGCACAGCAGCCAAAACCGGGCGCCCCAGCCGGTTGACACTGGCCGCAGCGGCCTTCACACTAATGAACGACGTACTCGGAGGATTTGTGCGGCCCGACGGACGCGCGGCGAACGAATTGCGGCCAGTGAAACTGACGCCGGATTTCGTGTCGACGGCGGAAGGAAGTGTGTTGATTGAAGCGGGGCGCACGCGCGTAGTGGCGACAGCGACCGTTGAAGACGGTGTGCCGCAATTTTTAAGGAATCAAGGAAAAGGGTGGGTGACGAGCGAATACGGAATGTTGCCCCGCGCCACCGACAAGCGCACCCCGCGCGAGGCTGCGCGAGGGAAACAATCGGGACGCACGCAGGAAATTCAGAGATTGATCGGACGCGCGCTGCGCGCCGTGACAAACCTCGATGCATTGGGCGAGAGAACCGTGTGGATCGACTGCGATGTGATCGAAGCGGACGGCGGCACTCGCACGGCTTCGATTTCGGGCGCGTTCGTGGCTCTGGCGCTCGCGTTTGAGCGCATGAAGGCCGCGGGAATTCTGCGCGCGATCCCGTTGCTCGATTCCGTGGCGGCCATCAGCGTGGGCATCGTGAAAGACGAACTGCTGCTCGACCTTGCATACGAGGAAGATTCGCACGCGCAAGTGGATATGAACGTGGTGATGACCGGGTCGGGGAAACTGGTGGAAGTGCAAGCGACAGCGGAAGGGCGGCCGTTCACAGAGAACGAAATGCAGTCGCTCTTGCGCCTGGCCGCGGCGGGCGTGCGTCATTTGACCGAAGTGCAGCAGGAGCTGCTCCACATGGAATTCCGTGCCCGCGCGCGTTAGGTTACTGCTGGCGTCATCGAATACGAACAAGCTCCGCGAATATCGCTCGATGGCCGAGGGATGCGCGATAGAACTGGATTTGCTGCCGCGCTTCCGCGAATTGCCCGCTTTCCCCGAAGACGCACCCACGTTTGCGGAAAATGCCGCGGGAAAAGCCTTGCATTACAGCCGGTCAAGCGAAGAAATAATTTTCGCGGACGATTCCGGGCTGGTCGTGCCGGCTTTGGACGGAGCGCCCGGAGTGCATTCGGCGCGATATGCGGGGCCCGATGCGAACGATGCCAAGCGCATCGACAAATTGCTTGCCGAAATGCGCGGCATGAAGGGCGATAATCGGCGTGCGCGGTTTGTGTGCGTGATTGCGGCGGCGCGCGCCGGACGAATGCTGGCGGTGATGTCCGATTCGGCGGAGGGCGTTATCGCAGATGAGCCGCATGGACACGAAGGATTCGGGTATGATCCAGTTTTTTATTTTCCGCCGCGCGGGAAGACATTTGCGGAATTGCACGAAGCGGAGAAAAATGAAGTAAGCCACCGCGGCAAGGCATTTCGCAAATTGCTCGCGGCCGTCTCTCCGTGAAACCGGCCTATTACATCCTCGCTGAGACGCAGTAAATACCGTAAATCCTGTAGAATCGTCCGCCGGCAATTTGAATCTAAAACGGTTGAAGAACCCGCGGTAAAGGAGTAGAAAGAAGTCTTCTGTCCGCGAGGACTCTCCCATGGCCACTCCCAAATTGATGACGGAGTCTCTCTATCGCTTGCAAGAGCGCGTGGAGCAGGCGCGCGCGCAAACAGATTCGCTGTTTGCGTTGCTGCGTTCTGATGCGATTTACGATCGCCCAATTCCCGAGCGACACCGGCTGATCTTTTATCTTGGGCATCTGGAATCTTTCGATTGGAATTTGCTGGGGCGCGACACGTTCGGACTTGCGAGCACGCATCCAGCGTTCGATAAACTTTTCGCATTCGGAATCGATCCCGTGGACGGGCAGTTGCCGAGCGATCAGCCGGCGGACTGGCCGGGCGTCGCGGAAATTCAAGCGTACAACGCGAAGCTGCGCGAAACAATCGACGCCGCATTGCACGCGCCTTCGAGCAAGCTGGCTGCGGAAGCTTCCGGCACATCTTTGGACACGTTGCTGAACGTGGCGGTTGAGCACCGGCTCATGCACGCCGAGACGCTCGCTTATTTGCTGCACCAATTGCCCATTGAGAAGAAGATCGCGCCACAAATGCTGTCGCAGCGGGCGGTGAACGCGCCGGCTTCGCAATCCGTTGGACCGCGAACGAGGAAGATTCCGGAGGGCGAAGCGACTCTCGGAATGCCGCGCGAACGCAAGGAATTTGGCTGGGACAATGAATTCGAGGAGCTGACAGTTTCCGTTCCGCAATTTAACATCGGCGCTTACCCGGTCACGAACGGCGAGTACCTGGAATTTGTGCGCAGCGGCGGATACGAAGAAAAAGCGCATTGGAGCGCGGAAGATTGGCAATGGATCACATCGCAGGGAATTTCGCATCCGCTTTTCTGGGAGCGCAGCCGCAGCAATAGCGCCGCCAATCACAACAACTGGGAATACCGCGGAATGTTCACGCAGATTCCATTGCCTCTCGATTGGCCGGTTTATGCGAGCCACGCAGAGGCATCGGCGTACACGCGATGGGCGAAACGCGCGTTGCCAAATGAAGCCCAATGGCATCGCGCCGCATACGGCACGCCCACGGAAAGTGAATGCTTGTTTCCGTGGGGCGACGTCGCGCCGGACGCACAGCGCGGCAATTTCGATTTCGCCTACTGGGATCCAACGCCTGTGAATGCGCATCCCAGCGGCCAAAGCGCATTCGGCGTGCATGATCTGCTGGGCAACGGGTGGGAATGGACGTCAACGCCGTTCGCACCCTTCTCTGGATTCAAACCGTTTCCGTTTTACCCCGGATATTCGGCAAACTTTTTCGACGGAAAACATTTTGTGATGAAGGGCGGCTCGCAACGGACCGCCGCTTGCATGTTGCGGCGCTCGTTCCGCAACTGGTTCCAGCCGCATTATCCCTACGTTTACGCAAAGTTCCGCACAGTGGAGGAATAATCCATGGCAACCGCAATGCGCATTCACACGCATGACGTCTCCGGAACCGCAGCCGGAGATTTAGCCGCGGACGTTCGCGCGGGTCTCGACAGAGCGGGGCAGAAAGAATTGCCGTCGAAATATTTGTACGACGAAGTTGGCTCGGCGCTCTTCGAAGTGATCTGCCTGCTGCCGGAATACGGACTGTCGCGCGCGGGTGCACGTTTGCTCAGGCGGCACGCGGACGAAATGATTGAGCGCCTGCCTTCGCCGGTGGCGGTGGCGGAACTGGGGAGCGGCAGCGGCACGAAGACGCGCTGGATACTGGAAGCGCTCTCACGCCGCCAGCCCGTCACCTATTATCCGATCGACATTTCGCGCACCGCGCTTTCGCGCTGCTGGCAGGAACTGGGGCGAATCGACTCCGTGAGCGTGGTCGGATTCGAGCGCGCGTATTTGGATGGATTGCTCGATGTCGCCTCGCGGCGCAATGCAGGCGAAAGATTGCTGGTGCTCTTCCTGGGAAGCACGATCGGGAATTTTGACCGGCCCGCGGGAGAGCAATTCTTGCGCGAGGTGCGTCACATTTTGCATCCCGGGGATGCGCTGCTGCTGTCCACCGATCTGGAGAAGTCCGTCAGCCAGTTATTGCTTGCCTACGACGACTCTGCCGGCGTGACCGCGGCATTCAACCGCAACCTGCTGGCGCGCATCAATCGGGAGTTGGGGGCCGATTTTGATTTGAATTGTTTCAGACATGAAGCGCGGTGGAACGAAGCCGAGCGGCGAATCGAGATGCATTTAGTTTCCACTCGACGGCAGACTATTCACATGCGCGGCGCCGCGCTCAAAGTTAACTTCATCGAAGACGAAACGATCTGGACGGAAAGTTCGCACAAATACCGCTGCGACGAAGCGGCGGACATGGGCGAACGCGCGGGATTCCGCTGCGACGCGCAATGGGTGGATGCGGAGTGGCCCTTCGCGCAAAGCCTGTTTTTGGCGGAATCGTAGGAACCGCGAACGAGCACCAGCTAGAAGAAAAGTTCGGGAGAAACGTGGAAACGCACGCTGAGGCGCTTGATGTGGTCCTTATTTAATTCGCGCTTACCGTTAAGAACCTCCGAGACGATGCTGGGAGTTCCAAACACATCCACCAAATCTTTCTGTTTCAGGCCATGCTGTTCGATTAGAAAACGCAATGCCTCAAGAGGCTTTGCGCGCGGCAGTTGATACCGCTTTTCTTCGAAATCCTTGATCAACAGTGTGAGGAGTTCCGCTATTTCTTTTTCGGCTGGTGTGAGTGTCTTGCTGCGCCGGTCGAGATCGTAAAGAATTTCGGTGTACATGTCGTTTTCCCGTTCGGTGCGAATCACCTTGGGCGGAACTTTCTTTAGCAGCGCGCTGTACTCGGGGCTGACGGTCAGAGTGCTCATCCCTTCCATACTCCTTTGCTGTATTCCGCGTGAGTCAGCACGTGCCTGAGGAAGACTCTTCCACTGTGATAGTTATCTCAGTGATCAAACGATACGCGTTGCCTTTGATATTGAACACCGTGAACTTCCCGGCGGCGTCGGCGGAAGGAAACACTCGTCTGACGTCCACCAAGTTCTTCCACTCTGCGCTTTTGGCTATGCGGTACCAAACGTCCAAAGGCTCGGTGAGGTCGGCGTGCTTCCTCGCAGCATCGAGCAATTTCTTGCGGCTGATGACGTGCAACCCAAGCCTCGCTTCTCATTAAATTCGCAAAATGCGAATTTGTCAAGGTGTGTTCGCGCGACACGACCGTGCGATGCGCACGCCACGCAATCGCGTCGCGGGTTTGGTGTGCGGGCGAAAAAAAACCGGGCTCGCTGGGGAACGAGCCCGGGTGGAATGAGGGAGCTAGAAACTGGATTGTGCAGCGCGCAAGCGATCTACCAGCCCAACTGTTTCGCCAAGATCAACAGTCTTAGGGCTTCACGGTACGTTAAGACGACCACTGTGCTTTGCGCGGCCCAGAGCCACGGATGGACATTCTTGGCGAACCATCCAACCGGCATCTGGACTGCCTGTATCTCGCTGGCCATGTTGTTGTTCAAAGAACTCGTCATTTTTTCTTTCCAATTTCCGTCCCGGCTAGTGAACCACTGTGAACGGGGTATCGTGTTCCACGGCGACCACCATGGATTTGAAAACATCAACGTCCCAGTTGTCGGCAATCCGCAGCCGCAACACATCGTTCGTTTCGCTGACCAGGCGTCCGCGCAATGGAACGCGCAGGTTGCCTGCGACCACTCGGAGAATCACCGGCTGCCCCATCCAGACTGCGTAGCCACCTTCCATATGCTCGCCCCTCCAGAATAGGTTTTATGTCCGACAGGGACATTGTGGAGCGCAAGGCTGTTCCGGCAAATGGTACGGGGGAGTCGAACCGCTGGGAGCAAAGTACTATACCGATACGGACCCCGCCCAAGGCCTCGGCGAGAGACCTGGTTTTCTGCTATGGTGGATCTGGGAAGCGTCGATAAACCAATAGGATACGGGAAGGACAACCAGCGCGATGGCGGTACCCTGGCGGGACCTAATCCATCAACTTTATAACGTGCAAGGACTGATTCAATGGGGCGGAACGCTACTCGTCTGTGTGATCGTCTTCGTCGAAACAGGATTGTTTGTGGGCTTTTTTCTGCCGGGCGATTCCCTGCTGGTCACGGCCGGCGTGTTTGCGGCAACGGGCCAGATGGAACTTGCTTGGCTGCTGCTCCCCGTTCCGCTTTGCGCGATTGCGGGCGACCAGCTCGGGTATTTTATCGG
>DASYYI010000460.1:0-6008 GCA_035933995.1 Candidatus Acidiferrales bacterium | reverse complement strand
CCCCATCCACACAAGGCCGACGCGCAGCGACTGCTTGAAAAACTCATCAGCGACCGCGAACGTCTCATCACCGACGCCGAGGTGCTCCAAGAAATCCTGCACCGCTACGCAGCCATTCACCGGCGCGACGCCATTCAACCTGCATTCGACGCTTTGCTCGGAATTGCCGACCAGGTGCTGCCTGTGGATGCAGCAGCAGTCAGTCGCGCCAAGGACATTGTCCTGGGGCATAAACAACTGTCCGCGCGCGACGCTCTTCATCTTGCGATCATGGAACAGCACGGTATTGAACGCGTCCTAAGCTTTGATGCGGGTTTTGACGGATTCCCGGGAATTACTCGCCTGTCGTGAGCGAAACAGCCGAATATGCTGGCTTCTTCTTCTCCGCGCGAGGATTTGCTTCTTAGCGGATGAAAACTTAGCGGGCGAGGCTATAAGCCGGATTTTGTACGGCGCGCGCTCTCTTTGCATTCCGATCTTGCGACCGTTACGCAAACCACACGAACCGTGGCGATCATTCCTCTGGGCCTTCGATCACTCGAAAGCTCGATGCGGCCTACCCGAGGGTTCAGCCCTTCAAAGCGGCGAACCGCTTCGCAGGGGAAGATCCTTCGAACTGCTTTCGCAGTTCTCAGAACCTTCGGCGAGCCGGGCCGGCTCTTCCCTCCTATTTGGCCTTGCTCCACGCGGGGTTTGCCGAGCTCCCGATATTGCTACCGGGACGGTGGGCTCTTACCCCACCTTTTCACCCTTACCTGTGCGGCGGCGCCCAAACTGGCCCGCGAGAGGTTTTGCCTCTTGCCGGCCGCCGAGGCGCATTCCTCACCGGCGGTCTATTTTCTGTGGCACTTTCCGTAGCCGAAGCGTTTCTGCTTCAGCCCCCTGACGTTATCAGGCGCGTTGCCCTAACCGCTCCAAAACGGCGGAGTCCGGACTTTCCTCCAGCCCATCCACTTCGCGATGCTTTGCGACGAACAGACCAGCGATCACCCGACTCGCCCGCTCCCAACATTATAAACGATAAACAGCAGCTGCGGCGCGAGAAAGCGGAAAAGCAAATTGCTCCGCAATTTTACGCTGAAACGGGCGCTCGTTCGGGCGCGTCCCTACATAGCAGACGAAGCGGCCGGATGTGCTCGCATTCCGTTTTGCGGGCAGTTGACGTTACACCGCGACAGGCATCATCACATTCCCTGCCGCGGATTTTCTCTGAGGAGGAACTTTTGATGCGTCATTCATCGAGATTGTCAAAAATATATGGCGCGGCAGCAGTTTGTGCGGCCGCAATTTTCTGCGCCGGCGTTGTGTTTGCCGCCGGGCAGACACCAACGCAATCGCAGCGGATGAAGCGGTACGCTCTCATCGCTGCTCAGGCGGCCGGGTCTTCCGGATATCACCTGATTAAAACCATCCCTGTTCCCGGCGACACTTTCTGGGATTATTTGAAATTTCAACCCTCCACGCGTCGCCTTTTCATTTCGCACGGCACGCACGTCGTGATCGTCAACGTCGACAGCGGCAAAGTGGTCGGCGACATTGGCGGCATGCAGGGCATCCACGGGATCGTGCTCGCGCCGGAATTCAACCGCGGATTTGTGACCGACGGACAAGGAGCCAAGGTCTGGATCTTCAATCTAAAGACCCTCAAGGTCATCGGCAGCGCGCCGGCGGATAAGGACGCCGACGGCGAAGTTTACGACCCGGCTTCGAAGCGCGTGTTCACCATGAACGGCGATTCGAAAAGCTCCACTGTCATCGACGCGAAGTCCGGAAAAGTAGTCGGCCACATCGACCTCGGAGGCAGCCCCGAATTTCCGGTTGCCGATGGCAAGGGACACGTTTATGCAAACATCGAAAGCACCAGCGAGATTGTGCAGATCGATTCGAACACCATGAAAATCACCAATCGCTGGCCGCTCGCGCCCGCGCAGTCGCCCAGCGGGCTCGCGATAGACGCGGAGCACGGCCTTCTTTTCTCCGGCTGCCACAACAAGATGATGGCGATTGTCGATGCGAACACCGGCAAAGTGATTGCGACGCCCGCTATTGGTCAGGGCGTTGACGCCACGCGTTTCGATCCGGGCACGGGCTACGCGTTCAGCTCGAATGGCGACGGCACGCTCACCGTGATTCACGAAGATTCGCCGACGCAATTCAGCGTGGTGGAAAACGTGACGACGGAGCGCGGCGCGCGCACCATGGCTCTCGATCCCACGACGCATCAAGTGTTCCTGGTGACGGCGCAAGTCACTCGCATTCAGAATCCGCCGCCGCACACCCGCCCGTTCAAAATGGTCCCCGGCACCTTCCACGTGCTAGTATTCGGAAAATAGCGGCCAACGCTGGAAACAATCCGGTTGAGTAATTGGGCGAGCGTTTGATTTTGCGCTCGCCCTTATTTTTTGCCGATTAGTTTTTCGAAGGCGGCTTCGTCGAGGATTGCAACACCAAGTGACTGCGCCTTGGCGAGTTTCGATCCCGGGTCCGCGCCTGCCACCACGTAATCCGTTTTCTTGCTGACCGACGAAACGACTTTGCCGCCGTGCGACACGACCATCGCGCCCGCCTCTTCGCGCGAATGACGTTCGAGCGTGCCGGTAAACACGAACGACTTCCCTGCCAATCGCGCGCTCTTCGGAGCCACGCGCTTTTCTTCCATGCGTACGCCCGCGTCGCGCAAACGGTCAATCAATTTGCGGTTGGCCTTCTCCGAGAAGAAATCGACGATGCTCGTCGCAACCTTCGGCCCAATTTCATTGACTTCGGTGAGTTCGTCGAGCTTCGCGTTGGCAATTTTCTCGAGCGAGCCAAAATGTTCGGCGAGCAGTTGCGCCGTGCGTTCGCCGACAAAACCGATGCCGAGAGCGTAGACCAGCCGCCACAGCTCGTTTTTCTTGCTCGCGGCAATTTCATCGAGCAGGTTCTGAGCCGATTTTTCTGCCATGCGGTCGAGCGCCGCGAGTTCGTCGAGTTTCAATTCATACAGGCTGGCGAAATCTTTGACGATTCCCTTCTCAATCAACTGGTCGACTATTTTTTCACCGAGGCCGTCAATATTCATCGCGTGACGCCCCGCGAAATGCAGCAGTGATTCTTTGCGTTTCGCGGGACACGCGGCATTCACGCAGCGATACGCCACTTCGCCTTCGACGCGGTGAATTCGCGTGCCGCAGACAGGACATTTCTCCGGCACGCGAATAGGCTTTTCCTGCTTGCCGTGTTTCACGACTTTAAGAACATGCGGAATCACGTCGCCCGCGCGTTCGACCAGCACCGTATCGCCTTCGTGAATGTTCAGCCGCTCGATTTCGTCCATGTTATGCAGCGTCGAACGGCTCACCGTCACGCCGCCAATCGGCACTGGCTCGAAAAACGCGACGGGTGTAAGCGTCCCCGTGCGTCCTACGTTAAATTCAATTTTGCTGACCACCGTCGTAGCCTGCCGCGCGGCCCATTTGTACGCGATGGCCCAGCGCGGCGCTTTCGACGTGTATCCGAGCTCCAACTGCATGCTCACTTCGTTCACCTTGACCACCACGCCGTCAACTTCATAAGGCAATTTCTCGCGCTTCGCTTCCCACTTCGTGCAGTACTTCTCCACATCCTCGATGGTGTCGCAAATCTCGAAATCGGCGCTGGCCTTGAAGCGCAGTTTCGTCAACGCTTCGAGCGATTGCGAATGGAGTTTCAACGGCACGCGCCCGTTCGCGAGCAGGTAGTAGGCAAAGAATTCCAATTTGCGCGAGGCGGTGATTGACGGATCGAGCATCCGCACCGCTCCTGCAGCGGCATTTCGCGGATTCGCGAAAAGTTTCCCGCCAACCGCTTCCTGTTGCTGATTCAGCGAAGCGAAGGCCGCGCGGTTCATAATGACTTCGCCGCGGACTTCGATGTCGAGCGGCAGCGACAATTTCTTCAGCATATCGCGATCGAGGCGCAGCGGAATCGAACGGATCGTTTTGACGTTGGGCGTAACGTCTTCTCCCGTTTGACCGTCGCCGCGCGTGACGCCGCGCACCAGCAGGGCGTTTTCGTAAATCAGCGCGATGCTCAGACCGTCGAATTTGTGCTCGGCCACGTACGCGACGCGCTCGCGCCCCGCAAGTTCGCGGACGCGTCGGTCAAAGTCGCGCAGCTCCTCGAAAGTGTAGGCGTTGTCGAGGCTCATCATCGGCCGCGTGTGCCGGTAAGTTTGGAAACCTTCGCGAGGCGCGCCGCCAACGCGCAGAGTGGGCGAATCGGCGGTGACAATTTCCGGGTGCTCCGCTTCGAGCGCCTTCAGCTTGTTCATCAGGCGGTCGAATTCCGCATCCGAAACACTGGGCGCGTCGAGCACGTAATACTGGTATTCGTGCTTGCGAATCTGCTCGCGCAGCTTCTCGACTTCTTTGATTAGAGTGGCGCTTGCCGCCATCATTCCCTCGCCGACATTTCCTCGCCATGAGCCCGGGCGCAATCAATGCTTAACGCAGGGTATTATACAATGCGCGATGTTTTGGCAGCTTGTTGGAAAAACCCTTTTCTCTGTCATTCCGAGGAGCAAAGGCGACGAGGAATCTGCATTTTCCTTTGGTTTTGTAACATGCGGGCCTTTCACGGCAGCAGGAATGAAAACCGGGAGCGCTTTTTCAGCAAGCTGTTAGAACTTGCTGCGTGGCGGAAAATTCGGCGCGATGCTCGACAAAATCCACGATGCACTCATTATCTATAATCCGGCGAGCGGCCGCCGCCGGCATAAGCGTTTGCATGATATCGAAGCCGCGACGCGCGTTTTGAAAGACGCGGGAATCGCCGCGGAAGCGATTGCCACGGCGCACGCAGGCTCCGCAACGGAGCTCGCGCGAAATGCCGTGCGCGACGGACGCCAACTCGTGATTGTTTGCGGCGGCGATGGCACGATCAATGAAGCGGTGAACGGTTTGGCCGGAAGCCGCGTCCCGATGGCCGTGCTGCCAGCGGGAACGGCGAACATTCTGGCGAAGGAGCTTCGCATCCCGTGGAATATTCCGAAAGCGGCGCGTCTGATCGCTCGCGGTCAACTGGTGCGCGTAGCGTTGGGCGAAATGACCTGGGGCGAAAATTCAACCGATGGCTCCGTGCCGAAGACGCGGCACTTCCTTTGCGTCAGCGGCGCGGGACCGGACGGCGCGATTGTGCACGGCGTGGACGCCGCAAAAAAGCTGCGCATGGGAATATTGGCTTACTGGCAAGAAGGCTTGCGACAATTTTTCAGTTACCGCTTTCCGCGATTTCGCGTGCAGTCGCGCGAACATGAAATGACGGCGTCGCTGATCGTCGTTGGCCGTACAAAATATTACGGCGGCCCATTTCGCATTACGACCGGCGCGAGCCTTTTCGAGGATGCGTTTGAAATTGTGGCTTACGAAGGACAGAACCGCTTTGGCGTTCTGTTGTGTTTGCCCGCAATTTGGCTGGGATGTCTGCGGCGCGTCCCGGGAATTCATGCCTGGAAGACGACCGAACTGACGTGCGACACGATCGAGGCGGCGGAAATTTTTTCTCAAGTGGACGGCGAAGCGGCCGCCGCGCTGCCTTTGCGATTTCGCATTGTGCCGGACGCGCTGACACTGGTAGTACCCGAGGACACGACGCTTCCAAATAAATAAGGTACCGTGGGAACGCAGCTACCTTGGTTCGCGTCAGATGTAGCGAGCCGATGAATTGAATCCGATCACTCATGCATTGACGGCCGCGGCACTCGACCGCGCGGGATTGCGCCGAGTCAGCCGCATGGCTATGCCGATCCTCATCGTGTCCGGAGTCGCGGCCGATTTGGACTTGCTGAGCTATTTCGGCGGCGCGAACGCCTATCTTCACTATCGCTATGCGCTGCTGCACTCGATCGTTGGCGCGCCGATTCTCGCGATTGTGATTGCGCTGGCTTTCTGGCGGGCGGCCCGAGGCAATCAAACTACGCCATTGCGCTTCTCGCGCGTGCTTTTGTTGTGCGTCATCGGAATCGCCGCTCACCTATTGCTCGACGTGGC
>DASYYI010000456.1:0-9319 GCA_035933995.1 Candidatus Acidiferrales bacterium | reverse complement strand
AAGCCCGGTGCAAAGGGCGAAGGCCGCGCGTTTGGCTCCATCGAAGAGGTGATCCTGGCGCTCGAAACCGGAGAGGTGGAACTCCTGACGCCCATCCGCCTGCGTTACACCGGCGAAGTGATCGACATGACCACGGCGTACGACGATCAGGACGTCACGCACACGGAACCCGTTACGCTCAACAAGCAATTCATGCAAACGACCGTTGGGCGCGCCATCTTCAACGACGATTTGCCGGCGGAGATGCCGTTCGTCAACGGGCTGCTCAAGAAAAAGGGCACGCAGCAGCTTTGCCAATATTGCTACTTGCGCTTTGGGCTTGAGAAGACCGTGCAGATGCTCGACAAGCTGAAGGAACTCGGCTTCTTCTATGCGACCAAGGCAGGTCTTTCCATCGGCATCAGCGACATGGTCATCCCGGGCGATAAAGCGAAGCTCGTGGACACGGCCGAGCGCGAAGTCGTCAAGGTGCAGCAGCAATACCTCGACGGCGCAATCACCAACGGCGAGCGCTACAACAAAGTCATCGCCATCTGGAGCGACGTGACCGAGAAAGTCGCCGACGAAATGTTCAAGGCGCTCGAAGTTCAGGACAAGGAAGGCACGATGAATCCGATCTACGTGATGGCCGATTCCGGCGCGCGTGGATCGAAACAGCAGATCCGGCAGCTTTCCGGCATGCGCGGACTGATGGCCAAGCCCTCGGGCGAAGTCATCGAGACGCCCATCACCTCTAACTTCCGCGAAGGCCTCACCGTGCTGCAATACTTCATCTCCACCCACGGCGCCCGCAAGGGATTGGCGGACACGGCCCTCAAGACCGCCGACTCGGGTTATCTGACTCGCCGGCTGGTCGACGTGGCGCAAGATGTCATCATCAACGAATTCGACTGCGGCACCGCGGACGGGATTTACGTCGAGCCTATCCTCGAAGCTGGCGTCGAAGTCGAGCCTCTACGCGACCGAGTAATCGGCAGAGTGTCGCTCGAGAAGATCAAAGACTACGAAGGCAACGTCATCGTCGAGGTCAATCAGGAGATCACCGAGGAACTCGCCAACGCGATTCAGGCGGCAGGCATTGAGCGCGTGAAGATTCGCTCCGTGCTCACGTGCGAGTCCCGCCGCGGCGTGTGCGCGCGCTGCTACGGCCGCAATCTGGCCACCGGACGTTTCGTCGAGATGGGCGAAGCGGTGGGCGTCATCGCCGCGCAGTCCATCGGCGAACCTGGCACGCAGTTGACCATGCGCACGTTCCACATCGGCGGCACGGCCACCCGCGTCACCGAACAATCGAAGGTCGAGGCCAAGAACAACGGCTTCGTGAAATTCATCGACCTGAAAGTGGTCGAAGGCCGCAACAAGATTCTCATTTCCATGAATCGCTCCGGCCTGATCGCCGTCGTCGACGAGAAGGGCCGCGAGAAAGAGCGCTACCACGTGGTTTACGGCGCGCGCTTGAAGGTGGACGACGGCCAACCCGTCACGCTTGGCCAGGTGATGGTCGAATGGGATCCGTACACCTTCTCGATTCTTACCGAGACGGGCGGCACCGTGCAGTTCAAGGATCTGCAGCCGGGCATCACCATTGAAGAGCAGGTGGACGAAGTCACCGGGTTGTCGCAGCTTGTGGTCACGCTGCCGCCGGGCGACGAAAAGCACCAGCCGATGATTCTGGTCCGCGATCCGCAGGGCCGCGTTCGCAAGAAATACCTGATGCCGTCGCGCGCCCACTTGATGGTCGCCGATGGTGACGAAGTGCAGCCCGGCGACGTGCTCGCGAAAATCCCTCGCGAGACCACCAAGACGAAAGACATCACCGGAGGTCTGCCGCGCGTTGTGGAACTGTTCGAAACGCGCAAGCCGAAAGATCCCGCGGTCATCAGCGAAATCGATGGCGTGGTCAAGTACGGCGAAATCGTCAAGGGCATGCGCCGGATTTTTGTCGAGAGCGAAGACGGCGGAAAAGTTGCCAAGACCATCAAGGAATACTCTATTCCGCGCGGCGTGCACATCAACGTGCAGGAAGGCGAGCGTGTTCGCGCCGGTGAGCCGCTGATCGACGGCCCGCTCAACCCGCACGATTTGTTGGCCGTGCTCGGCGAAAAGTTCACGCAGGCTTACCTGGTGAACTCGGTGCAGGAGGTTTACCGCCTGCAGGGCGTGAACATCAATGACAAGCACATCGAGACTATTGTCCGGCAAATGATGCGCTGGGTGAAGGTCGAAGACGTCGGCGACACAATGTTCCTCCTCGAAGAGCAGGTCGACAAGTTCCGCTTCCGCGAGGAGAACGACCACGTGATCCACGACGGCAATCGTCCCGCAACCGGGCGGCCGCTGCTCCTGGGAATCACCAAGGCGTCGCTCTCGACCGACTCGTTCATCTCCGCGGCCAGCTTCCAGGAGACGACGCGCGTCCTCACCGAAGCGGCGATTTCCGGAAAGGTGGATTATTTGCGCGGCCTGAAGGAGAACGTCATCATGGGCCGTTTGATTCCCGCCGGCACGGGCCTTGACCGTTATCGCAGCGTTCAACTTCTCACCGAAGTGCCCAGAGAAGAGCCCGAAGCAGAGGAGCCGCAGCTTACGCCGGAAGAAGCGGCGGCGCTGGACTTCTTGCGGAAAGACACAGACACAATCGTCGAACCTTAAACCAAGAATCGCGTTAACCTGACCGGGCGGCGTGCCACACAAGGCGCGCCGCCTATTTTTTTGTGAAGCTCACATTTCTCGCCTGGACAGACGCTTGCGCTACGTTTCCCTCGCCGCATCTTCCTCGTTGAACCTGTGGAAACTCGCTGCTCTTTACGGTTTGTCGCGATAATCCTGCTGCCTCTACAATTGTTTATGCGTTCAGCGCCAGCGGGCAGTGTGTTGCCGTTCGAGTTAACGATCCTGAATCCTCTATGACAGGCGCAAAGAAACCAGAAACCGGCGCGCTTTCCCAATGGAAAGAGCTTGAGCGTCGCGAATCGTCTTTGTGGCGCACCAGCCTGCTGCTTCTTGTGCTACTGGCTTTCACGATTGTCTTCACCGTCACGCAACCGGCGCGCACCCTGCCGGGCCATTCCAGGCTCCTGTCTCTTGGGCTGATTATTTTGGTTCTGCTTTTCGGCGCGTATGCGTGGATGCAGAAACGCAAGATCGCGCAGCTCCGCGGTTTTGTGCAAGGTTACGCCGAAGGGCACGCCGGACCGCCCAGCGATCAGCAGCTGGAAAAGTTGTTTGAGATTGTCGCTCGCTCGCAGCACAGCTTCCGCGAACTCATTGATAGCTTCGACCGTATCGCCTTTAATATTTCGCTGGATGGCCAAATTCGCGTCATTAATCGTGAGTTCGCCGATATCCTGAATCTGCCCTTTGCCGAAATCGTGAATCATCCGCTCGAGGATTTTGTCATCGAGCCCACCCGTGCAGAAATCCAAAGTGCGCTGCCGCGTTTCATTGAAAAACGCACATGGAGCGGCGTGGTTAAAGTGCGTTGGAAGGCGATCCCGGAGATTCGCTTCTACGAGTGCACGTTGTACGCCGTTGTAAAGGATGGCGAAGTTACCGGCGCCAGCGGCCTGGCGCGCGACGTCTCCGCGCAGCGCGAAACCGAATCGCGCTTCACCGATCTTTTTGAGACTCTCCACGAGGGTGTTTACTTCAGCGCGCCAGATGGCAAGCTTCTCGACGTGAATCCTGCTTTGATTCAAATGCTCGGCTGCGGAAGCAAAGCAGAGTTGCTCGCCGGGAATCTCGGCGAATATTTTGCCGATCTGTCGCAATGGAATTTGCTATTCGATGAATTGCGCGAAACCGGCTTTCTGCGCGACCGTGAAATCGTCCTCCAAGGCCGGGACGGCTCTCCCATTTACGCCCTCAATTCCTGCGTTGCAATCCGCGATGTCTCCGGCCGCTTCATTCGGTTTCAGGGCTCCCTTGTGGACATCACGGAACGCCGCAGCATTGAGCGGCGTCTCGGCGAGGAACAGGAATTCGTGCGCCGCCTGGTCGCCTGCTTTCCAGACATCATCGTGGTTCTCGACAACCACGGCCGGTACACGTTCGTCAGCCCGCGCGTGGAGGAATTTCTCGGCTACACACCGGAGGAATACGTCGGCATGGACCTCGGCGAGCGCCCGCATCCTGACGATCGCGCCTCTGTCATGGAATTTTTTAACAGTCTTGTCACAGGAAAGACGAGTTTCGGAACCGTGGAATACCGCACGGCGCACAAAAACGGCGGCTGGAGAACGTTTCGCGCGAATGCCGGGCCGCTCACTGACGCGGAGGGAAAAATCATTGGGATCGTCGCCTCGGCGCGCGATGTCACCGAATCGAAACGCCTCGAGCAGCAGTTGCTCCAATCGGAAAAACTGGCGGCCATCGGCCAGATGGTTTCGGGAGTCGCCCACGAATTGAATAATCCTCTCACGGCGATTCTGGGCATGAGCGATTTGGTGCGGGAGCGCGCCACCGATGATGCTTCGCGGCGGCAAATTGAGCTTGTCCAGAAGCAGGCACGCAAGGCCGTGGAACTCGTTCAGGGCTTGCTGAATTTTTCCCGCCCGTCGCGTCCAAAGAGCCAGCACGTTCGCCTCGGCGAATTAATAAATCGCGCCATCGAACTTCAGCAGTTCGTGCTCGCCAGTCGGAACATCACGGTGGATGTTGACCCGGCGTCTAAATTTCCGGAGATTCAGGCGGACCCGAATCAAATCGTGCAGGTGTTCGTGAATCTGCTCGCCAATGCGGAACAGTCCATCGCGGCCGTGCGCGATCATGGGAAGATCAGCATTCGCATCGCCGAGATGGAAGGCAAAGCCGAAGTCCTGGTTGACGACGACGGCCCGGGGGTTTCAGCCGAAATTCGTTCGAAAATCTTTGATCCATTTTTTACCACGCGCCGCTCCACCGGCGGCACCGGCCTCGGATTAACGATCTGCTTGGTGATTCTAAAGGAGCACGGCGGCACGATCGAAGTGCAGTCATCGCATCCAGGCGGCGCGCGCTTTCGCATTCTTCTGCCAGTTTCGCGCTCAGCGCCGCAACCGGCCGCGGAGCCTTCATCTCTTTCGCAGCGCGACGGCATAAAGGGTTGCTCAATTCTCATTGTGGAGGACGAGGAGGGAATTCGTGAGTTGGTCGAGGAGGGCTTGAAAGCGCGCGGCGCCGCCGTTGAGAGTGCTCGCAACGGCGAAGAGGCGTGGGGAAAGATTTCCGCGCGGTCCTATGACGTCGTGGTGTGCGATTTCAATCTTGGCGGAGTCAGCGGCCTGGAATTATTCGACCGCGCGCGCGGTCGGCCGGAGGGCCCGAATCACCCAAGGTTTCTCTTTATCACCGGGGAGATTGTCGATTCATCGCAAATCGCCGCGTTGGAAGCGAAGGGCTCCTTCGTTTTGCAAAAGCCCTTTCAGATGACGGAGCTGATCTCCACAATCGAAAAATTCATCGCGTCCTCCGCGCCGTAGTGATTGGCGGAGCGGAATATTTATCTGTCGCTCTTTGGTTGCTTCCCGCGCGCGGCGTCGACGCCAAAATCCCATACCAGCAGATTCATTCCTTCTTTCGCGGAAATTTCAGCCAGCGCATACTCTCCCGGCTTCAACGGCTGGCCCAGCGTGAAACGGTAGACCCCTTTCGCCACTTCCCAAATTTGCAGCGACATTGTTTTTGCCTTTTCTTGCTGCTGCGTGAAAAAACTGTCGATGTCTTCGATATGTCTCTTGTTGCCGTGTACGTGCGCCTCAATCAGTTCCACTTCCGGCTCGCCCGGATCCGTTGTTCGCAAATAAAATTCCGGCGACGGATTTGTGATTCGAAATGACGCGTGCGCCCCCTGAAGATCGATTGCGCGCCGCGAAGGCAGGATCGGCACGGGTATAACCACTTGTTCCACCAATCGCTTTTTGCTCAGTTTGCTGGACGCCGCCGATTGCTGCAACGGGAAAATCGCGCGCCCGTCCAAAATAAAAAATCCTTCGCCCGGCGGCAGAAACACTCCTGGAACAATTTCGAGACTTGCATCCACGTCCAGCGGCGCGACCTTTGCCGCCGCCTCGTCCGCTTTCAGCTTGGTATCGAGCGCTTCCGCTTGCTGGGCATCAGTGGCCTGCGCCTTTTTTGTGGCGTCCCAATCCACCATCGCAGCCGGCACTTCCTCCCATTCGCCGCGTTCCACGCTGAAATAGCGCACGCGATCGCCTTGGACTTCGTAGCTGCTGGCAATCTGCGATGTGCCATCCTTCATCACCAGCTTCTTGCCCTTTGGCAGGGTAGAGCCAGCCGGTTCCTGCTGGTTTGAAGTGCTCTGGGCCACTCTGGCGCCCGCGGGCTGCGGCAATAATATCGGCAAGCTGAGAAAGCCCACGAACGCCGCAAAAACGACACCTCGGATCTTAGTCAAGGTTTGCATTGTTGTTCGCGAAAACGTCCGGTGCCCGTTGTTCTAGGATGCTGATGCGCCAGAACTCGTTTTCCGCGCACATCAACTGAGTCTAATCCCGCACACGTCGCACGGCAATCAAAGGCATGGGGCATAAGTGGCCGCGCAATAAAGTGAGGCGGTTTTGAAACGGGACGCACGTACACAAAAGTAGCGGGTGGATTGCGAACGAAGGTCCAAACGGCGCGCGCGCTAGTGTTCGCAGCGCGGACAGAGGACGTTTACAATCATGAGGTCCGAATCCGAAAACAGCCACTTCTCGGCCCCAGCGCTGGCGGCTTCCGCGGCGCGAATCAGCGACCCGAGCTGCCTGCTCTGTGCCCAACTGCGGAGGTGATCCAAGCAGATTCCCGTGAGACGGGATACCTCGTCTTCAGTGAACTGTTTCTGGCCTGATCGAATGGTGACCACTTTTTCTTTCCTTCTCGATAAGCCTTAACTGCCTTATCGGCCCATCCCCATCAAATCCCGAGCACGAATCGTTCCAAATTAAACTGGCAACCTTGTCCGCCTTGGTGTTCTTCTGCTAAGTCATTTAGAAGACTGTAAGTTACCGATTTTCAGGCACGCAGGCTCCGCACGAGTGGATTTCTGGCACAATTCGCAGCATGGGAAATCTTTTGCCCATCGTTTGGATGTTTCTACAGTTTTCGGTAGGAATATTGTTTTGAGGAGAAGCCCACGATAGCTCAGACCAAAAAGCCGCCGGCATTTTCGAACGCATGGGCCAGTTGCAACACGCGCGATTCAGCGAATCGGGGGCCGAAGATTTGCATGCCAACGGGTAGTCCAGCTGTCGTTGTCCCACAGGGGACCGAAATCCCGGGGATTCCCGCCAGTGATCCAGTAACGGTATATATATCAGCAAGATACATTGCCAGTGGATCCATCGTTCGCTCACCCAGACGGAACGCCGTCGTTGGCGAAGTGGGCGTCACGATGGCGTCGACTTTTTCAAATGCCAGCAGAAAATCGCGCGCTATCAACGTGCGAACTTTTTGCGCCCGCAGATAATATGCGTCGTAATAGCCCGAGGACAGTGCATATGTCCCCAGCATGATTCGCCGTTTCACCTCTGGGCCGAATCCTCTGCCGCGCGTTTTCTTGTACATCTCGCGCAGCGAATCGGCGTGAACGCGAAGGCCATAGCGCACTCCGTCGAAGCGCGCCAAATTCGAGCTGGCTTCGGCGGTGGCGACAATATAGTAAGTCGCGATCGCATACTCGGTGTGCGGCATGCGCAACGCAACCGGTTGACAGCCGATTTTCTTCATGAGCTCAATACCCGCTTCTATCTTGGCGCGCACTTCGGGATCCATGCCTTCGCCGAGATATTCGACGGGAATCCCGATGCGCATTCCGCGAATCGGCTTTTCCATTTCTTCGAAATAATCAGACTGCGGCACGGCGGCTGACGTCGAATCGTTTGCGTCATGGCCCTCGATCACGGAAAGCACCGCCGCGGCGTCGCGCACGGTCGTTGCAAACGGCCCGATGCGGTCAAGCGAGGACGCGAACGCGATCAATCCATATCGCGACACGCGTCCGTACGTGGGCATCATTGCGGGAATTCCGCAGAACGCTCCCGGCTGGCGAATCGATCCTCCGGTGTCCGTTCCGAGAGCTGCAACGGCCAGTCCCGCTGCGACTGCGGCAGCCGAACCGCCGCTCGAACCTCCGGGCACGCGATCTGTGGCCACTGGATTGCGCACGGGGCCGTACGCGGAATTTTCGTTCGAACTGCCCATCGCGAATTCGTCGCAGTTCGTTTTTCCTAAAATAACCGCGCCCGCCGATTCGAGTTTTTCCACCGTGGTTGCATCATACGGCGGGACGTAATTCTCCAGGATGCGCGATCCGCAGGTGGTGCGAACGCCGCGCGTGCTGATGACATCTTTGATGGCCACGGGAACGCCGGCGAGGGGCGGGAGTTTTTCGTTGTTTGCGCGAAGTTTGTCTATGCGGTCCGCTTGCGCGTAGGCACGCTCCGGAGAAAGCGCCAGGAACGCATTCAATTCGGGATTTTTCTTTTCGATGCGCGAATAAAATTCCGTCGTGAGCTCGCGCGCGGAAATGTTTTTGGCCTCGAGCGCCTCGCGAACCGCGAAAATCGTCCAGGCATTTGCGGCGCTCATCGCTCGATCACCTTGGGAACGCGGAAATAGGGCTTCTTCGCTTCCGGCGCTTGTTCGAGGATCGCGTCCGCAACATCGCATTTGCGGATCGCATCGTCACGCAGCGCTCCATCGGGACTCGCCGCGGACTGGAGCACTTGCGCCATTGGCTCGACTTCGGAAACGTCGAGCTGCTTGAGTTTGTCGATATAGGTGAGGATGGCGTCGAGCTGTCCGCGGAATGTTTTCACTTCCGATTCGTTCAGCTCGAGATTCGCCAACTCGGCGACGTACAACACATCATCGCGGCTGATTTTCATGGTTTGTACGTGGACATGGGTCGGCGAATGAAGGGAATGTGGTTGTTGTCGACTTCGTAGGCGAGGCGCCGGCCCGCTCGCTGCGCAGGCTCGACGTGAATTTCATGCACAAGATGGCTGCCCCACGAACGATTCAGGCGCTCGCAAATCTCCTGATTCATCAACTCAGCCTGCTTCTGCCATTCGAGAGAGTCTGCTTCAATGCGCAGAATGCCTTTCGCGTAAGCCGCTGGGCGAATGTGCGCGGCCATGGCGTTGCCGACCAGCTTTGGCCACGTTGCCTTCAGCCACGTTCGCGCCGCTTCCGGATCTTTCATCCGGCGCAGCGCCGCGCCCAGAAATTCTCCCGCTCTCTCCATGGAATTTACGATTCTAACACACTGCTGCGTCGGGCAGCTGCGCCTCGAAATAACCTTCGGCGGCAAGACTCAGGAGAGACCAAGCTGATCCGC
>DASYYI010000451.1:0-2238 GCA_035933995.1 Candidatus Acidiferrales bacterium | reverse complement strand
AAACACCGCCGACAATCGCATCTCCGACGCCGACCGCTACGCCAAGGTCTACAACATCGACTATTCCCGCTGCATTTTTTGCGGTTATTGCGTCGAGGCGTGTCCCACCGACGCCATCACTCACGGCCACGGCTTTGAACTCGCTCCCTACGACATCAACGCCATGATTTATCGCAAGGAAAAACTCCTCGAACCCTGGCCTCCCCCGAAAGCCACTCCCCGCTCCTCCACTCCTTCTCCCGCGAACGTACCAATGCCAACTCGTGGCTAGAAGTCACGTTCGCCCTGAGAGTAGCCGAAGGGTCGCCGCACGTTCGACGCGTCCTGAGTCTTTCGCCGAAGGGCCGCCGCCCGCTAACCGTCGCGCCCGGCTTTGTGTAGCGCCGGCCTTCAGGCCGGCAGTCTTGCCTTTGTAGCGCAGAGCTTCGCGCATTTCGCGGAGTCGAAAAGCTCCACTCCTTCCCCCGTCGCCGCCGCCCGCTGAGTCCTTTCCAATCGCTCCGCCTGAGACCATGTCATTCCGAACCGGCCGCATTCTGGCCGTGTGAGGAATCTGCTGTTGTTGCCGCCCGCAAAACGGTTTAACGCCGGGTGCCCCATCCGGAGTTCACTCCGACGTTTTGGTCGCAGCGCCTTCCGCAGAGCGTTTGACCAAGGAAGAAGTTGCGGGTGCCCCATCCTCTGCGCCTCCTGCAGAGGGTGGGATCATCTCCGCTTCTACCGATTCTCATTCCGCTTGCCCTGCTAGCCCTGACGCAGGAAGGGACGAACGAAGGGAACCCATCCGCGCATCGCGCGGAGGGTGTGAGGGATCTGCTGTTCACCATGAGCCGCAGAACGGCTCAGCGCGGTCGGCCAGTCGAAGCGTCCCGGACCTCGACTATGTGCCCCACTGGGCGCGCGGCCTCTATTCGGACACAGACAAAACGCCTGCGTCCACGCAAAAACCGTCTCCAATCGCTCCTAATCCAAACGGTAAGAACGATTTGAACGCCTCGCGCGCCCCTGAAATTCTAATCGGTACACAAAACGCCAGTCGCGAAAACGCAACTCGCGGAAAACGCGGCGGATAGGAATTTCTAATCGGGACTAAAATGCGCCTTTTCGGCGTCCTTTGCCGTCCCGAGCGAAGTCGAGGGATCTCGTAATGCGGAACCGGCTAGCCACTGCCTTTCTTTTTTCGTGCTGCTTCAATCGGAGCGGCGGGTTCAGTCATGCGGTAGGGGTCGAGGATTTCTTTCATCAGCTTCGGGTCGAGGAGCTTGCGTTCGAGCGCGATTTCGGTGACGGTCTTGCCGGTTTTCACGCTCTCTTTCGCAATCTCCGCCGCCGCTGCATAACCGATGTAAGGATTCAGAGCAGCGGCGATGGAGATTGTTGCGTTGGCGTAGTAGCGGCAGCGCTCCTCGTTGGCTTTGATTCCGTCGACGCACTTCTCGGCGAGCACGCGCATCGTGTTTTTCAGAATTTCCGCCGAATGCAGAACGTTCCACGCCATCGTTGGCATCATCACGTTCAATTCCAACTGCCCAGCCTGCACGGCGAGCGCCGTCGCCACGTCCGCGCCAACCGTTTGAAACGCAACCATCGCGGTCAATTCGGCCATCACGGGATTTACTTTCCCCGGCATGATCGAGGATCCTGGTTGCAGCGCGGGCAAAAGTATTTCCGCAAGACCAGTGTTCGGTCCGCTCGACAGCAATCGCAGATCGTTCGAGATGCGAATCAGCTCGAGCGCCAGATTGCGCAACGCGGAAGACGCCGTGGACATTGCGAGATTCGACTGCATCGCGTAGCGCAGATCTTCGGCGGGAATAAGTTTTTGTGCGGAAAGTTTGCTCAGCTTTGTGACAACAAGCTGCTGATATTTCGGATGCGTGTTGACGCCGGTGCCGACTGCGGAGCCTCCCAAGCCAACTTCGCGCAACAAAGCCTGCGCGCCGCGAATGGCTTCTCCTGCGCGATTGATCGCCGTCGCGTAGGCGCGGAACTCTTGTCCAAGCCGAATCGGCACTGCGTCCATCATGTGCGTGCGGCCGGATTTGAGAATTCGGTCGAATTCCTTTCCCTTGCGCGACAACGCATCTTCCAGCTTGCCGCAGGCTTTCAAAACTTCATCGAGCAGCAGCAACGACGCGAGGCGCATCGCCGTTGGAAAAACATCGTTTGTGGATTGCCCGAAGTTGACGTGATCGTTCGGATGACACACGGAGTAGTCGCCGCGCTTGCCGCCGAGCA
>DASYYI010000450.1:0-12482 GCA_035933995.1 Candidatus Acidiferrales bacterium | reverse complement strand
CAAAGCGATACACGGAATTCGCGGCAGCTTCGAGCGCCGCGGCGTTCGCATCGCCCGCAGCACCCGTGATCACCGCTTGTGACATGTGCCGCGAGTGCAGCACGGCCGCGAGTCCGTACGTTGCGGCGTAAAGCCCAAATTGCGGCGCGAGCGCGGCGAACGCTTCGAGCGTCCGCTGGGCCCATTCGCGATAGAGTTCGTCGCCCGTGAAACCGTAGAGCCGCGCGAGCACAATCGCGGCGGCAGAGTTGGTGCTCGGCGTCGGCGAATCTTGAAACGCCTTGCGGCGAACGTCGAGCCCGCCCATCGGCGGCGCATCCGAAGCACGGTCGAAGAAGCCGCCGCCTTCCGCGTCGCCGTATTTTTCGATGGCGAGCTGCATTGTGCGTTCCGCAATCGCGAAATAGCGCTTGTCGAGCGTCGCCTCGTACGCATCGAGCAGCGCTGCCGCCGCAAAAATCTGATCGTCGAGCAAACCCGCCACAAGCGGCCCGCCAACGCGATGATTGAAGCCTTTCTCCTCGTTCCACGTCTCGGCAAGAATCCGGTCGAGCGTCTTCAGCGCGAATTGCCGGCAATCATCGTGTCCGAGCACGCGAGCGGCTTCGAGAAACGCGGAAACGAACATGGCGTTCCAGCTTACATAGATGGTTTTGTCCACGGCGGGCGCAGTGCGCTTCAGACGCGCAGCGAGTAATTTGCTCTTTGCGCGGGAGATCGCGAGCCGCGCGTCGGCCTCGCTTATTCCGCGGCGCTTCGCCACATCTTCCACGGTACTTGCCACCCACAGGACATTTTTCGCCGAATTGTGATACATCTCGCCCACCGGGCCGACGTCGTAATATTCCTCCATCACGCTGGCTTCTTCGGGCGCGAGCGCCGCGCGCAACTCGTTCACCGTCCACGTGAAGTAATCGCCATCGTCATCGAGCGAAATGTCGGCATCCTGGCTCGCGAAAAAACCGCCGTGCTCGCGACCACTCAGCGTGTCAAACACCCAGGCAATAATTCCTTCGGCGGTTTCGCGAAAAAGTGGCGCAAGCGTGGCGTCCACGGCACCAGGCACACTCGCGACCTGAAATCCGTGAAGATAATTCTTCAGCAGCTCTGAATTATCGTAAGACATTTTCTCGAAATGCGGCACAAGCCAGCGTTCATCGACAGAGTAGCGATGAAATCCGCCGCCAAGCTGATCGTAAACGCCGCCAAGAGCCATCTTCGCCAGCGTCCGATTCGCGATAAACAGCAGATTGGAGTCGCGCGAGGTCTGACCAAGATCGAGGAGCAAATCGATGGCCGCCGGATGCGGGAATTTCGGCGCTTGTCCAAACCCGCCATTACGCGAATCGAAATTGCCGATGATCGAAGCGGCCATGGCTTGCACGATCGCCGGATCGAATACGCCACGCGCGTTTGTAAAATTCTCCGCCTGGCGCACTGCGTCTTCGAGCGCCACCGCCGAGCTGTCGATTTCGCTTCGCTTCGCGCGAAACGCCTCCGCCACGGCAACCAGGATGCGCTTGAACCCCGGCCGGCCCATCGCGTCTTCCGGCGGGAAATACGTGCCACCGAAAAATGGCTTACCGTCCGGCGTAAGAAACGCGGTCAATGGCCAGCCGCCCTGGCCAGAAATCGAGCTGATCGCCGCTTGATAGCGGGAATCGACGTCGGGGCGTTCGTCGCGATCCACTTTGACGGCCACAAAGAATCGGTTGATGAGCGCGGCAATGTCGGGATTTTGGTAGCTCTCGCGATCAATCACGTGGCACCAATGGCACCAAACCGCGCCGATATCGAGGAGAATGGGCTTCGCTTCCGCGCGCGCCGCTGCAAACGCGGCTTCGCCCCATTCGTGCCAATCCACAGGCTGGTGCGCCGCGGAGCGCAGATAGGGGCTGGCGGAATGCTTCAAACGGTTTGCCGGAGCTTCGCTCACAAATTCCTTTCAGGGAGGAAAACGCAGCGCGTCAGAAATTCGGCGCAGACGCCGCGGCGTTACTGAATCGGACTGCGATAATCGGCGTCGCGCGGATCAATGGGCCGGCGCCCTGCGAATCCTTCGTCCTGCCGATGATAGAAACGTATGCGGTCCTCGCCCACGCGCCAGCAAAAATAAATGTCTTCGTCATTGAGGCGCGCGGGAAAATCGAGCAACCCCACATTGAGGTCCTTAACGACGCATCCGGTGGCGCTGATGCGCTCGAGCGCAGATTCCACGGATTTTTCGTGGCGATTGCGCTCGAGACGCTGTGTCGCTGCTTCGTCGTAATTGAAACGCATGCCGCCCATCATTTGTATGCGCGTGGCGAGTTCGCCCAGCTTTTCGTCGAGCTCACCCATGAGGCGGCGCTCCTCCATCGCTTCGAGAAGCAATGGCTCGAGTTCGACGCGAGTGCGCTCCGCCTCAGTCAATGTGAAAAGCCTTTGCTCTTCGTCCGACATTCCTCGTCCGCCACGGTCCGAACTCAACCACGTTCAACCACCAATATAGACCATCGTCCTCGACGGCGGAACAAAATCAGGCTCGTTGATCCGGTGGCTCGCTTCCTTTTCCATGACGATGCCGCGGATTTCGGCGGCAATTTCCTGGTCGCCCGCGCCGCCGCGCAGCAAGCCCTTCAGATCGTGATCTTCCTTGCTGAACAGACACGTGCGAAGCTTTCCGTCGGCGGTCAGCCGGACACGCGAGCAGAATCCGCAAAATGGCTGCGACACGGGAGCAATAAGCCCGATTTCGCCGCGACCGTCGGTGAAACGATATTTGCGCGCCGTTTCGCTGCGTTCGTGCGCGATGGGAACAATGGGCCAGCGCGCTTCGATGCGCCGTCGAATTTCCTCGGCGGGCACAAAGAGGTCGCGTGTCCACGCACGGTCCGCATCGAGGGGCATGAACTCGATGAAGCGCATAATCAAGTCGCGCTCACGCGCGAATGCGGCGAACGCCTCCACTTCATCGTCATTCAGGCCGCGCACCAGCACAGCATTGACTTTCACCGGGCGCAGCGGCGACGCTTGTGCTGCGTCGATTCCCGCGAGTACGCGATCGAACGAACGGGTGCGCGTGATTTTTTCAAACCTTACGCGATCAAGCGAATCGAGACTGATATTGATGCGATTCAATCCCGCGTCGACGAGACGCTCACAGCGTTCCGCGAGAAGCTGGCCATTCGTGGTCAGCGAAATATCCGGCACGCCCAACGCGCGCAACTGGGAAATAAATTCTTCGACGCCGGGGCGCACCAGCGGCTCGCCTCCCGTGACGCGCACTTTCTTGATTCCCAGGCCAACGAGAACTCGCGCCAAGCGCTCGAGCTCGTCCCAGCTCAGCAGGTTGTGCTCCGCCATGTGATTTTCAGGATTGGCGGAGCGGCAATAGACGCACCGGAAATTGCAACGGTCGGTCACGGAGACGCGCAAGTCCGTAATCTGCCTGCCGAATTTGTCGATCAGCTTTCCGCTCATTGCGTGCGTCGTTGAATGAAAATCATGCATGCTGTCTGGATTCCTGCCGGCTGCGATTCGACTTCGCCCGGCCAGCCTAAAATAAAAATGCCCGATTCCATGATTGGAATTGGGCAGAAAAAGCAGGGCGCTCCGCGCGCTCGATTTTTCTCCTTTCCAAATCACGGCTTGGCCATGAAGGGAGGCTCGGGAGTTTCCGCCCCAACCCTAAACGCACGCGAAAGTATCCTGCTTCGCACGCGTTTTCCGCGCTGTTCATGCAGCGCGATATCGTCCTCACCGCCATGGATTTTCTCTTCCGCAGGCCGCGAGGATCGGAGAATTCACGCCTATTCTACCCCGCTTTCGAACTCACTACAAATTGTGAAATGGCGCTTCCTGGAAGACGCGGTCGCCGACGAGACGTCTTTCCAAAGAGCAGCGTAGCGGTCTGCGCCGTAGAGGAATTCCGTTAATTGAGGCCGATTAGGCGGTTGTCAAGCGGAAGACCGCGAGTCGAAGAGTCGCCGACGAAGCGGCAGCAAGGGCAGAAAACCCGTGACCAAGAGCACGAAAGTCTCCGGCTCCGGATTCGGTGACACAGTCGCAAGAGAGTTCGGCTGCCACGATCCGCAGGTAGAGGTATTTGTGCAATGCGGATCCAGACTGATAAGAATCGCATCGCCGGAGGGCAAGCCATCGCAATTGACCAGACCAGTCAGTCCGCAAGGACCAAGACCCGAGAAGAAGGCATCCACTATGTTCGTGCCCGAAACGGAGCCGGGTCCAGTGACCCCGATCGTACAATGCTGGAAAAAGGGTCCGCCGTCGCAGCCGAAAATGCTCTCATTCGAAGGGGCCAAAAGCGAGAAGGTTAAACTCGTCCACGTGAATCCCGTATTGTTCAGGATGTCAAACACGCCGCCGCCATCGCTCTCGACTTGCAGACCGAATGAACCGCCGGTGACAATGATGCACGGATTCGTAGTGTTACAGGTGGGGTCGCGCAGGATGATGGTCGGATCTATGGGCGCGGAAGTGGCGTAAGCAGCGCTCGCCGACAAGGTTAGGGCAAGGCCGATTGCAAAAGCGCAGAGCGTCTTCATTCTTCACCTCTAGGCAGAGAGACAGTAATCGAAATATCGAGTTGTCTAGAGCAAACTGAGGTCCAAAGAAAGCAGGCCGCAGAACTAAATGTAAGTGACTGCATTTTCAATGCGATAACTCTGCTGTGACACCAATTCCTATTGGATCCCGGAATTGTCTGCAAAGGTTTTTCACTTTTGCGCAAGAAGCCCTGCAATGTGCAATGCGCTAGCCAATTCAAATACGTCTGATAAAATCTTGCGTCGAGCGGAAAACGGGGAATTTCGAATTGGAACAGGCAAGGATTGCCAGAACTTATTACGTTTCAGGAACGGTGCAGGGTGTAGGGTATCGATATTTCGCGCAGAGGGTCTCGATGCGGTTAGGATTGACTGGGTACGTGAGGAACCTGGGCGATGGGCGCGTGGAAGTGTACGCGATAGGGGATCGAGAGCAGCTTGTGGCGCTGAAGAAGGAACTCGAACGAGGCCCGCGAGCTGCGTCCGTGGCCGAAGTGATGGAAGAAGAAGCGGAAGTGGAAGAAAAATATGCGCACGGTTTCACCATCGAGCATCCCTTTTGAATGAAATGCGCACGAAGACAGCAGCAGGGTGATTCAGCGAAAGGACAAACCAATCGAATGGAAGATCTGAAGAGATTGATCCGCGAAGTTCCCGATTATCCGAAGCCCGGAATTTTGTTTTACGACTTGACGACGTTGCTGCAGGACAAGAAGGGGTTCCACGATTTGATTGAGAGATTGGGAGACAAATTCGAGGGGAAGAAGATTGATGTAGTGGCGGGGATCGAGGCGCGGGGATTTATTTTTGCTCCGGCGCTGGCGTACCGGCTGGGTGCGGGTTTCGTTCCCGTGAGAAAGGCGAACAAGTTGCCGTGGAAGACCGCGCAAGTGACGTATCAGCTTGAATACGGCACGGACAAATTGGAAATTCATCAGGATGCCGTGAAGCGCGGCGAGCGCGTGCTGATTTGCGATGACTTGCTCGCGACTGGTGGCACGGCGGCGGCGGCCGTGCAACTGCTGAGTCAACTCGGCGCGGAAATTACTGGAGCGGCGTTTGCGGTGGAGCTGAAGTTTTTGAAGGGGCGCGAAAAACTGAACGGGACGGAAGTGTTCTCGCTAATTCAGTACGACAAGTAAATTCAAGACCTAAATTGCCTACGAAGTAAGCTTGCGGTGGCGAAGCGCTTCGAAAAGGACTACGCCAGCGGCGACGGAAACGTTGAGAGAGCGTACGGGGCCAGTGGTGGGAATGGAAACGAGGAAGTCGCAACGTTTGCGGACTAGATCGTGCAGCCCCATACCTTCGCTTCCCATCACAATGCCGATGCGGCCTTTATAATCCACTTCGGTGTAACTTTTTTCCGCGCGTTCGTCGAGACCGATCAGCCAAAAGCCAGCTTCCTTGAGTTGCTCCATAGCGCGCGCCAGATTCTTTACGCGTGCGACGGGCAGATGCGCGAGTGCTCCGGCGGAGACGCGCGCGACAGTGTCCGTTAATCCGACGGCGCGTCGCTCGGGAATGATCAATCCAGCAGCGCCTGCCGCGAGAGCCGTGCGAACGATTGCGCCAACGTTGTGCGGATCCTCGATGCCGTCGAGAAGAACCAATAGGTGATCGGCGGCTTGGGCGTCACGTTGCGAATGGCCGGTGAGAAGATCTTCGATATCTAGGGCTTCGCGCGAGGCGGTGAAGGCCACCACGCCCTGATGATGTTCAGCGGCCGCGGCGCGATCGAGTTGGATGCGATCCTCGAAGCGCACGGGAACGCCGCGGGAGCGCGCTAGGTCGAGAATCTTCTGTATGCGGCCGCCGTGCTGCCCGCGGGCGACGAGGATGCGGTCAAGCGGATGCCCGGCAACGAGCGCTTCTTCGACAGCATGAAATCCCGCGAGGTGGTTCATTAAGGTTATTTCTCCCAACCGACTCGTTAGCTTTCGATGGTGGCGATGACGTGAGCAGCGAGGGCTTCGCCACGGCCGATTTCACCGAGGCCTTCGTGCGTCTTGGCCTTCAGGTTAATTTGCTCGGCGGTGACGCCGAGAGCTTTCGCGAGCGCCGCGCGCATGGCGGGAAAATGAGGGCCCAGCTTGGGGCGTTCCGCGACCACGATGGCGTCAATGTGACGAATTTTCCAATTTTTGCGTTCGAGGTACTGGCGAACTTGGCGAAGAAAAACAAGGCTCGAAACGCCGCGCCACTTGGGGTCGGTATCGGGAAAATGCGTGCCAATGTCGCCGAGTCCGGCAGCGCCAAGGAGGGCGTCGCAGATCGCGTGGCTCAAGACGTCGCCATCGGAATGGCCGACGGAGCCTTTTTCGAATGGGACGTCGATGCCACCGATCATTAATTTACGGTTCACGGCGAGACGATGAAGATCGTAGCCAATTCCAGAACGCGCGATGCGCGAGCGTTCGGCGACATGGGTATGTTGCGTAGCTGTGCTCTTTGCGGAAGTTTCCGCCATGCCGGCTTTTTTGAATTGTTTGCGGAGTTTCGCATCCGAGGAAAGGATGGCCGCGAGAAGATATGCGGGCGTGACTTGGTAGGCATGGAGCTTCCTGGCAATTTCCGGAGCTGCGGCCAGCGCACGCTTCGCTTTCGCGTCCAGGGGGATTTCGCCGGTGGCGCGGCTTGCGGAGTGAAGGTTTTCCGGCGAAAGGCGCGGGAGTTTCAAGGGAACCTTTTCCCAATTTACACCGCGGAATATGCCGGGGCTTTCCTTGCGAATGCCCGCGAGAAGGTGCGGCAAACCGATATTCTTGGATTTTTCGGTGATGGCAGCGAGACGAGCCATGAAGATGCAACGGCGCGCCTCTTCGTTGAATTTCTCGAACATGATTATTTGTGATGACGCTCCTGGTCGAGGTAAAAACGCGCTAGTTCCATGTCGGCGGGGCGAGTGATTTTGATGTTGCGTTCGGAGCCGTGAACGACATAGACATCGCGCCCCGTCCGTTCGACGAGAGCCGCTTCGTCGGACGCAGTGAAGCCGTCCTGTTCGGCGCGGGCAAAGGCTTCTTTCAGCACGGCGACCTGGAAGGCTTGCGGTGTTTGTGCCAGAACAATTCGTTCGCGTGGAATGGTGGCGGAAATCAGTGCGACGTCCTCGGGAAGCGTAGCGCGGCGAACTTCCTTGACCGTGTCGATTGCGGGGACGCCGAGAATCGCGGCGCCGCGCGCGCGGGCTTCGTCGATGACGCGATCCACTTGCTCGCGTGTAATGAAGGGGCGCACGGCATCGTGGACAAGAACCAGCTCCGTATCGGATGAAATTTTCGCCAGGGCATTGCCGACGGATTGCTGGCGCGTCTCACCACCCATCACCACGTGCACTGGACGCCCGAAGTCTTCTTTTGACAAGCGCCGTTCGAGAGCTTGAACTTCGTCGGGACGCGTGGCGATTAGAAACTCCGAGATGGCGGCGCAGAGCGATAACCGCCGAAGCGTGAACACGACGATTGGCACGCCGTCGAGTTCGAGAAATTGCTTGGGGACCTCGGAACCCATACGGGTGCCGAGTCCGGCAGCGGGGAGGATGGCGGCGATTCGGCTCATTCGGGAGACGTAGTCTATCGCATTCAAAGTAACAGATAAATATGCGCCCGTGGGAATCAGGCCACCGGAGCGCTAGGTACGGCCGGTCTCCGGTGTAAGCGGACGGGAAGGGCGGTCGCGCTCTGCGGGCGCGCCAGGATCAGAGGAGCGCAACTCAGGCGCGGACGAGCGAAAGGCAACCTGTTCAGCAGCGGAACCGGGCAACGGCTGCACCGCGCGAGCAGAATTCTGTTCACCGCGCTCATCATAACGTCCAAAGATCATTTTGCCGGCAGTGGTCTGATGCACGGACGTGACGGAGATATCGATGGTTTTGTTGATCATTTTGCGCGCGCCGTCGACGACGACCATGGTGCCGTCATCGAGATACGCCACGCCCTGATTGTATTCCTTGCCTTCGCGAAGGATGAAAACGCGCATGGTCTCACCCGGGAGCACGACGGGCTTGAGAGCGTTGGCGAGTTGGTTGACGTTGAGAATTTCTATGCCTTGAAGAGTGGCGACTTTGTTCAGATTGAAATCGTTGGTGATGATTTTCGCGTCGTAGCGTTTGGCGAGCTCGATAAGCTTGAGATCTACTTCGGCAATATTCTGAAAATCGTCCTCGGCAATCTGGACATCCAGATGAGGCATTTTCTGGATACGCTGCAAAACTTCGAGACCGCGGCGGCCGCGCTGGCGGCGCAGCGGATCGGCGGAGTCGGCGACCATCTGCAGTTCGCGCAGGACAAATTGCGGAATGATGATTGTTCCGTCGATGAAGTGGGCCTCGGCGATGTCGACGACGCGCCCGTCGATGATGACGCTTGTGTCGAGAACTTTGTAAATTTGGCGGGAGCCGCGTTCGGTGCCAAAAAGGCCGCCGAGGGCCTGGAGGTTGAGCATGTCTCCCTTATTCGCGCCAACGATCAAGCCGATATAAGCCATCACCAGAAACACAGCGAGGCTGATGAATGAGCGGGTGCTCTCCGGCATCGACGTGTGGACCAGCACAAGGGTGGTCAGGTAGGCGCCCAAAATGCCCAGGATTGAGCCGATCACGGCACCGATCAACCGGCGTAGACTTGCGCGGCGCAGACGAACCTCAAAGAGAATGACGGCGAATGCGAAAACAAATCCAGCAATCGCGCCCAGAAGATGCGACAAGCTAAACGGGCGGAAGTGGTAGCCGGCGGCGACGCACACCACGGTGAAGATCAGCCGAATCGCGAACATATCCCAGAAACCGCCCACGCCGCCCGTGTCCGGTCTGGAAAACGATATCGGCTTCTCGGGGAAATTTTCTGGGCTATCGGGAACAGAGGAACGATTGGATGAGTTAAAAGTGCGCGTCATCGTGGCCCCTTTTATGAAAAATTAGATATGAATTCCTGAAAAATATATCCATGCGCTTACAGAATGCTGTCCGGCACTATTAAGGTTCTCCGACTGCAACCGGTATGAATGGAAATAAATTTATGGGTAACTTAGATGAGTATACCACCGGGCCCGTGCTGCAGGAAAAGATTCAGCGAATGTAAAAGCGAGGAACGCGGCGTCCAAGCGCGCAGAGCAAGTCGGAGGTGACGGTGCCGATTTGGCGGGCGATTTGGTCGGCGTGAATGGCGACTTTGCCATCCTCTCCGTAGATAGTTGCGATGTCGCCGACCGCGGCGTCGGGAACATCCGTGACGTCCACCATGGAAAGATCCATCGAAATTGTACCCACAAGAGGTACAAGGCGCCCTCTGACGATTACACAGCCGCGATTGCTGCGTTGGCGCACAATTCCGTCAGCGTACCCCGCCGCAATCACCGCAATGCGCGAAGGACGATCAGCGACAAATTTCGCGCTGTAGCCCACGGGCACGCCCGCGGCGACTTCGCGCAGAGAAATAATGCGCGCGCGGAAGCTGAGGCACGGCTCGAGCTGCATATCTTTTTTGACATTGGCCGCGACCTCGGCCGGCTCAAATCCCTGATGATAACCGTAGAGAACGGCGCCGGGGCGCACCATGTCCGACCATGTAGACTCCCGCGCACAGATAGCTCCGCTATTCGCCATGTGGATCGTGCCAGGCGAAATTCCGGCTTCGCGCAATTGCGTCAAAGCTTCGCTGAACACTTTCTCCTGCTGCTCGTTTTGCGTGGTGCGAAAATCGTCAGAAGAAGCGAAATGTGTGAATACGCCAGCGAGTTCAAGATGCGGGCAGGCCGCGTATTCGCGGATGAATGCGCCGATTTCTTCGGGAGAAATCCCCAGGCGATTCATACCGCTATCGATTTTGAGATGGAAGGCGAATTTCCCGCGGGATTTACGCGCGCGCGATTTCGCCGCAGCACGTTCGAGCGCGCGAACCTGATCGATACGGGCGATCGTGGGCGTGAGATTGCGATGCAAAATGCGCTTTTCCTCGCCGGGCCAAAAACCGGTAAGGAGCAGAATCGGCTGGCGAATTCCCGCTTCACGCAATTCGACACCTTCGGCCGAACAGGTCACGCCAAAGGCCTGGACCCCCAAACGCGCGAGGTGTTTGCTGACTTCGACTGCGCCGAGGCCATAAGCATTCGCCTTGACGACGGCGAGGATTTTGCGCCTCTTGCCAATTTTGCGGCGGATCAAGCGCAGATTGTGGGTGATCGCAGAGAGAGAAACCTCAGCCCAGATAGGACGTCCTTCGAATTGGATTCCGCGGCTCATTTGCGATGTGGTTGTGCGTAAACTGGAAGCGTACCTCGCCGCGCGCGGAGGCGTAACCTGAATTCCCCTGCTTGCCCCGCTTCTAGTAAACACCGATTCTGATGGAGCAATAGGCGTGCCAGAAGCGGAAATGCGCGACGTCTTTGAAAAACTCCCAGAAGTCTCTTTGCGCAATGCGCTTAATGCGGTGCCGGCCGCGGTATCAACTTATTTGACGAACCCGCCGCAAAACGAGCGCGGGCCAAGGGCCACAGGGCGTCGCCAGTGAAACACAGTGAGGAGCGCTGCACCGAAACTCCGCCCAAGCCACGGCCCGGCTACTCGGGCATGGGACCAAAAGAATCCGGCGCGGCTTGTTCGAAACGCGTATGGCGATTGATGAAGACGAAATCGAGGCTGCCAGTCGGGCCGTTGCGCTGCTTGGCGATGATGAGTTCAGACTTGGCGCGTTCCTCGTCGGGAAGATCGGTCTTGTAAAAACCCGGGCGATGAATGAAGAGAACGACGTCAGCGTCCTGCTCGATAGCGCCGGATTCGCGAAGATCGGCTAATTGCGGCTTGCGATCTTCGCGCTCGGGCGCCCGAGTCAACTGGCTCAAGACGAGCACAGGAACTTTTAATTCCTTGGCGAGGCCCTTTAGAGAACGGGAAATGCTCGAGACTTCCTCGTTGCGATTGCCAAAGCGGCCGCGCGCGGCGATGAGCTGAAGATAGTCCACAATCAGAAGATCGAGGCCCTTGTCGCGCTTCAGGCGCCGGGCTTTCGCGCCCATCTCCATCACCGTCGAAGAAGCCGAATCGTCAATCCAGAGCGGAGCATCGCCGAGGCGCGCGAGAGCTTGGCCGATTTTCGCCCAGTCTTCATGTCCCAAATGGCCGGTGCGGAACTTGTGCGCATCGACGCGGCCTTGCGAGGCCAGCAAGCGCATCAGCAGAGACTCTTTCGACATTTCGAGGCTGAAAATTGCGACCGCGCGCGGTTCGTTGCTGAGCGCGACATTTTCAGCGATGTTCAGTGCCAGCGAGGTCTTCCCCATCGACGGCCGCGCAGCGAGAATAATCAGTTCACCGGCCTGCAGGCCGGCTGTGTCGTTGTCGAGATTCAGATATCCCGTGGGGACGCCAGTGAGGCGGCGCCCCTCTTCCATCATTTTTTCGAGCCGGGAATAATTATCCTTAATCAGATCTTTGACGCCGATCAGCCCGGCGCGCACGCGTTCTTCAGCCACCTGAAAAATATCGGACTCAGCTTTGTCGAGGATTGCGTCGGCGTCGTCTTCGGCGTCGAGGGCGCGCTGCATAATCACTTCAGCCGTGCGGATCAGATGGCGAAGAACCGATTTTTCCTTGACGATGCGGACGTAGTGCTCGACGTTGGTCGCTCGCGGCAAGCCGTCCATCAACTGCGAAAGATAGGCGGGGCCGCCCGCAGATTCGAGTTCGCCATGGCGATCGAGACATTCGCTGAGAGTGATCAGATCGATGGCTTGCTGGGCCTCGGCGAGTTCAACGATGCGCTCGAAAATCCGGCGATGCTGATCGAGGAAAAAGTCCTCGCCCTTCAATTTCTCGACGGCAATGTTGAAGGAATGATTGTCGAGAAGGATAGCGCCGAGGACGCTGCGCTCCGCACCGGCACTATAAGGGAGAGGACGTTCGAGAGTCGTATCCTGAGCCATATTGATTCGCTTTAT
>DASYYI010000455.1:0-3133 GCA_035933995.1 Candidatus Acidiferrales bacterium | reverse complement strand
ACGAGCGATTTCACACCAGGAAACCTGCACGGCGTGGAACGTTGCCTTGCCAGAGCGTCTCTGACAGACTTGTAGAACAAAGCAAACTGAAATCGGGAGACGAATTTGGCGCGCTCAATTATTACTCTGACGACGGACTTCGGATCGGCCGATCATTTGGCCGGAACGATGAAGGGCGTCATTCTCAACATCAATCCCGACGCGGAAATTGCGGACATCACCCATCAAGTGCTGCCATACGACTTGCTCGATGGCGCGCTGGTGATTGGGCAGGCGTACAAATTTTTCCCTCCGAAGACGATACACGTGGTTGTGGTGGATCCGGGAGTTGGCACGGAACGGCGGCCGCTGCTGGTGAGCGCTGGCACGCACTATTTTGTCGCGCCGGATAATGGCGTGCTTTCGATGGTTTACGAGCGCGAAGAACAGCTGACCGTGCGGCATATCACTTCCGACCATTATTTCTTGCAGCCGTTGAGCACCACGTTTCACGGACGCGATATTTTTTCGCCGGTTGCGGCATGGCTCTCAAAAACATGGCAGACCAACGCGTTCGGCGAAGAAATCACTGATTTTGTGCGCTTCACTTTGCCCAAGCCGAAGCCTTCCGGCAAAGGCGTGAAAGGCGTGGTGCTGCGCGCCGACAATTTCGGGAATCTGCTGACGAATCTGGCCGCCGAGGACATGCCGCAAGTGATTGCAGGAACGAGTTTCAAGATGCGCATTGGAAATGTGGAGATTTCCAAGTTCGCGCAGACGTTCTCAGAAGGCGGACCGAATGAGCCCGTGCTGCTCATGGGTTCGAGCGGATTTTTCGAGGTGGCCGTGAATCGCGGAAGCGCGGCAAAAGTTGTCGGCGCGAATCGCGGCGCCGAAGTCACCGTCGAATTCGCGTGATAATGAGATTAACTCCTGTAAACGCTCGGCCCATTATTCGTCTTTAGCGGGCCATTGAAGACCTGTTTCTTGAAGTTTCGATGTGTCTTCCCCTGGCGGAAGAGTCAGGACAAAGAGTCGTAGGAACGACTCCGCATCCAACAAAATTTCTTTAACCGAATCCGGAACAGGCTTGATCCTCTCGTACCACTCCTCGCGTATCTCAAAACTAGGTTTCTTGCCCCGGTCAAGCTGAAGCGTGTGTCCGTCCCAATGTAGGATTCCGCTAAAAACCACAGAGTCGTCTTTTTCATCCGTGAGCCAGACAGTGAATCGTTTTCCGTTAAGGGCTTGGAAATCCACGCCACGAAGCATACCGCACAACTGAAATCAACTGTTTCGTTTTCTTTCAGGCAAAACGAGGTAGCATAACCAATCGCTACCGGGCTAAGTCGGTGACGACCAGGTAGGAGCGGATGCGCGGGTCCATCCAGTCGCGCAGGGCGTCCCCCAACAAATTGAAGGCGAGGACGGCGGTCATCACGGCGAGCGCGGGGAAGATGACCATGTGCGGCGCGTCGAAAAGATGGCTGCGCGCGTCGTTGAGCATCGCGCCCCAGCTCGACATAGGCGCGAGGACGCCGAGGCCGAGGAAGCTGAGCGTCGATTCAGCGAGAATCGCGCCAGCGAGCGCGATGGTTCCCTGAACGAGAACGGGCTGAATGATGTTGGGCAGCAAATGGCGAACGAGAATGCGCGTGTGTGACGCGCCAAGCGAGCGCGCGGCGGTGACGAAATCCATTTCCTTCGCTTGCAGCACTTGCGCGCGAGCGAGACGCGCATAGCCCGCCCAACCCGTGATGGTGAGCGCGATGATCACGTTGCCGAGGCCGGGGCCGAGAAATGCAGCGAACGCAATCGCAAGGAGAATTCCCGGGAACGAAAGAAACGCGTTGATGAGAAAGATGTTCACGAAGCGATCGAACCAGCCGCCGAAATAGCCCGCGAGCGAACCAAGAATCAAGCCGATAATTCCCGCGCCGAAAACGACGGAAACGCTGACGGACATCGAGACGCGCGCTCCGTAGATGACGCGAGAGAGAACGTCGCGGCCAAGCTCGTCGGTGCCCATCCAATGCGCGACACTCGGCGGGACCAGACGAGCGGGGAGATTTTGCGCAGCGGGATTATAAGGCGCAAGCCACGGCGCGCCAATCGCCAGAATGATCAGAATCACGCACAGAACAAAACCGACGCTTCCGGGCACGCTGTGGCGGAGGAACTCGCGCAGCGCTTTCATTGCAGGCGCACTCGCGGATCAGCAAACGCGTAGACGAGATCCGTCAGCAAATTTACAAGGACGTACGAAATCGCAATAACCAAAATGCAGCCCTGAAGTAGCGGGTAATCGCGCGCTTCGATAGCTTGAACGGCGAGGCGCCCAATGCCGGGCCAGGAAAAAATCGTTTCCGTGACAATTGTACCGGCCAAAAGCGTGCCGAATTGCAGGCCGAGAATCGTGAGGATGGGAATCAGCGCATTGCGAAAGGCGTGACGCAGAAGCACGGCGCGCTCGGTGAGGCCCTTGGCGCGCGCGGTGCGGACGTAATCGCTTCCCAATTGTTCGAGCACGGAGGTGCGCACCATGCGCGTGAGAATCGCGGCGAGCGCGGCTCCCAGCGTGATGGCGGGGAGAATCAGATGCGAAACGCCGCCGCGTCCGCTGACTGGCAACCAGCCTATCAGCACGGAGAAAATCAAAATGAGCAGCGGGCCGAGAGCGAAATTCGGAATGGAAAGTCCAAGCAAAGTAAAAAAACCGATGGCGTGGTCGGCGGGGCGTCCGCGACGCTGCGCGGCAATGATCCCAGCGGGAATCCCGATCGCGCAGCAAACAATGAGCGCAGCGAAGGCAAGCTCGAGCGTTGCGGGATAATGTTCGAGTACAACGTGAAGCACGGGCTGCTGAAAGCGAAATGACTCGCCCAGATTGCCGTGCGCGACTCCGCCGAGATAACGGCCGTACTGAACGGAAATCGGCTGATCAAGGCCAAGAGCGTGGCGAAGCTGAATCAGGTCGGAGGCAGTGGCGCCTTCGCCGAGCATTTGTTGCACGGGATCGCCGGGCACGATGTGCGCGAGCAGAAAAACCATGGTGACGATGAGCCAGAGCGCGGGAAGCGAATAAACGAGGCGAAGTGAAATGTAGCGCGTCATTTCGATTTGCGAGCGGCTTTCGGAGTGGATTTAGACGCGC
>DASYYI010000413.1:0-7868 GCA_035933995.1 Candidatus Acidiferrales bacterium | reverse complement strand
CGCGTTCCGGTGACTCGGCCTAGGCGAGACCGAGTCTGGGGTCATCCATCCTAGCTTCCCTCTCAGAGGCAGGTGGGAACGTCACCCACCACTCCGTGACCGAGCCCCTTCCTCCTCTGCCACAGTGTGATGAGCCACGTTTTGGAACGCGACCCGCCTTCCCAAGTGCACGATCTCTGCCAGAGGTCTCGCGTCCTACGCGCTGCCGCCGCTATTGAGAGCAATCGAGTTACCCTCAAGGCACGACTAATTATCGGTTTTCACTGAACCAATTCGGAATGCGAATCCCTCTTTGGAACTCGGCTCCTTCCCTTGCCACTTTTCCGACGACTCCGCCCTTCTTGTCCGCTGTTATTTGTCCCTTGCGCGCGGATAGCTCTTTCCAGCACTCTTAATTGACCGCTATGCAGACTCTAATCGGCTTTCTCGTGGCTCATGGCTACGTCGTCTTGTTCGTCTGGGTATTGCTCGAACAGGCCGGGCTTCCAATTCCCTCGATACCTCTTCTGCTGGCGGCGGGCGCGCTGGCAGGCGCGGGAAATCTGAATCTGGCTTTGTGTTTGGCGCTACCGGTGATTGCATCGACGATCAGTGATCTTTGCTGGTACGAAATCGGCAAGCGGCGCGGGGGAAGCGTGCTGAATTGGATTTGCCGGATTTCCGTCGAGCCCGATTCGTGTGCGCGGCGGACGGAAGACCTTTACGCACGGCTGGGCGCAAGATCACTACTGGTTGCAAAGTTCATTCCCGGCCTTTCGAGCGTGGCGCCGCCGCTCGCGGGAATCTTTCACATGCGCCTCTCGCGTTTCGTTGTTTATGACCTGTGCGGAGCGTTGTTCTGGACAGGAACATTCGTCGGGCTGGGTTTTGCGTTTTCGCATCAGCTTGAACGCGTAGCGCAATACGCCATGAGATTGGGCGAGATGTTGATCTTTCTGCTGGTGAGCGCCCTCGCCGCATACATTCTGTTCAAGTACATGCAGCGGCGGCGATTCATGCGGGATTTGCGCGTGGCGCGAATTATGCCCGAAGAGTTGAAGCGCATGTTGGACGCCGGGGAGAATATTCAAATCGTGGATTTGCGGCACTCAGTGGAGTTTGAAGCCGACCCGCTGACGATTCCCGGCGCGCTGCGCCTGGACCCGAAGGAGATCGAACAGCGCCAGCAAGAGATTCCGCGGGATCGCGACGTCGTGCTCTACTGTACTTGACCCAACGAGGCCACCAGCGCCCGTGTGGCGCTGCTGCTGAGAAGACAAGGCATAACGCGCGTGCGTCCACTGGCAGGTGGGTTTGCCGCCTGGCAGAAAAACGGCTTTCCGATTCAGGATCATTCCGCGGAACTGGAAGCGTTAGACTCCAGCGCAATTTCGAAATTACCGGCGTAGAAGTCCGGCTTTAAATCTCGCAAAGCGGACGCTTGTAAGGAATCCAAACTGGCTGTTTGGCTTGTACTCATAATGGGCTGGCCCCATAATAAAGGCAGGACAAAGATCGTATGCGCATGACGCGGATGAGCATTGTTGCTTCGATAGTGCTGCTGGCGCTGGCGGCTGGGACTGCCTTTTTTGTGCTGCACGCTGTAGCCGTCGCGCGCGCAGGCGCTACGCGCAGCCGTCCCGTTGCGCTGGCTGCGGTAAATTCAAACGCTCAAACTCGGGATGTGCCTGTTCTCTACTTTGCAAAGGATCCTGAAGCCGCTCCTCCGTTCCTCGCCCGCGATCTTTCCGGCAATGTGGTCTCGACCCCCGCGCTGAAAGGCAAGGTAGTCCTGTTGAATTTTTGGGCCACTTGGTGCGGCCCTTGCCGCGAGGAAATTCCGGAAATGATCAAGCTCCAAGCCCAATACAAAGATACTCTCGAGGTCATCGGCGCGTCCGAAGACGAAGCGCCGCCCGAGCAGGTGGCCAAGTTCGCTAAAAAAGCAGGTATCAACTATCCCGTCATCATGTCCAGCGCGCAGCTCGAACGCGAATATGGCGGGGTGGCCGCGCTGCCGACAACGTTCGTGATCAACGCGGACGGCCGCGTGGTGCAGAAAAATGTGGGAGTGTATCCGCTCGATTTTTACGATATGGAAGTGCGCTCGGTGATGGGCATGCCCGTTACGGCGCGCATTGAAACCTTCAAAGACACGGGCCAGATCTTCTTGAAGAACGCCGCCCGCGCGAATGAGCTGCCCGGCGTGAGTTTTGCCGGATTGACGCCGACGCAGAAGAAGATTGCTTTGCACCGCCTGAATGCCCAAAGCTGCACTTGCGGCTGCAAGTTGACGCTGGCCGAGTGCCGCATCAACGACACAACTTGCCCCATCAGCAGTGGCATCGCGAATAAGATCGTTCGCGCGATTGCGTCTGGCAAGACTGGATCAAGCGCGGCGGCCGCCAAAGCGAGCCCAGCAAACCGGCAGTAAGGCTTTCCCATTCAGATTACTTCCATCCTGAAACGAAAAAGAGCGGCGATCCTCGTTCGCTGCATATCACCGGAACGCCGCTCTTTGATATTCGTGCCCCTCCCTCTCGAAATCCCTAGTGCCGGTCCGAAGCCTGAGCCTTATGAAGCTCTTCGAGGGCTTCGCTGATGTGTTGCATCGCCTTCACGCGATGGCCATGAAAGTCGTGCGCGGCATGGTTCAAACGATCCTGCGCACGATTGAGCAGTCCGATGGCGTCGCGAATTTCTGGATGCCGCTCCCTATCGTCGCGATCCTGAGCAGCTGTGGTCAATGCTTTTGCCGTGGGAGCCTTCGCCGCCGGCAAACCTGGTTCCGCTGACGTGGCCACTGGCAGCGAAAGCGCGAGCGCGAATGCTGATGCAACCAGGATACTCGTAACTTTCTTCGTCATCGCGAAATCCTCCTCGTCCGATTTTTCGGCTTGGACAGCCGGATTTATGCAAGTCTGTTGGCGACAGTCCCTCTGCGTCACTCGCGGAAGGAAGAACATCTCCAACCCGAACAGGAAAGATTTTAATGCGTCAGCCGCGAAATCGGCGTCGCGTCAAGGAAGAGTGCAAACAAATAGTTATTGGCGTCCGGAACCAGATCGGCGAACGGAGTTCGACCGCGAACGTAAGCTCACTTTTGAAGGCGCCGTTAAATTCTGGAAAAGCATTTCACGTAGCGTTTGACTGCTTTTCCTCCCCGGTCTATTCTTAGGCGTCAGCATTTAGACAAGAAGCAGAATAGATCGAGGCGCCTTTGCTACATCTCCTCTACGCCGCCATCGCTGTCGTTGTGGCCGTTCAACTGTCTTCCTTTGCCACCAGTATTTATTTGCACCGAACACTCGCTCATCGCGGCGTTTATCTGAGCCCCATCGTCGCGTTTCCAATGCGCTTGCAGCTTTGGCTGTGGACCGGAATCAACACCAAGGAATGGGTCGCGGTGCATCGTAAACATCATCGCCACACGGACGTTGACGGCGACCCGCACAGCCCCGTGCTCGAAGGCCTCTGGCGCATTTTGCTTGGCAACGTCTATTACTACGCGCGCGAGGCAAAGCAGCCTGAGACGTTGGCTACATTCGCGCCGGATATCGGGAACGGCTGGCTCGACCGCCATATTTTCGGCTTCGGGATCGCTGGCGTAATCACGGGCGTCGCGATTTTCATGTTGTTGCTCGGGCCGGTCTGGGGAGGGCTTGCTTACCTCGTGCAGGCCGCCACGTATATTTTCCTGAACGCGGTAATCAACGGAGCAAATCACGCATTCGGCAAACGCAATTTCGACAACACCGCCACAAATCTACCCTTCATCGCGCTGGTCACGGCAGGAGAAGGTTGGCACAACAACCACCATGCTTATCCCACTTCCGCGCGCTTCAGCGTGTTTCGCGGTGAATTCGATCCATCGTGGCCGGTGCTAAAATTATTGACCTGGATGCATCTCGCGCGGCCTCTCAAGCTCGCGCCGAGAATGGAGCAGGCGGCTCGTTCCTAAATGGCCGGCTGGAATCCCGAGCAATACCTGAAATTTTCCGAAGAGCGCACACAACCTTGCCGTGACCTTGCCGCCCGCGTCTCCGTCCCCAATGTTCATCATGTGGTTGACCTCGGCTGTGGCCCCGGCAACAGCACGCAAGTTCTCGCCGAACGCTGGCCCGATGCGGAGATCACCGGAGTCGACAGCGCGGCAGAAATGATCAACGCGGCAATTGAGGCGCATCCGCACGGGCGATGGATCCTCAGTGATATTGTCAAATGGACGGCGGAGGAAGAGCAACAGTTCGACGTCGTTTTCTCGAATGCGGCGCTCCAGTGGCTTCCCGATCACACCAGTCTATATCCCAAACTTTTCGCGCGCGTCGCAGCGGCCGGCGCTCTTGCGATACAAATTCCCAGTAGCTTCGATCGTCCCGCTTATCGACTGCTGCGCGAAATGGCCGCCTCTATCGGCTGGCGCAAGTGGTTTCCCACAGGGCGTGTCCGCACATGGCATGCGCAGGATTGGGAATTTTATTACGATCTACTCGCACCTTTGGCCACTCGTGTCGATGTGTGGCTAACGGAGTATTTTCATGTGATGCCCAACGCCGAGACCGTCGTTGAATGGTACAAAACCACCGGTATGCGCCCGTATTTGAACGCCATCGGTGAAGACGCTGACCGCGGCAAATTCATCACCGAATACACCGAAAAAATCCGCGCCGCCTATCCACCGCGCCCCGATGGAAAAATCCTCTTCTCGTTCCTCAGGATTTTCCTCATCGCCTATCGGGCGTAAGGATCGCTCGCCGCCCGACCCCCTCTAGCATACGTCACTGTGCCTTGTCCTTCGCACTGCGCCTAGATCTTCAGCTTCGGATGCTGTAAATGGAACTTCGTCGCGTCCTGGTAGGCGCGGCCAAATGCCAGCATTTTCTCTTCTCCGTAAAGCGGCCCGAGGAACGTTAAACTCACCGGCGTGCCGGGGCCGCCATAATTGCCGACCATTCCGTCTTTGCCTTTGACGGCGGGCGGCGCGTCGTCTCCGCGAAAACCATTGGGCAAAATCAATGCCGGATGACCGGTGAGATTCGTCACCGTGAGCTGCTCGCCACCGGTTGGCGCAACGATCACGTCGTAACCCTCGAACGCTTTGGCGACCGCCTGCATCGCGAGGAACTTTGCGCGATTCGCCTGTACATATTCCACGGCGGGGACAAAACGCGCAACCCGGAACGTGTTCGCCCAGCCTCCGGCGGTCTGATCCCCGAGCAGTTTGTCGCGCCCGGTGCGCGTCAGTTCATCAAATGCCGCGGCGGCTTCCACGTCAAGGATCGTCACCATCGGCTGATAGGGAAGCTTCGGCAACTCGATTGGCGTCATCTTCACGCCCATGTCGCGCAATTTTTGCAACGCGGCATCGTTGAATTTCTGGTCATATTCGGCGGAAGTGATGATCTGCTGTTTCTCCGCATCCGTGATGCCGCGAAAATTCTTTACGCGCTCTTCCAACGCTGCGCGATCAAACTTGAATTCGGATTCGAGGAAGCCGACGCGGAATTTTCGCCAGTCTTGTCGCGCATCCCAACTGAACGCAGCTGGCTGCACGGAACGATCCTCGCCATCGGGTCCGTAAATTGCATCGAGCGCCAGCGCGCAATCTTCCACGGCGCGGCAAATGGGGCCGAGCTTGTCCTGGCTCCATGAGAGCGCCATCGCGCCCGTGCGCGGCACATGCCCAAACGTGGGCCGCAATCCCGTCACCCCGCAGCGCGTGCTTGGCGATGAAATCGAGCCCAGCGTTTCCGAACCGATCGCGAATCCGACGCAACCTGCCGCCGTCGCCGACGATGGCCCGGCGGAAGAGCCGCTCGAACCCTGATCCGGATTCCACGGATTGCGCGTGACCCCGCCGAACCAGTGATCACCTTCCGCGAGAGCTCCGAGCGTCAGCTTTGCGAGCAGCACCGCGCCAGCGGCGTCCAGACGCTTGACGACAGTCGCATCCTCGTCGATTGTTTGATCCTTATAAGGCGCGGCGCCCCACGTGGTGGGATATCCTTTGACGGCGAGCAAATCCTTTGCGCCCCACGGAATCCCGTGGAGCGGCCCGCGATATTTCCCGACTGCGATGTCGCGATCCGCTTCTTTGGCCTGCGCGAGCGCGCGATCCTCGGTCAACGTAATTACGAAATGCAGCAACGGGTCGTATCGTTTCAGGCGCGCCAAATACATTTGCGTCAGCGCCGTCGACGACACCTTTTTCGTGCGCACCAATTCCGCCAGTTCACGCACGGTCGCGAACGCAATCTCCTCCAAATCCTTGGGCACGTGGCGCGTAGCGATCGCCGGCGCCGCCGAAATTTGCAATGGTCGTTTTGTCTGTTCGAAATGCGTGTTCGTGCTCGTCAAGGGATCGAAGACCATCGCGGGCTGCACGCCATTCGGCATGTGCAGCGCGTAAATCTGCTCGTAATTCTTGGTCGCATTCTGGAGATTGCGCAGCATCATCTCGCGATCTTCCGCGGGAATCGGCACGTCCGCAATCGCGGCCGCGTCGCTGATCATCTCGACGGTGATTTTTTGCGGCTCACCCTCCGCCATTGCCCACAACACGCCGGGAAACAGTGTCCCCGCGACTCCGAATTTGGAACAAGCGGCGAGAAAACCGCGGCGATCAATTGCTGATTTTGGCGCTGCGATTGGCATGTGTGTTGGCCTCGGCGAGATCGTGTCGTAACAAATTTGCGCGACTCAGCGTCGCTGATCCCGGCGGCGCATTGTCCAACCGCGCGCCCCGCGAGTCAAGCTCCGCTCTTTATATGTGCTCATGGAAAATCTTCGCAAAAGTCTTAGCTTGGAACCTACTGAACTGTGAGGATGAGTGTCGCGGTTTTCTTGTGACCGGCGGCATCGCTCGCCGTCAACGTGTAGGTGGTCGTTTTCTTAGGGGAGACTTCCACGCAGCGATTCAGCGACGGCCAAACGTCCTCGGACGTTTTTGGCTCCAACGTGACGGCTTTCGCGTTCGACACGCCGTAGCAGAGCGCAGCCTCGTCGCCGCGATGGATGGCACCTGGAGCGGCATAGAAATTGAGGATCTTGAAATCATTCCCGCCGAAATCCTCCACAAGCTCCTGAGCCTTCGCGCGCTTTGCCGCCGCGGCCTTTTCTTCGATGTCGCGATTTTCCTGCCAGCGCGAATAGAAAATCCCGGCCACGATCAGCGCCGCAATCAGGACAATAATCCACGAAAACTTCAGAATGGTCCTCAGGGTTGACGTCGATTCGGCCGAATCATTTATCATGAGCAGCGCATCCTCATCGGTGTCTATTCGGTTTTTCTACCGGGCGCTTTGGATCCGTGAACCGAAGCCTTCGCATCTTCGCCTTTCCACAGGCGGAACCCGCCGCGAAACGCATTACGATTGTCACCAGGTTCCGCGCCGGGCGGCAGCTTCTTCAGCCTTTTCAAATTTCCGCCGCCAATCACGACGTAATCGGGTTCCAGCGCAATCTTCAGACGCTCCACCACATCCGCAACGTGCCGCCGCCATTTCTTCTTGCCAAGACGCTTCAGGCCGCGCAGGCCAAGGTAATCTTCGTACGTGCGGCCTTTCTTGTACGGCAAATGCGCCAACTCCAAAGGCTGCAGCGTTCCATCAACAATCATCGCCGAGCCCAAGCCCGTGCCCAGACCGAGAAAAAGCATGCGCCCGCCGCGATAGCTCCCGAGCGCCTGCATCGCCGCATCATTCACCAGCTTTACCGGATGCCCGAAAGCGCGGCTAAAATGAAATCCCACCCAGCCTTTGCCCAAATTGGCCGGCTCGTGCAACGGACGGCCCTGCACCACTGGCCCCGGATAGCCAATCGAAATCACGTCGTACTTCCAGCCGCTCGCCAACTGCTTCACGTCTTTCACCATTTGCGCCGCCGTCATC
>DASYYI010000354.1:0-24729 GCA_035933995.1 Candidatus Acidiferrales bacterium | reverse complement strand
CGGCGTTCGCGTTCCGCCTCGGCCTGCCGCGCGATGGCGCGCTGCATATTCTCCGGAATATCGACCTGCTTGACCTCAACCTTCGTAACCTTAATACCCCATGGCTCGGTATCCTGGTCAAGGATTGTTTGCAACTTGGCGTTTACCTTTTCGCGCTCGGAGAGAACGTCGTCGAGCTCGAACTGGCCGACGACGCTGCGCAAATTCGTTTGGGCGAGCTGCGAAGTGGCATACAGATAGTTTTGGATCTGCGAAATGGCAAGATTGGAATCGACGACGCGGAAATAACAGACCGCGTTTACTTTTGCCGAAACGTTGTCACGCGTGATGACGTCCTGCGGAGGAACGTCGAGCGTTTCGATTCGCAGCGAAACACGCGTCAGCTTGTCGATAGGGTAAAAAACCAAACAGAGGCCCGGTCCCTTGGCCGTGGGCATCATGCGGCCGAGGCGCAGCACAACGCCGCGCTCCCACTCCTTGAGGACATAGATACAATTGAAAATCCAAATCAAGAAAATGAAAACCGCGATCGCAATGCCCAGCATGAAAACGTCCATCGTGCCCTCCAGAGTTTCAAATCTTTCGGAGCCTGTGCAAGAAAAGTTTCAGCGAGACGCGGTGACGGCCCGCACCGGCTCGACCGTGAGCGTCAACCCTTGCACGCGGTTTACGCGGACTTGCGCTCCCTTGGAAATCGGCTCGCTGGCCGCAGCACGCCACAATTCGCCGTGAACCAGAACCATGCCATTTGCGCCAGCCGATAGCACTGGCTCCATCATTTCTCCGACCGCGCCCAGCAACTCGTCAGTGCCAGTAGTTCGCTTCCATCGGAACGACCGAAGGACCAGGCGCATCAGGAAAATCACGATGAGCGCAACAGGAATGGTGACCGCGAGAGCAATGCCCGGATGCACGCCGCCAGTTGTGATGGGCGAATGAACCAGCATCAACGCGCCGAGCACCATCGCAATCGCGCCGCCGACTCCTAGAATGCCGTGCGTGGGGAATTTTGCTTCAAGAACAAACATAATCATCGCAAGCAGGATGAGCACCAGCCCCGCAAAATTCACAGGCAGCATGTGCATGGCGAAAAGCGCGAGCACCAGTGCGATTCCGCCAATTACGCCCGGCGCGAACATCCCCGGATGGGTAAACTCGACGTAAAGTCCGAGCACGCCGATGATCAACAGGATGAAAAATGCATCCGGCTGCACGATGCGGTCGAGGAATTTCTCGCGGCCGCTCATTTCGTGGGCTTCGACGATTGGCTGCGCGAGATTCAGTTTCTGCGTCGAGCCGTCAAGACGCGTGATGGTGCGGCCATTGAGCTGGGCGAGAAGCGCTTGGGTCGACGGCGCGACGATGTCGATCAGCTTGCCGTCGAGCGCTTCTTTTTCGCTGAAGGCTTTAGCATCGGTGACCGCGGTGACGGCCATCGTTACGTTGCGTCCACGACGAGCGGCATAGCTGCGCAGATACGCCGTGGCTTCGTTCATGATTTTGCGCTCGAGCGTGTCGTCAACTTTCACGGGGCTGCCAGCGAATTCGAGCAGCGGAGACGCCGCGCCCGTATCAGTGCCGGGCGACATGGCGGCAACGTCTGCGGAAAGTAGAATGAAGAATCCCGCGGATGCGGCGCGCGAGCCGGAGGGAGTCACGTATGTCACGACGGGAACAGACGAGTGAAGAATGGCGCCGATGATTTCGCGCATGGACGAATCGAGGCCGCCGGGCGTGTCGATCGTGATCAGAATCAGACTAGCGCGGTGTGCATTAGCCGCGTTGATTCCGGCGACGATATATTCGGCGAGGATTGGCTCGATCTCGCCATTGATTTGCAATTCGTAGACACTTGACGCAGACGATGGCGCGGCGAGAACCGGCGGCGCGGGAAGAAATGGCGACAGGGCAAAAGCAGCGATGGCGCAAGCCGCGAAGAAAACTGCGCGCACAACGGAACGGCGGGAAAACAGCGTCTCTAGCCAATTCAGCATATAAGCCGGCATTATAGCAAGGAGCGCCGTGGACACAGCGAAAAGATGCGCGCCGAGGGACCGCTCGTACCGAGGAGGCAAATGAGGAAAGAGGCTGCCGCCACAAAACTCAAGGTGCTGTATGCGACGAAAGGCGAAAGCAGATTCCCTGCCCGCGGCAGGCAGGCTCGGAATGACAAATATAAATGATTAGTGGCGCTTGTCAGCGAGCTCCGGCACGGGAGTGAAGACCGCAACTACCAGCGGGTCTTTGATAACTTTTGCAAACGCGGGATCCGTTTTTGCGGAGACGAATTTCCGATAACCATCATCCCGCGCCATTGTCAAATAGTGCGCGGTGCGCTCGGCATTCCCCATTTGCGCGTACGTGCGCGCGACGAAGAAATAAAAGAGGCCCGGATCCGCAACTCCGCGCTGCTGCACCACGGAGCCGTTGTCGCCTTTTTCCTGGAAAATCAACGGATCGATTTGGATGGCCTTCTGAAAACAGGTCATGGCCTCGGGATACTTCTTCTCGTCGAAATAGGCGTAACCGAGGTTGCTATACACGGCGGGCATGTCGGCACGAACATTCAAAGTCTTTTCGTACCACTTGATCGCGTTTCCGAAATGATGCTTGGCGTACTCGACGGTACCAACATTATTGTATGCGCTCGCATAAGTCTTGTCGGCCTTGATGGCCTTCTTGAAATAGCGCTCCGCCAATCTGTTGTTTCCCCATACTTCGTACGCGACGCCGAGCTTATTGAGGACCACGGCGTTCTTCGGCTCCTGCCGCGTGAGTCGTTCGTAGGCGCGGATGGCTTCGGGATACATTTTGCGCGCCATCAAGATGTCGGCGCGCAGTTCTCCCAATTGCAGCGGACTCATTTTTGAGTCGGAGCTGGCAGGCTGCGGCGCGGAAACCTGATGCACTTGTCCCGGTGCGGCTTGTTGCGCGCGAGATGCAAGCGGGAAAAGTAGAAACAGGAAAAGAGCGGGCAGGATCGTTCGCTTCATGGTCACCCCTCCTCCCCACTGCCTGGGCTAGCCTTGCGGCGGCTTCGGCTTGGGTGGTGGCTTCTTGTTGTTGTCCCCAAAGATACCAAAAATCTTGTCGAACAGCCCCTTTTTCTTTTCGGGCTCAGGGGAAGCAGCCGGTGGGGACGGCGAGGGTTGGGTTCCGGAAGGCGCTGCGTTTGGATTTGTCCCGGCTGGGGCGGACTGACCGGCGACGGGCGGCTGGGGAGTGGAAGGCTTGCCGAACAGATGCGACAGCCACGCGACGGGCGGAATGTCCGAGAGCTTGGTTCCGCTGTGGATAGGGCAAAATTCCGTGGGCTCAGTGCCCGATATAAATACCTCGGTCTTCGTTGTAGGGCAGTTTGGCGTCGCTAGGTAACCCGATTCGGGATCAACGGACGCGCTGACGATTCCCGCAGGCTCCGGGAAATCCTGCATGTTGTGATATGCGGGCAATGCCTGCGCACGCTTCATGAACTCCGTCCAAATGGGCGCAGCGGAATTTGAGCCGGAGAGGCCGAGGTCGCGGTCGTCGTCATATCCAACCCAGACGACGCAGAGAAGATTCGACGTGTAGCCCGCGAACCAGCCGTCATGCGAAGTTCCCGTTTTCCCCGCGGCGGGCGCCGTGAAGCCTCGTGCGCGAACGGTGTAACCCGTTCCGTGATTGACGACGTCTTCGAGGACGCTGGTGACCAGGTAAGCGACGCGCGGATCCAGCACAGCTCGGGCCTGCGGGACGGACCTTTCAATTATCTTTCCGTCCGCGTCCACCACCTTATTCAAGTAACGCGTTTCCACCCTGACTCCATCGTTCGCGAAAATCGTGTACCCCGCAGCGACTTCCATCGGCGTCATCACGTAGGAACCGAGCGCCATGGCGGGCGTCGCCTGAATGTCTGGGTCCAGGCCTAATTGCCGGGCAACCTGCTTCACACGGTCGTAGCCGATCAGTTCGGCGAATTTCACGGTCGCAACGTTCAGCGAATGCGTCAGCGCATCGCGCGCCGTGACGGTGCCGTAAAACTGTCCTTCGTCGTTATTCGGAGTGTAGTCCTTGCCATCGAAGCTGAACGTGGTGGGCTCGTCCACGACCGTCGTCTCCGGAGTAACAACCGGCTGCAATCCAGCGACGGAATTATCGAACGCCGCCGCGTACACAAACGGCTTGAACGACGAGCCGGGCTGGCGTCGCGCAAGCGCGTGGTTCAGTTGGCTTTCGCCGTAGTTCCTTCCGCCGACGAGCGCCAGAATCGCGCCGGTTTTCGGGTCCATGGCCACAAGCGCAACCTGCGGTCTGACGACGGCCAAGCCCTTCCGGCGGGCCAACGCATAACGGCGCGCCAGTTCGTCGTCGATGATCTTCGCTCCTATGTCGACCGATTCATCAGCGGCCGTTTGCAGCGCCGGGTCGAGCGTGGTGAAAATGCGATAGCTCTGCGTGGTGAGATCGTTTTGCGAAAACTGATCGAGCAGCGAATCCCGAACCATGTCGACAAAATACGGCGCCGCGCGGCTTGTCGTGCCCCCGCCCACGAATTTCAGCGTTTCTTCCCTTGCATCGCGCGCCTGCGCCTCCGTGGCATAGCCGTCCTCGACCATCTGCTTGAGGACGCGATTTCGCGCTTCGGTGGCGCGGTCAAGATGGTGTTCCGCCGCGGAATAGCGGTTGGGCGAACGAATGATTCCGGCCAAAAACGCGCACTGCGCCAGGTCCAGTTCCCTGACGTCCTTGCCGAAGTATGCCTGCGCTGCTTCGCCGAACCCGCGAATCGCGAAGCTGCCACGATTGCCGAGATACACTTCATTGGCGTAAAGCTCGAAGATGCGTTCTTTGGTGAACCGATGGTCCAGCTCGAGCGCCACCATCGTTTCCGCCACTTTCCGCCGCCATTCCCGCTTCGTCGAAAAGAAAAAGCTGCGCGCCACCTGCATATCGATGGTGCTCGCGCCCTGTGCCTTTTCGCCGCGCCGCAAATCGGCCAGGGCCGCGCCGCCGATGCGGACCACATCGAACCCGCCATGCTCGAAAAAGCGCTTATCCTCCGCGGCCATTACCGCATGCACCAAAATAAGCGGCAGATCCTCGAAGCGGATCACGCGGCGTTTCTCGCGCGAGTCATCGAACAGATTGGTCAACAGCTCGGGCTCAATTTGAGCGGAACTCACCGACGCGTTGTCGGCAAGCAGGTGAATCGTTTTCACCTTTCCATCGGAAAAATCAACACGCAGGGAGTTCTGGCCTTCAAAGTAGGAATTGTCGGAAGGATCAATCTCGACCGAAGACTTGCCTACCGTGAAGCGGCCAGACGCGCCGTAAACGTCCGCCTGCGAATACCCGTTATTGACGAGGTAGCCCGCCAGATTTGCCGGAGTCATCGTTTCGCCGATGAAGATCTTGTCGGGGGCCGAAAAAATGTGGGAAGTATGGCCGAAGACCTGTCCTGTCAGCCGCGTATCAATCAGATGGCTGAAACGAACCCAATAGAAGGTAAAAACCGCGGCCGCGATGAGAATCGCGCAAAGCGCCGCTCCCAAGAGCGCCAGTCCCGGACGCGACGTCCAAAGCCCGCGGGCGAGTCGAATACGCAATCGTTCCTCCAACTTCCTTCTTCTCCGAGGTCACCGTCGGATGCTGCCGCGCGCTCCGCCCGCTCGGGGATGCGCGAACGCCGGCGGCTCCGAAAGCTCTTCTGGAGCACTACTTAGTCTGTTGCCATTCTAAAGCGAAGCGTTGTTTGCCTGGGGATGAAAATGCAATTGAAGTTGATAAACGGCAAGGTCGACGGGAACGGTATAGTCAACTGAGATTTTAACGTTTCCGGCGTCGTCGCTCACTTGAATGTCTTTGCCACTGGCAGGGATGCCGAGTTCCTTGACTTTCTTTTCAATGTCGGCGCGGATGTCGTCATCCTGCTTGCGGTTGGCAGATGCGTAAGCAGCCTCTTCCCGCATCGAATCCTGCAATTGATAGTTGGCAAAGTAAGGCGGGACGAGTCTAACGGCGCAAAAAATGGCGGAACCAAGAATGATCAAAGCCAGCAGGGTCTTGATTCTGGCTCCCCCACGTTCGCCGTTCCGTGCGCGCGACATTGTTCCTCCCTGCCCGAATATCTTGGTCGAATAACCCCATCGAGATGCTAGCACCGCGCTAATCGAGCGTCGAGAAAACCGTAACAGGCGCGTTTCAGAAAGGTTAACTGTACAGGGGCTCGGGCTAGTAGGCTTTGGCAAAGATGGCCCGCTCGGGGGCGGACTGGCCACAGTAGATGCACTTGCCGGGGCCGGCCGTTTGGTCGAGGGGAATGCAGCGCATGGTGGCCTTGGTCTCTTCCTTGATCTTCGCTTCGCAATCAGCGGTGCCGCACCAATGGGAAAGCGCGAAGCCTTTCTCAACGGCGACTTTGAACTCGACGTAATCTTTCGGCTCGGCGGTGTTCGAATTGCGGAAGTCGAGCGCGCGCTGGAAGAGCGCGTCTTGAATCTCGACAAGCAGCTTCTCGACTAAGCCAGCAATTCCCTGCTGCGAAACCGAAACCTTGCCTTCGCGGCCCGGACGGTCCCGTCGGGAGAGCACCGCGTTGCCGGATGCCACATCTTTGGGGCCAAGCTCAACGCGCAAGGGGACGCCGCGCATTTCCCAATCATTGAATTTGAAGCCGGGACTCATGCCGTCGCGCTCGTCCATCTTGACGCGAATGTCAGCGGCGATCATCTCGGCGCGGATTTTCTGCGCGGCCTCGAATACCGCGCGCTTTTCTTCGTCGCTCTTGAAAATCGGGACGATAACCACTTGATAAGGCGCAAGGCGCGGGGGAAGGATCAGTCCCTGGTCGTCTCCGTGAACCATGACGATGGCGCCGACAAAGCGCGTGGAAAGACCCCACGACGTGGTCCAGCAAAATTGATGCACGCCGCCCTTGTCGAGATATTTGATCTCGAAGGCTTTCGCGAAATTCTGCCCGAGATTGTGCGACGTTCCCGCCTGCAGCGCCTTGCCGTCGCCCATCATCGCCTCGATGGAATACGTGCGGTCGGCGCCGGCGAAACGCTCGGCATCGGATTTTCTTCCGGGAATTACGGGGACTGCGGCTTCGCGCACGGCAAAATCGGTGTAAATATCGAGCATCTGGCGCGTTTCGGCTTCGGCTTCCTCAAGGGTGGCATGCGCGGTGTGTCCTTCCTGCCAGAAGAATTCGAGCGTGCGCAGAAACAGTTTGGTTCGCAACTCCCAGCGCACCACGCTGTTCCATTGATTGATCAGCACGGGCAAATCGCGATATGACTGGATCCATTTGGCGTAGGCGTGGCCGATGATGGTTTCCGAAGTGGGGCGGATAACCAACGGCTCTTCCAATTCTTCGCCACCGCCAATCGTCACCACGGCAAGTTCAGGAGAGAATCCCGCGACGTGATGTTTTTCCTTATCAATGAAACTGCGCGGAATCAGCAGGGGAAACGCCGCGTTCAAATGGCCGGTGGCTTTGAATCGCCGGTCGAGTTGGTAGGTAATGTTTTCCCACAACGCCCAGCCGTACGGGCGAACGATCATGCAGCCGCGCACGGGAGCGTAATCAGCCATTTCCGCGCGCAGCACGACCTGGTTGTACCACTCGGAGAAGTCTTCGGAGCGTGTTGGCAGTTTCCGGTCAGCCATTCAATTCCCTGTTCGTCGTTTCTCTGACACTGTTGCCGTCGACGGTTGCGTACGGCGCATAAAATCTCTCGCGGTAAAGCTCTTGAGCGTATCGGACGGGTTCTGCGTTGTCAACGGATGCGGATTCGCGGTAGTGTCTCAGCTTGAATTCGGGGCTTGAGGGAGAGTGGCCGCTGGTTGGTCAGACCGAAAAAGCCTGCGCGCAGATCGTTTCCAACCTCAGTTCCGCGCAACGACGGCTTATGCTATTTTGAAGAACCCCGGATGGAGGTTTTGCGGCATGGCGAAACTCGTTTTCGGATTGCACCAGTCGTTGGACGGCTACGTCGACCACCAAAAGTTTTTACCAAGTCCGGCGGTCTTTCGTCACTTCCTCGAGCTAGTGCGTGACCTGACCGGCTTTGTCTACGGCCGCCGCATGTATGAGGTAGTGCGTTATTGGGACGACGACGTTGCGGACTGGGACGCGCAAGACCACGAGTTTGCAGCGGCGTGGCGGAGCCGACCAAAGTGGGTGATGTCGCGCTCTCTGAAGTCTGTCGGGCCTAACGCCACCCTTTTCGCGGATGACGTCGAGACGGTGGTCCGTGGGTTGAAGGCCCAGCACGCCGGGGAGATTCATGTGGGCGGACCAGACTTGGCGCGTACCCTGACCGGCCTTGGTCTTATCGATGAGTATCGACTCTACCTGAGCCCCGTCGTGATTGGTGGCGACAAGCCATTCTTCGCCGGGCCCCGGCCGCCACTCCGCCTGGTAGCCAGCGATCTGCTGGGCGACAGCGTGATCAGGTTGACCTACGTTCCTGCTTAATGGCGCGACCCGCCCGACGAACTGCGCCGATTCGGGAGGTCCGATTTGGGTCGCGAGCGGAAATCAAACTGAGGCACTACCGGAGTCGCAGTATTGGGTCAGTTTGAATTTTGACTCTTTGTGTCACGATCAAGAAAATTCAAACTGACCCACCACCGGGTTCGCCGCGTTGGAATGGCTCTCTGCGACGGCGTCACGAGCCCGACGCGACAACATCCAAACTGTACGAACTTTAACGGCGTTTCATAACAAGAATCGGCGCTGTCATGAATCCCGATTTGCCCCGGCGCGGCCCGAGCGTAGTCGGGCCCTAAAAAAGCAAAGAAAGGCCGCGGAATGTCGGACATTCAAAACACGAGCACCATGCGGCTAATCACCTGGATTGCTTTGATGGCAATTACCGCCTCGGTTTCATCCGCGCGCCAGCAGCCGCAAGATTTAAAACCAGCACCGTTATTTGCGACTCCCATCAGATTTGTGCCGGCTCCCCGCTCGCCGCCACTGGTTGCATTTTCGGATACAGTTACAACACCGCTGCCGTTGAACCAGGCGCGTGATGCCGAATCCGGGCTGCATTACGTTCGCCCCACTTTCCACAAACGCCTGCGCCATTATTTTTTGCACACTTATAGTCCCGTCAAATTGACGGAGCTCGCATTTGGCTCCGCCATTAGCCAGATGGACAACGTGCCGCCAGAATGGCATGAGGGGTGGGGCGCGTACGGAAAACGATTCGCGTCAGACTTGGGTAGCACCACGGCCGGCGGCCTCACAGAGTTTGCGCTCGCCGAGACGCTTCGTGTGGACACGATATATTACCCGTGCAAGTGCAAGGGGATTTGGCCGCGCGTGGGTCACGCGCTCAAGTCCACGATCACAGGGCGGGCCGGTGAGGACGGTCACACGGTATTTTCAGTTCCGGGCGTCGTTGCGCCGTACGGGGGGGCATTTTCAGACTTACTGTGGTATCCGTCACGCTACGGGCCTAAAGACGCGTTTCGTACGGGGAATTACGACTTGCTGGATCGCTTCGGCGAGAACATCGCTCTCGAGTTTCTCTCACCGCTATTGCGCAAGGTTCATCTTCACTAAGCGCCGCCGCTATTTCCCGGCGATTTGGTCTGCAATGTCAGCGACCATAGGGATGCGGAAGCGTTCGTGCTGATAGGCCTTAATCATGCACACAATCCAGAGAATCAAGCTGAGAAGCCTGATGACTGCCAGGATGCCCGACCAAAATCCAAACACGGACCATGAGCCGCCAAAGAAACCGCCGCCGATGAACGCCATGACCAGAATAATGCTGATGATATGCAGCGCGCCGAACGTCACCAGAGATTGTGCGGCGTGGAAGCGCACGAACGGGCGTTTATCGATCAGCAGGAAAATCAGGCCCGTGATCCAGCCGAGGACGTAACACAGCAGCCCGGCGACATTCTCTGAAAGTCCCGACTCGGTTGATGACATAGGAACTCCTGTTGGCGCGGCATTTGGCGTCGCGGATTGCGGTGCGCCACAATTCGGGCAGAACGCCGCTTGCGATTCAACCGCGGTCCCGCACTTCGAGCAATGTGCCATCTCGGTTTCGCTCCCAGAACGGCAATGGCCGGAAGGCTAACAGACACGGCCGCGGCCAGCAAGATAAATTGGAATGCGCTCCGCGATTGGATAGAATCGCCCGCGCCGAACGCAACATTCACCTGTCGGCATTTTGTTCGTTAGGAGAATGCCGCCTGTCCGCCGAACTTGTAGCCAATGCGCGACCGACCCGAAAAATTCTAGGGCTGGAGTGGCCGCGCGAAATGACGTCCGCCGAACGCAACGCCCTGGCCGCTGGAGGAGTCGGGTGGATGCTCGACTCCTTCGACGTGATGCTCTATTCGATGGTCCTCGCGTACTTGATGAAGGACCTCGGCATCAGCAAGGCCACGGGAGGGCTGCTAGGATCGCTGACGCTGCTTGCTTCCGCGTTCGGCGGCGTGGTCTTCGGCTTTATCGCAGATCGCATCGGCCGTGCGCGTTCACTTTCGACCTCCATCCTTATCTATTCCGCCGCCACCGCAGCGTGCGGCTTTTCGCAGACCGTGGTCGAGCTAGCTGTTTTTCGCATCATCCTCGGTTTGGGCATGGGCGGCGAATGGACCGCGGGCGCGGCACTAGTCGCGGAAACATGGCCCGCCGAGCATCGCGGTAAAGCACTCGGCATGATGCAATCCACGTGGGCGATTGGCGAAATGCTGGCCGCGGGCGTCGCCGGTGCGATCCTTCCGCGATTTGGCTGGCGCGGCGTGTTTTTCGTCGGAGTGCTGCCGGCGCTGTTTGCGTTTTGGATTCAGCGTCGCGTGCCGGAGCCGGAAATTTGGCGGAGCCGCGAGAAAATTGCCGGACGCGCGCCCAGCGTTCCCTTACGCGTGCTGTGGCGCAAGGATCTTCGCTGGAATGGTCTCGTCGCGACGACGATGAATACTTTCGGGATGTTCGGCTACTGGGGATTGTTCTTCTGGATTCCCGCGTACCTGTCGCTGCCAATTTCGCAAGGCGGCCGCGGGCTGAATATCGCGAAGACCACGGCGTGGCTGCTGTTGATGGGCGTGGGCAAATGGTTCGGCTATGCTCTCTTTGGATTTGCCGCGGATGGCTTCGGGCGGCGGCGCACGTACTTCGCTTATCTTTTTATCGCGGCGATTCTCGCGCCGGTCTATGGATTCGTGCATGGCACGCTGTGGCTTCTGGTTCTGGGACCGTTCGTTGGATTTTTCGGGATCGGATTTTTTTCCGGCTTCGGCGCGATTGCTTCCGAAATTTTCCCCACCGAGATACGCGCCACGGCCATGGGACTTACGTACAATATCGGACGCGGCATCTCCGCCCTCGCGCCAGTCGCTGTGGGCGCCCTGGCCGTCCATTTCGGCCTGGGGCATTCGTTCTTCATTCTCGGCATCGCCTTCTTCATCGCCGCCCTGCTGACGCTGGCGCTGCCAGAAACGAAGGGCAAACAACTCGACTGATTGGCTAGCGTTCGATTTTGATGCGTTCATTTCTACTCATACCGCAGCGCCACCATGGGATCGACGCGCATCGCGCGCCGTGCGGGAATGTAGCAGGCGAGCAGCGCGACGAACGTCAAAAGAAGCGCGACGCCGATGAATGTCGTTGGATCCGTCGGCCTAATTTCGAAGAGCAGGTTGCGCAGAACGCGTGTCAACGCCAAAGCTCCCGCAAGGCCAACGGCAAGGCCCATGGCCGTCAGCAGCATCCCTTCGAGGATCACCATCCGCAGTACATCACCGCGCTGCGCGCCGAGCGCCATCCGCACGCCAATCTCGTGCGTTCGCTGGACTACAGAATAAGAGATCACACCATAGATTCCAATGACTGCCAAAAGCAATCCGAGGGCGCCAAATGATCCGAGCAGCACCGTCTGGAACCTCGGCTCCGCCGCGGAATTGGCGACGATCTGTTCCACTGTCTCAATATTCGTGATTGGCGCATCCCTGTCGACGGACCGCACGACGCGCTCCATCGCCGGGACCATTGCCATGGGATTCGAGGAAGTCCGCACAATGACTTGACACTGATCGCCTGCGAACCAGAAGGGCACGTAATACGCCGGCCCCGAGACCCACTCATGCACTGCGCGGTCTCGCACATCATTCACCACACCGACAATTGCCATCCACTCGTGGTGGCCGTCCTTGTCCTCGCTGGTGCTGAAACGCTTTCCCAGAGGATTCCCCTGTATATATTTACTGGCAAAGCCTTGGCTCACGATGGCGACGCGAGAATTGTTTAGGTCTCCCAGTCCAAAATCGCGGCCCTTCAGGAGGTGGATGTCTAGAGTGGCAAAGAAGCCCGGCGTGACGGAGCGTTCTGAGATGCCGCCTGATGTGATCTGATTTCCTTGTCGGCCCTCGACGTACAGTCCGGAGCCTGGCGGTTCACCCGGATAATGTTCCGCCGATATCATCATGCCTCCCTGCAGTGGCCCACCGAAGGAGAGCGCTGCTCGCTGAACTCCCGGGAGCGAGCGAATCCCGTCGAGAACGTTCCGGGTTGCCAGCGCGGCGCACGCAGTCGCCGCACTTTGGTCGGCGTCGGAATCGGCTTGCCGCTTTCGTTTGCGCTGACTCGCTTGCTTGCTGCCAAGCTGTTTGGCCTTCGTCCCACCCTTGCCGCTGCATACCAAATTGGGGAGTTGCACTCGCATCGTGAGCACGTGGTCCGCGCGGACTCCGGTGTTCACACGCATGAGTTTGTAGAAACTGCGCGCCATGAGCGCTCCACCCGCCACGACGATTACGGCTAGCGCGACTTCCAGAACCACGAGCGCCCTGCGAAGCCGATGCGACCTGCTCGTCGCGACTCCCGCAAAGGAACCGCCGAGACCACCCTTCAGCGTGCCGCCCATCCGGCGCGACGATGCATGCAAGGCCGGGGCCAGGCCGACCAAAACAGCCGCGAGAAGCGAAAGCCCCATCGTGAACCACAGCACGTTGCCATCGAGCCGGATGTGATCCACTCGCGGAGTGTACGGCGGGGCAATCACCCGCAGAAGGCGAATTCCCCACAGGGAAAAAAACAGGCCGAGCGTGCCACCCGCTATCGCGAGCAGCAAAGTTTCCGAGAGCAGCTGCCGCACGATTCGCAGGCGAGTCGCGCCAAGCGCCCTGCGAATCGCCAGTTCCTTCTGGCGCGTCCATGCGCGGGCCACCAGAAGTGATGTCACGTTTACACACGCCATCAGCAGCACAAATCCCACCGCGCCCAAGAGAATCAACAGGCCGATTCGCACCACGGGAGCGATCTGGCCGTTGGCACCTGCCGTTACAATCATTCCGTAGCCTTCCACTAGACTCCGATGCTCCTTCGGATGCTCTGACGCAAGACGGGCGGAAATGACTTTCAGTTGGGCTTTGGCTTCGCTGAGCGATACACCTTCCTTGAGCCGTGCCACGAAGCTACTAAATGGCCCTTGGTTCACCGAATCCAATGGCGAATAGACTAAGGGCATCCAGAGGCCGTCGTTCTCGTCTTCCCCCCATTTGACGCCGAGATCGAAGCCCTTGGGCATCACGCCGATGACGGTGTAGGGCTTGCGATCCACTGGGATAGCGCGCCCTACAATGTGCGGGTCGCCGCCCAACTCATCCATCCAGAGACGGTAGCTTAGGACGGCGACTAGAGCATGACCGGTCTGCGTGTCTTCTGGAAGGATGGGTCTTCCGAGTAAAGGCTTGACTCCTAGCAGAGGAAAGAAATCATCCGACACGTAGCTGCTATTAACCTGCTCAGGCACGGAGACGCCCGAAATGAGAGTGGTATGTCGTTGATAGATAGCCGTGCGTTCAAAAGCTGTCGATTGCTCTTGAATCGTGCGGATCTCGGGGATGGAAAGCAACTCCACGGTTATCAGCCGCGAAGACTGCGCGTTGAGAAACGGTTCGAGCAAAATCCCGTTCACTGCGCTGAAGATGGCGGTGTTGGCGCCGATGCCGAGGGCCAGCGTCAAGACGGCGACGGCGGTGAAGCCGGGGGATTTGCGCAGTATGCGCAGCGCGTAACGCAAATCCTGCAGCAGAGTCTCGAGCCAGCGGAAGCCCCACTGATCGCGCGTAACTTCTCTAACTAACCCTGTATTGCCAAACTCGCGTCGCGCAGACTGTTCCGCCTGCCGTGGATTTTCCCCGCGCTCTTCGCGCTCGCGCACGGCCATCCGCAAATGGCTCTCAATCTCCTCGCTCAGTTCCTCTTGCTGTCGCCGCCGCCAAAATCGAAGGCTCATGCCCTTCCTCCGAACCAGACAAATGCCGGCCTAAAGGCCGCCTCTACAAAACTCTTACTCGTAGCGCAACGCTACCATGGGATCCACGCGCATCGCCCGCCGCGCAGGAATGTAGCAAGCTCTTCCTCCAAACCAGACAAAATGCCGGCCTCTTATTCGTACCGCAGCGCCACCATGGGATCCACGCGCATGGCGCGTCGCGCGGGAATGTAGCAAGCCAGAAGCGCGACCGCGAGCAGTACAATCGCCACCGCCGCCAGCGTCACCGGATCGCTCTTCGCCACTCCGTAGAGCAATTGCGAGAAGCTCGACAGTAGCCGTATCAGAATTATCGCCGCCGCAGCGCCAATCGCGACGCCCGCCAGGGCGAGCCGCAGCCCCTGCCCAATCACCAGGCGAAAAACGTCCCGCGGGTGCGCCCCAAGTGCCAAGCGAATGCCCATTTCGTGTGTGCGCTGGCCGACGGCGTAAGCCGTGACGCCGTAAAGGCCTATACCCGCAAGCGCAAGCGCGAGCGCGGCAAACGCTCCCAGCAGCAGCATGGCGAAACGCCGCGAAGCAAGCGATGCCTGAATGATGTCGTGCATGGTCTCGACGCCGGAAATCACCTCGTCATTGCTAATTCGGCTGGTTGCGCTGCGAATCGAGTCCATCAGGCCGAGAACGTCCCCTGAGGAGCGAACAACGACCTGGGTGCTCGAGGGCATCAGGGCTATCACTCTGTCGGGAAATTGCATCAGCGGAAAATAAGCCTCCGCGCGCAGCGGATTCCTGTCGTCCGCGTCCAGTCCCCATTGCTTGACGTGGCCGACGACGCCGATGATTTCAAACGGAAAAGCGTGCGTTTGGTCTCCTTGGTAAATCACTTTTCCGACGGCGTCTCCGTTCGGGAAATATTTTCGCGCCAGCACTTCGTCCACAACCGTGACGGGCTTCGCGTGCTCATCGTCGCTAGTGGAGAAAAAGCGTCCCGCGAGCAAGGGGATGCGCATGGCTTTCAGGTAATTCGGGCCGACATTATAGTCGAGCATTCCGTCCATTTCGTTGTCGCTGGCTGGACGCGGCTGCCCCGCAACCCAGAAATCGGTGTCATCCTCCATGTACATCGGAAGCGCTCCCCAACTGAGGGACTCTGCTTCCACTCCGGGCGTCGCCGCAATGGTTGCGTCGAAATTGCGGAACGCCGCGCGAATCGCAGCTGGAGGGGCATGCATCATCTGCGGCGGCAGAGCGAGATTGAATGTGACCACGTGATCCGGGTTGAATCCTGGATCGACGCTCCATAGTCTCGCCAGGCTACGGATCACGAGTCCGGCTCCTGTCAGCAGCACGAGCGCCAGCGCCATTTGAACCGTGACCAGTACGGCTTGCGTGCGGTGCCGTGACCCGCTGGCCCCTCGACCACCTTCTTTCAGCGTTTCGTACGTGCTTCGCCGCGCTGTGCGGATAGCAGGAATCAGGCCAAAAAGAATTCCGGCGCACAGCGAGAGCAATGCGCCAAACCAAAGGACCCGCGCGTCGATTCCCACTTCACTCGCGCGCGGCAGAGTGGCTGGCAGTGCGGCCAGCGCCGCTTGCGTTCCTACACTGGCCAGTGCAAGCCCAAGCGCCCCGCCGAGCACTGCGAGCAACACGCTCTCGGTGAGCATCTGCCGAACCAGTCGCCCGGCGCTTGCGCCCAGCGCCGAGCGCACCGCGATTTCCCGGCTGCGGCCCGTCCCACGAGCGAGCAGCAGATTGGCTATGTTCACGCAGGCTATCAGCAGCACCAGTCCGACCGCGCCAAGCAAGAGCAAGAGGAACGCGCGGACTTTGCCGACGAGTCGCTCCTTCAGCGGAGTCAGCGTGGCTCCGGTTCCCGTATCGTCGCCGGGATAGACTTTCGCAAGATAATTGGTGACTTGCTGCATATCCGCGCGCGCTTGCTCGATAGTGACACCCGGTTTCAGGCGCGCGATGCCGTGGATGCCCAGGCCTGCGGCGCGGACGCTGAGGGCGGGATTACCAAATTCGCCGAGCGGAGCATAGATATCCACGGAATGAAAATAGCGCATCGGCAAATCGAGATGTCCAGGAAAGACGCCCACGATGGTGTATCCCTTGCCGTCCAGCGTGATGCCTCTGCCGATCACATCTGACGCCGAGCCGAATTTCTTTCGCCACAGGTCTGTGCTGATCGCTACGACATTCGACGCGCCGATTTCGTCTTCGGCCGGCGTGAACCAACGGCCGAGGACCGGCTTGACGCCAAGCATCGGGAAGAAGTCCGACGTCACCACCACGGCATCCAACTCGTCCGCGGCGCCCATGCCCGTCAGCAAGTATCCAGTGGATCGCGAAACGGCAAAAAACGAGAACGAGTGATTCAGCCGGTGCCAGTCGAGGAAATTCGGGTACGAAATCGAGCCGTCGGGGAAATTCGGCTTGCTCGCGTCGACGGATACCAGATGATCCGGCTCGGGAAATGGCAGCGGATTGAGAAGCACGCCATTTACAATTGAGAACAACGCCGTGTTCGCCCCAATGCCGAGCGCGAGCGTCAGCATAGCGATTACTGTGAAGCCGGGAGAGTTGCGCAGCGTCCGCGCGCCGTAACGCAAATCCTGAAACAGAGTTTCGAGCCAGCGCCAGCCCCATTGATCGCGCGTGACTTCTCTGATTAGGCCGGCATTCCCAAACTCGCGCCGCGCTGACTGCTCCGCCCGCCGTGGATTTTCGCCACGCTCTTCGCGCTCGCGCGCGGCCATCCGCAAATGGCTTTCGATCTCTTCGCCGAGTTCCTCTTGCTGTCGCCGCCGCGAGAAAATCCAACGAATCCATGCCATGAGTCCACCTCACTACAAACATCGCGTGACTGAATCTTCTGCGCCCAGCTTTTGCTTGCAACTCTCGACTCCGAATTACCAACTATTCGTACCGCAGCGCCACTATGGGATCCACACGCATCGCGCGGCGCGCGGGGATGTAGCTCGCAAGTAAAACGACGAGGGCCAGCCCAATGCTAGCCAAGACGAACGTAACGGGATCGAGCGGTCGAATTCCGTAGAGAACGCTGGAGAGAGTTCGCGTAAGGAAGTAAGCGCCAACCAAACCTACGGCCAGCCCTGCTATTGTCAAGCGCAGAGCATAACTGACAACCATCAGCAGAATGGTTCGCCGCTCCGCGCCCAGAGCCATGCGCACGCCGATCTCGTGCGTGCGTTGAGCGACCGTGTAGGAGACCACCCCGTAAAGGCCGACCAGCGCCAGTAAGAGTGCCAACGCGCCAAAGGCGGTGAGCAAGAACGTACGTAATCGCGGGGCGGCTACCGACCGGGAAAGTAACTGATCCATCGTTTCAAATGAGGCGATAGGCTCGTCGGGATCGATGCCATGCACCACGTCGCGGACGGTACTGGGCAACGCTATTGGGTCGCGATTCGCATGGATAATCAGGTAAGCATCATCGGCATGCTCTTGCGCAAGCGGGAAGTACATTTCCGGCATCGCGGTATCGGATAAACCAAAATGCCTGACGTCGCCGACAATTCCAACGACTTGACGTTCCTGCTTCTCCCCTGCGAAGGCAAAGTGTTGGCCAAGTGCATTTTCACCCGGCCAACCTGCTTGTGCGAGTGACCTGCTGATAATAGCAACGCGGGTCGTCCCGGCGGCGTCACCCGCGGTGAAATCGCGGCCCGCAAGAAGCGGAATGCCCATCGCCCGAAAATAATCGCTGCTCGCAGTCATGTAGAGCGCGTCTAGGCCACCTGGCGATTGTCTTGGCGGGTTCTCGACTTTCACAGGGAAAACAGCGACGACCGTGGCGCCAAGGGGCACGGCATTGACAAACGCGGCAGCTCGAACGCCGGGCAAGGCCCTGACCCGCGCCAGGACTTGGCGGAAAAAAGCAGTCTGATGGGCTTCATTTTCGTATTTGGGACCGAGCAGAGAAACCCGCGCCGTCAGGATATTGTCAGTTTGGAAGCCCGGATTCACGTCCAGCAGGCGATTGAGGCTCCGAAGAAACAGCGTCGCTCCGATCAGGAGAACCAGAGCTAGTGCAATTTCAGAAATTCCGAGCAAGCTGCGCATTCGGTGACGCGAGCGCAGGCTAAAACCTCCTTGCGAGCTTCCTGAGCCTTCTTTCAAGAACTCGCTCAAATCGAGAGTGGATTGCAACGCGGGAATCAGGCCAGCGAGGATACCAGTGAGGACCGCAATGCCAAAAGTAAAAGCGAGTACTCGGTCGTTCATCGAGATGTGCATGGTGAACGCCGTGCGGGCTGGGACTAGAGCGCCGGCACTTCTAATCGTCCACCACGCAAGCAGTAATCCAATGCCCCCGCCCATAAGTGACAGCACGACGCTCTCACTTAGGAATTGACGCACCAACCGCGAGCGGCTGGCACCGAGGGCGTTGCGAATCGCAATCTCCCGGGACCGGCCGGCACCCCGTGCAAGCAGGAGATTTGCCAGGTCGGCGCACGCAATGAGCAATACAAAAACTCCGGCTCCGAAGAGCATAAGCAGCGCTCCGCGCGTGCTACCGGAGAGGGATCGCCTCAGTGTGTTCACCGCAACTATCGGAGCCGTGCCGCTGGAGCCGTATTCGCGTTGCGCGATTGCGTTTAACTCCAATCTTGCCTGTTCCAGAGTAACGTGTGCGCGAAGCCGTGCGACCTCGAACGAGGCGAACGCGTTGCCTCCGAAGACTTGCATTATTTCCCCGGGTTTCGATGGCAAAGACAGCCACACTTGGGATTTCGCCGGGAAGTCAAACTTTTCCGGTACAACACCTATTACCGTGAACGCCTTCCCGTTGAGATACACCGCTTTCCCGAGAATGTCCGGGTCCGCATGGTAACGTGTTCGCCAAAGACTGTAGCTCAGAAGTGCTACAGGAGCGTGGCCCTCGGAGGGCAGAAACGTCCGACCTCGAACCGGATTCAGCGCGAATACACGGAAGAAATTCACCGAAACTGCGGCGGCAGGAATTCGCTGCGCGGCTCCTTCGCCACTGAGATTAAGATCGCCTTGTCCGTATTGAGCAGCGCTCTCCAGCGTGCCCGTGCCATTTGCCTCGTTGAACTGCGCGAGCGGTGCCGAGGGCCATACTGTCACCACGCGGTCTGGATCCTTGAAAGGCAATGGCCGAAGCAGGGCTGCATCGACCATACTGAAGATGGCGGTGTTGGCGCCGATGCCGAGAGCGAGCGTTAGCACGGCGACAGTCGTAAAGCCGGGGGACTTGCGCAACATGCGGAGGGCGAAGCGTAGGTCTTGTAACAAAGTTTCGAGCCAGCGCCAGCCCCACTGATCGCGCGTGACTTCTCTAACTAACCCCGCATTGCCAAATTCGCGGCGCGCCGATTGCTCCGCTTGTCGCGGATTTTCGCCACGCTCTTCGCGCTCGCGCGCAGCCATCTGCAAATGGCTTTCGATCTCCTCAGCGAGTTCCTCCTGCCTTGAGCGGCGCCAGAACGGAAATCTCATGCTTCGTTCTCCTTCGCCGGATTCAAAATGCCCGCAATGGCCTCGGAGAGCTGCTCCCAGCGCGAACGTTCTGAGAGCAATTGCTTCTTGCCCGCTGCGGTCAGCCGGTAGACACGCACGCGTTGCTTGTTCTCTGAAACTTTCCAGGCCGCGGCAATCCATTTCTGACGTTCCAAGCGGTGCAACGCCGGGTAGAGCGAGCCGGTATCCACCCGCAACGCCTCGCCCGAACGCGCGCGAATCGCCTGGGTGATTCCGTATCCGTGCTGCGCTCCCCATTGCAGGGTTTGCAAAATCAACAGGTCCAGCGTCCCTTGCAACAGCTCAATTCGATTCTGGTAGCGGCTTTTCATCAATCCTCCCAGGGAGTAGTATGTCCACATCCATGCATGTAGACGGTCTACACCCGTGAAGGTGAGCAAGTTTCATACCGACAGTTCCGCCGCGCTAACTTTGTGGATCGATGGATTTTACGGATGAGCGGGGGGTCGAATCAGGCTGTGACGGCCGCCCGCTCGCGGGACGCCGTGTCTCGGAATCGGACACCTTCCCGCGTGCCTTCGGCTTCGCAAACTTGGGCTTCATCGCGTAAACTGAACGCCGGTCGCGAATGCCTGCTTCGCTCAACGACGCTCTTCTGCGGATTCTCGCGTGTCCTCACGACCACACCAAACTCCGCCTCGAAGGCAACGCCCTGGTCTGCGAACGCGCGCATGAGTTCCCTTTCGAAGATGGCATTCCGATTTTCGCGGAAAATCCCCGGCGCGAGCCCGTTCCCCTCAACATGGGTCCGTGCCCGCATCCCGACGACGGCGCGCGCGCTGCGGCGCGGGGCGAGCCAATCGATCCGTTTGTGAACGATTGGATCGTGAACACGAATGGAAACCTCTATTGGCCTGTGCGCGGCCGGCTTCCCCGCTATCCAATTCCGAATTGGCCGTTCGGCGCCGGTGACGGGAAGATGCTCGTCGATATCGGGTGCAGTTGGGGCCGCTGGAGCATCGCCGCCGCGCGCGCGGGCTTCGCGCCGGTGGGCGCGGACGTCCATGTCGACGCCCTAGCCGCCGCTGCACGTGTTTCCCGGCAGCTTGGCGCGCGCGCAGATTTCATTTGCTGCGACGCGGAGCGTTTGCCATTCCAACCCGGCAGCGTCGATTGCGTTTTCTCCTACAGCGTGCTGCAGCACCTCGACAAATCGAAAGTGCGCGGAATTTTTCAGGAGATTTCGCGGATCCTGCGGTCGGGCGGAGTTTGTCTGGTTCAGCTTCCTAATGCCTTCGGCCCGCTCAGCATCGTGCAGCAACTCAGGCGCGGTTTCCGCGAGGCGCGAACAGGCACTTTTGAAATGCGCTACTGGACGCACGCAAGAATTCGTCATGCGTTGGAGCAAACGGGCTTTTCAAAAGTCACAATTCATGCGGACGGTTTCTTTTCTCAAAATCCACAACTTACGGATCTCGATCTTCTTTCGCCTGCCGGGAGATTGCTCGTTCGCGCCTCTGCGGCTGGTTGCCGAGCCGCGAATGCCCTTCCCATCCTCACGCGCGTCGCCGACAGCCTCTGGATTGAGGCGCGGACTGCCCCATTCCGCGGCTAATGCGGCCACACGCGCATTTTCATAAGACGAATCGGAGATTTACTTCAACCTAAAGACGGACGGAATCTAAGATCCCTTCGGGTACCAGTCAAGCAACCGCACTTCAATGCCCGTGCCTTCCAAATCCTTCTTGAAGATGCTGATGTCCGAGCCGCGGTAATGATAGGGAATGGCGATTTTTGGATGGAATGCTTTCACGGCGTCCGCGGCCTCATCCGGCGTCATCGTGTAGGGCAGGTTCATGCAGATAAACGCGACGTCGATATTCTTGAGCGCCCGCATTTCGGGAATGCCTTCCGTATCTCCGGAAAAATAAAATCGCTTGCCGCCGTAGGTGAGCACGTAGCCATTGCCGCGTCCTTTCGGGTGATAGAGCTGGCCTGGCGCGGGTCCATGCTTGATGTTGTACATGGGAATCGCTTTGATGGTCCAGCCGTTCCAATTCTTGCTCTTTCCGTTGGAAATTGGACTCGCGGTCGTGACCGTGGCGACCACGGCGGGCGGCGCAAAAATCTCCGTGCCGGACTTGCTGACGGCGGCAATCGAATTTGGATCCATGTGATCGCCGTGGATATCCGTGATCAGGATCAGGTCGGCATGCGGCAACCCGTCGAAATTCGCGGGCTTCGCAGGATCCAAATAAATGATCTTCCCGCCCGCTTCAATCATCAAGCTCGCGTGATAGATGGGCGTGATCTTCACCGGTCCCGCGGCAGTCTCGAACGTCTGCACGAGACGAGCGGTCTGCGCCTGCGCGCACATCCCGAAAACGCCCCAAGTTGCGACAGAAATAATGCCAATCATCAGAATTCTAATCGTCATATTCGCCCCGCTTTTCCGAAATTGGCGCGATGCTAGCACGACAAGTCGTTGCGCCGCAACGCGCGCTCGTGCTGCATGCTCAACGCGACGAATCATCTTGAAAACCAAAAGACCACATCCATCAGCACAATGATTCCCACCACAACCTCCAGCACGAACGAACGCACCTCGTTGAATTGCTGCACCATGAAGTCGTAAAGCTCTCCTACTGCTCGAACCTTCTCATCGACCAGATCGCGATATTCCGCCACTCCCATGCGGCTCGCCGCCATCCTGTAGACCCGCGCGTAGTAGACATCGCTCACGAATTTCAGCGCATTGTCGATGCGCTCTGTCAGTTCCATGACATCCAGCCGGATCCGGTTCACTCGTTCCGCGTCGCGCGGCAAAGTCCATCGCGAAAACAGCACATTGCGCTTCCGTTCCAACACCGCATAAACATCCGAGAGCAGTTCGCTCATCAATCCGTCGTAGTAGCGAAACTCCAGCAGTTGCATCTTTCCGTACTCCAGAATCTGCATCGTCGCGGCCGCGTCTTCCGGTTCTCCGTATACGAGAGCCGACGACGAACTCGCGACGACCAGATCCTGCGGGAAATAAGAAAGCCACGATCGCAGTACGGCCTCTGTCTCTTGGGGTGCGAGCGGATTCGTCTCCCCGCGCAGCAACTGCGCAATGTTGGCTCCGTTCCCGGATATCAATTCCGCGCCGGTCGGCCGCTCGTGGCCGGAATCGGCGATTTCCTGCAAACTGACCACCAGATACGTTTCCTGCAACCAATCCTGGTTCGGGCGTATCACGGCCGCAGCGATTCGCTCCATGTGGAGTTGTACCACCGCACGCGCTTTCGCTGCCACGTCCCCCGCGTCCATCCATCGCGACGTATGCGCCAGCAGCTCGTTCCACTCGCAATCGAATGGCACATCAAACTGCGCCGCTACCACGGCGAACGTGTAATATTTTATCGAGCACTCGAGGCGTTCGCCGGTTTCCAACGTGACAGCCTCCGCCGGTTCGATAATCGGAGGATGGCTGAAGTGAACGTACTCCGGCGTGCGCCGCGCAAAACCGGGTTTTACAGCGCCAGCGCCCGGACCGAGAAGCTCTTGCAGTTTCTGCCCGTCCAAAGCCTCGGCCACGTCGTAAAGAAATAGAATTTTGAAACAACCGCGGAGTCGCACGATACTTCTTTCTACCATGCTTTCACGCGACAAAGCACACGAAGCCTTTCTATCACCGTTTCTTCGAAAACGGCCGTCGAGATCGATTGTAATCCTTCCATCCGCTTTTGATGGCTTTGGCCATCTTTTTAGCCGCACAGCATAGCCAAGTGAAAATTCTTCCGAAGAGCATGCGGTATTTTTGAATCCGGAGTAAGATACCGCGGTTTCTAACTCAGATACTTCGAGGACCTATGCGCCGGATTACTGTTAGCTCTTCCCTGCTCGCTATCCTTTCGCTCGCCGTACTATTCACCACAGCAGCGACCAAGCCTCCACGCGAATCCGCGCGCAAAATGGCAAAGTCGACTGCGTTCGCGAAATATGGCAACGCGGATTCGATCACTGAAAATGAAATGAAGATTTACGACTATTTTCTCGCGTCCGATCAGCTCGAAGGCCGAAACCTTCCGTCGCGCGGTTACGACACAGCTGCGCTCTACGTCGCGAGTCACTTGGCTGAATGGGGCCTGAAACCAGGAGGCAGCACCGCTGACACCAACGGCCCGTTGCAGCCATACTTCATGCCGTTCGCGCTGGTCACTCGCGAAGTCGTGGCCGAAGAATCCAAGGCTTCGCTGAGTGGGCCCGCACCCTTCGCTCGCCCCGGTGAGCCTGCGGAACTCCGCACCACCAACTTCGAATATGGCAAGGACTGGACGGTGCCTGTCGTCGGCGGTTTTCGCGGCTTGCCTCCCGCCGAATCGTTCGACGTGAGCGGCAATCTGATTTTCGCCGGCAACGGCTACGTGATTAACAAGTCCAACACGAATCCTTACCAAGGCCTGGACGTTCACGGCAAGATCATCGTCGTTGCCGGATTGCCGCCGGCGCTTGCCGCGCAACAAGCAGCGGCGGTCGCCAGGCGAGGCCCTCCTGGACCGAACCCTCTCGGCGAGGAGTGCATTGACTTCCTCACGCCGGAAGAATACGCGGCGAAAACTGGCGCGGCTGGAGTGGTGCGGATCGCGGATTTTCAGCAGCTCGCACTCATGGCCAATCCCAACGGCCGCGGGCCTTCCCTCAACGGCCCGAATTTTCAGGTCGCAAAATTCCAGGAGCAGTCCGCTTGCCCCAGCGCTCCGTCGATTATCGCAGGCGTGGAAATGACCAGTGCGATTTTCCAGGGCGAGAAATTAAATGCGCCCGAGGCTTTCTACGCTGCGGGCACGAACGCGCAACATGACTCCTTTGCGTTGAAATCCGACAAGAAACTCACTCTGCACGCCGCCATTCACAGCGAAGAGGGCCACGGCGAAAACGTTGTCGGAATCCTCGAAGGCAGCGACCCCATATTAAAGAATGAATACGTCGTCATCAGCGCCCATCTCGACCACATTGGCCTGAGCGCGCCGCTGCCCAACGGCCA
>DASYYI010000334.1:0-2648 GCA_035933995.1 Candidatus Acidiferrales bacterium | reverse complement strand
GACGAACGACGGGCTGAACACGATAAGCTATGACGGCGAGGGCCGGGCGGTCACGGCCAGCGGAGGGCTGGGATCCGGGACGTATAGTTACGACGGGAACGGTTTGCGGGTGGAGAAGGTCGCGGGCAGCACCACAACTGTCTACATCTTCTCGGGATCGAAGGTCATTGCCGAATACGCAGGCGGCGCAGCGCCAAGCTCGCCGACACGCGAGTACATTTACGCGGGCGGAGCGCTGCTGGCGCGGATCGATTCCTCGGGCACGAATTACTATCATCAGGATCATCTTTCGAACCGCATGGTGACGAATTCCAGCGGCAGCGTGGTGGCGGAGATGGGGCATTTCCCATTTGGCGAATCGTGGTACAACGCCACGAACGACAAACTGTACTTCACGACGTACGAGTATGATTCTGAGTCGGGGAACCACTACGCGATGGCGCGGTATCACGTGAGCCGGTTGGGCAGGTTGTCGGCGCCCGATCCCATTGCCGGTTCGACGGCAAACCCGCAGTCGCTGAACCGCTACAGTTATTCAATTAACGATCCGGCGAATGCCACTGATCCCTCGGGAGCCGATCCCGTCTCCGGCTGCACGACAGCCGAAACGAAGCCGAAGGACCAATCGCAGCAAGCATCAGGCGGCGGCCACTCAGACACGGACAATTCGGATGCAGACACGGACGGAGGCGATGCGGACTCTCCGCAACAGAATGGATGCGTGTCACACGTTAATCCGTTTGGCAGTGGCGGTGACTTCGGAAGTGATTGGGCTGCCGAGTTTGGGGTTGAAGGAGTTGGCACCTTCGACGGCGGCCCTCCTATGGCCGACATTCCTCCCGGCATGTTCACGGTAACATCCATCGGAGGCAAGCAGGGTATCGGAAACTGGATTTGGTTGCCTTCAGATACTATTCAGACTTTTCAACAGGATAAGGGCCAACCCAACGAAACCCTTATGAGTTCCACTTACGATCCGGGAGAATGGTTGGAACTCGGGGTTCCAAGCGCCCCAGGCGATTCATCGGACGGTAACAATGGATCATCGTGGTGGGGTACGTTTGCTAAGAGTTTCTTTACGTTCGCTGGCGGCCCAGGCAATGTGCCAACTTGTGCTGGGCAAGCACTCCGCCACATGGGAGAAATCTTGAATCCGTTCACACCCGGCGTGTCAACAGCCGCCGACGCTGCGGCTCCTGTGGCACAGGCGGCGGCAATAAATCGGGGCGTGGCGCAGACGCAGGCCGGAATAGATGCTTACATCGCGACAAGAGGATTGACCGTGCCACTTCGATCAAGCGTCGTTCGAGCGATGGCCGTGGAAGGAGGAGAAGGTGCGGTCGCAGCGGGTGCCCGAGCAAATTTCGCGGTTCAAACGGCTGCGGTGGACTACGCAGCTGTCAAGTCTGGTTATCTTACTTCAAAGGAGGCTTTGAGCGGACAATGTGCGGCTGCATTTCCGATTTTCTAGGCCATGAAGGAAAAAACGAGAGATAACTTCATCTACCTCGCCGTTGCCGGAGCGGTCGTAGGGGCCTTCACTCTTTTCGGGATTTATGCCGTGAGAACAACCGGGACCGTACCGGATATACCGGGGGCAATTCTGTGGGGTATTCTGTCCACTCCCGTTATCGTTGCTCTGATCCTGGAACGATTTTGGAAGCATCGTCGTCGCCATGCGCTCTGGGTCATACTGATCGCTGCTGCTTCGATTAACGTCTCGGCGATGGTCGCCGCATATTCCTATCAGTGGAACCCGCCTGTGATCCTCTGGAGTACGATGACGGTGCTTTGGGTGGTTGTCGTATTCGTCGTGGCTGAGAAGTTTCTATCCCGGGAACACGGTGATTGAAAGAGTTCCTAGTAGTTTCGCTAGCCCGACAACGAACCGGATCACCACTTCGCCAGAGGCCTACGATCTCAGCGGCAACATGACGAACGACGGGCTGAACACAATCACTTATGACGGCGAGGGCCACGCGGTTACTGCGAGTGGTGGGCTGGGTTCCGGGACATACACCTATGACGGGAACGGCTTGCGGGTGAAGAAGGTCGCGAGCAGCACCACAACGGTGTATATCTTCTCGGGGTCGAAGGTGATTGCCGAATACGCGAACGGGGCTGCGCCAAGTTCGCCGACGCGGGAATACATTTACGCGGGCGGAGCCTTGCTGGCCCGGATCGATTCCTCGGGCACGAATTATTATCATCAGGATCATCTGTCAAACCGCATGGTGACCAATTCCAGCGGCGGCGTGGCGGCGGAGATGGGGCACTTCCCATTTGGTGAATCGTGGTACAACGCCACGAATGACAAGCTGTACTTCACGACGTACGAGTATGATTCTGAATCGGGGAACCACTACGCGATGGCGCGATACCACGTGAGCCGGTTGGGGCGGCTGTCGTCTCCTGACCCGCTTGCTGGTTCGAGGGCGGGGCCGCAATCGCTCAACCGCTCGAGCGCTTCAAATCTCAACCGAAGAAGCCAAGTGCCACTAATCATCTGAACGAATTACAGTCACGGGAAGGCGTTACTGTCCTTGTGTTATATTGAGGATTCGCGTTCCTTCAGCGATTTCAAATGGCTAAATTGCGCATCTCTGTCGTCGAATATCTGAACACGGCGCCGCTCGTGTGGGGCTTCA
>DASYYI010000325.1:0-3653 GCA_035933995.1 Candidatus Acidiferrales bacterium | reverse complement strand
AGTTCAAAGCCGTGGCCGTGAGTGATGGCGTCGGTGGGACACGCCTCGACGCAATAACCGCAAAAAATGCAGCGGGAATAGTCGATGTTGTAGACCTTGGCGTAGCGGTCGGCGTCGGAGATGCGATTGTCGGCGGTGTTTTCGGCGGCTTCGATGTAAATGCAATTCGCGGGGCACGCGGCGGCGCAAAGAAAACAGGCGACGCATTTTTCGAGGCCGTTCTCGTCGCGCTGGAGGACGTGGATTCCGCGATAGCGCGCCTGAAAATGGACCGGCTCGGCGGGATAATTTTCCGTGGTGGGCTTCTTGAACATGGTGATGAACGTCACCTTGAAGCCCTTATAAAGGATGACGAAAGTGCGGAAGAATTCTTTAACGACCGATGCCATAGATGTTCACTCTAACAAAGAGCGTCACGACGCGCAAATTCAAATCGGCGGTGTTCTTTGCGATTGTGTAGCGGCCGACCTGATGCTGTTGCGGACCGGGCACGGCTCACGAACGAGAGGTAGTTCCAACCAACAGCTGCCCGCGACCGACGGCTGCCGGGTCGGCACAAATCGCCGACCCGCCTCTACAAAGGCATCATGGAAATGCGCGACGTTTTGCCTGTATAACGCAGCCGCAAGCCGCGGATTTATTCGCCTGGGGGAGAAACGGGGGCGGGTTCCTGCGGGCCGGCTTGGCCGGTGATGGCGGCGATGATTTGCCTGCCGTGAAAACGGCCGTTTTCGATGAAGATTTCTCCGGTGTAAAGCCCTCCGACGACGACGCCCGCGACGAAAATTCCAGGGACGTTGCTTTCAAGAGTCCGCGGATCGCAATCCGGCTTGCGGGTTTTGGGATCGAGGCGAATGCCCGCGGCCTCGAGAAACGAAAAATCGGGGTGGTAGCCAGTCATGGCAAAAACGCGAAAGGCGGGCAATTCGGCGGCGCGTCCGCCATCTCCATTTTGAAAAATGATTTTATCCGGCTCGATGCGAGTTACTTTTGTGTTGAACAGGGCGCGAATTTCGCCGGCCTTGATGCGATTCTCGATGTCCGGTTTCACCCAATATTTCAGGCTTCTCCCCAGTTCGGCGCCGCGATGCACCAGCGTGACGCGCGCGCCGCCGCGAAATAAATCGAGAGCGGCTTCGGCGGCGGAATTTTTCGCGCCGATGACGACGACATCTTTATTCCAATACGGATGCGCGTCAGTGAAATAGTGCGAGACGTGAGGAAGGTCTTCGCCGGGGACGTTCAGGCGGTTGGGCATGTCGTAGTAACCGGTGGCGAGGATGATTTTTTTTGCGTGATACTCGTGAGGCGCTCCATCGGCTCCGCGCGAAGCGACGGCGAAAGCGCTGTCATGGCCGCTGATTCCTTCGACTTTTTCGTACAGGCGAACGTCGATGGCATAGTGCTCGACTGCGCGGCGATAATATTTCAGGGCTTCGGCGCGCGTGGGCTTGCCGCCCACGGTGGTCATGGGCAAGTCGCCGATTTCCATGCGCTCCGGCGTGGTGAAAAAAACCATGTTGGTGGGGTAGTGATAGAGCGAATTGCAGAGGCAGCCTTTGTCGACGACCAGCGGGCGCAGGCCCGCGCGCTTGGCTTCGATGGCGCAGGCGAGTCCGGTAGGGCCAGCGCCGATGCAGATCAAATCGTACGTGATGGGCATCTTGCTAGTGTGCGACGGACGTGGAGCAGAATTCAACTGGGAATTGGAGGACGGAGATGCAGGCGTGAGCGAATCAGGATTTGCTACAAAGGACTATGTCGAGAAGTCGCGGTGGGCACGTTTGAGAAGGGAGCGGTTGGTGAAAACCTGGGTGTACGCGAGAGCCAGGCACAGGAGCGGAAGGGCAATTTCGAATGGGGTCGTCCCTTTCGAATCAAGAGTGTCCCACCAATCGGACAACTTCGGATGGAGCGCTAGCGCCAAGGTCTGGAGCATGAAGAGGAAACAGAGAAAGACGAAGTGGCGCCAAACCAAGCGGTAAACTTGGGGCCGCACAGCCGGGCACGTAAACATGTAAGGGGGAACGTCTTTTCCGCCTCTGCTTCCGGTGCGGGCGAAGGTAAAGAAGACAACGAAAATCGTGTAGATAATTGCCGACGCCGCTTGGATTGCATACGGCCAGTTCGGCAGGAGGGCAAAGAGCATGCCGCCAATTATCATGGTGAGAAAGAGCGTCGTCATCAAGGCAAAGCGCGGACCCGAGAAAGGCATGCTACGGCAGGGATCCGAGTATGGCCATGGTTGTGCCGCGCGCGGTCGCGGCTCGAACGAAATGACTCTGTCCACGGAAATGGCACGGCGCTCACGGGTGTGCGGAGAGGAGCGGTTGGAGGAAATAACCTCGACATTGAGTTCTGCGCGCTTGTCGTTGAAGTCGAGGACGTCCGCCGTTAAACGCTCGCCGTCATCAAGCGTGAAGACGCCGATAGTGTTGGTGTCGACGTTGTCGAGCCACTGGGGGAACTCTGTACCCGGCATTTTGCATAGCTTAACAGGAGATTGAGCGGCGAAATACAGTTTCGCGTGCGCTGACGACGTAAACTCGCGCCTGCAGGATCGCGCGGGCGCGGCAAGCCCCGCCCCTACGAAGGCAAAACCCCCACCCTTCGCAAACAACGCTCCCTTCGCCACAGCACTCAGGGCAGGCAGGATGGGGCACCCGCAGATGCCAAACGCTAAGGCAAAGAGGGAACGCCTGGCTGCGCCAAGCGCGGCCCGACCATAGTCGGGCCCTACAGAGGCAAAAGCACACAGGCTAAAGCCTGTGCCGCCGCAAAACGGCGTCAAGCCGCCGCACTCCAAAAAGGACAACAGCAGATCCCTTACCGCATTCGCAGAAACCGGTACGCCAGGCGCGGAGTTCAAGCGGCGCCCCTACGAAAGCAAAAACGCGATGCGGTGCATCGCGCCCTTCGCCAAGACACTCAGGACAAGCGGGCGGGGCCCTTCGTTCCTCCCTTCCTGCGTCAGGGCAGGCAGGATGGGCATCCGCAAAAACAAAGGCAAACCGCAAAAGAAACACCTGAAACCAAAATGCCGGCCTGAAGGCCGCCGCTACAAAACCGAAAACGAAAAGCCCCACGCTTCGCACAAAACGCACTCTTTCCGCGCCAGGACCAGCAGGATGGGGCATCCGCAAAAAGCCCACCCTTCGGGAAAAGGCGCTCGGGTCCGGTGTCGGGGAGTCCGGTGGAGTCCACCGGACTCCACAAATCGGAGATGGGGCACCCGCAAAAACAAAGGCAAACTGCAAAAGAAACACCTGAAACCAAAATGCCGGCCTGAAGGCCGCCGCTACAAAACCGAAGACGAAAAGCCCCACGCTCACAAAACGAGCATGGGGCACCCGCAAAAGCCAAACGCTAAAGCAAGCCAAGCGCGGCCCGACCATAGTCGGGCCCTACAGAGCCAAAAGCACACAGGCTAAAGCCTGCCTGCGGCAGGCAGGCCTATGCCACCGCAAAGCGGCGTCAAGCCGCCGCACTCCAAAAAGGACAACAGCAGATTCCTTACCGCCATTGCGCAAACGGCACGCGCGCGGGGTTCGGGAGGACAACGGCATGGGCCGCCCGCAGAGCAGATCCTTCGACTCCGCAAAAGGCGCTCCGCTCAGGATGACACGCGAAATGCGCGTGTCAGGCGGCGGAGG
>DASYYI010000285.1:0-5688 GCA_035933995.1 Candidatus Acidiferrales bacterium | reverse complement strand
TTCGCGGGATTGCCGTAGAGAATTAAATTTTGCACGCGGCGTGACAGTTTCTCGAATGGCGCGCCCAAATCAAAACCGTGCGCGAGGGCGGCGAGCTTGAGCGTGCGCTGAAGATTCGCGGAGCTGCCGCCAGGGCCGAGGGCGCCTTCGAAGAGCGGCTTGGACCAGTCGACGATAATTTTGCCGGGATCGAAATTGTATTTCGAGCCGAGGCCGTGGCATTCGGGGCAGGCGCCGTAGGGCGAGTTGAAGCTGAACGAACGCGGTTCGAGCGCGGGAATCGAAATGCCGCAATCGGCGCAGGCGAGTTTTTCAGAGTACATCTGCTCTTCGCCGCCAACGATGGCGATGGTGACGAGGCCATCGGTGAGCTTGGTGGCTGTCTCGATGGATTGCTCGAGCCGCTTGGAGATTCCTTCCTTGATGAGAAGGCGGTCGATGACGATTTCGATGGTGTGATTGCGGCGACGGTCGAGGGCGGGAGGCTCGTCGAGATTGACGAGTTCGCCATCAACGCGCGCACGAAGGAATCCGGCGCGGGCAAATTTCTCGAATTCCTTTTTGTATTCGCCTTTGCGGCCGCGAACCACGGGGGCCAGGACCATGATGCGCTCGTCGGGACGCAGCGCGAGGACGGATTGGACGATTTGCTCGGTGGACTGGCGCGCGATGGGCTTGCCGCAATTGGGGCAATGCGGCATGCCGATGGAACTGTAAATCACGCGGAGGTAATCGTAAATTTCCGTGATGGTGCCGACGGTGGAACGCGGCGAGCGGGTGGTGGTTTTTTGCTCGATGGCGATGGAGGGCGAAAGGCCTTCGATGGAATCGACCTCGGGGCGCTCCATCTGGTCGAGGAACTGACGCGCGTAGGCGGAAAGCGATTCGACGTAGCGGCGCTGGCCCTCGGCGTAGAGCGTGTCGAAAGCGAGCGAGGACTTGCCCGAGCCGGAAAGCCCGGTGACGACGGTGAGCGAGTTGCGCGGGATTTCGAGATTGATGTTTTTGAGATTGTGCTGGCGCGCGCCGCGAATGACGATTTGTTTGAGAGCCATGTCGAAAGAGGGTCGCCACAGGCGCGGCCGCCGTACAGCGCGGAGAATACGCCCAAGATAACCTACCAACATAGCAAGGCGGGAGGGAAGGGGTCAAGGTGGTTGCAGGCGAGTATTGGGTCAGTTTGAATTTTGACTCTTTGTGGCACGATCAAGAAAATTCAAACTGACCCACTACACGTGCGCGGGAAAATCGAGTGTGATTAATAGATTATCTGCTGAGGCGGAGTGGGACTGGGAGAGAGTCAGCTTGCGCGCTGGGGCACTCGCTGACAAGGCGAAATTTCGCTTGTGGTAGATTATCTATGGGAGTATAAACAACGCATGCCAAAACGAGGAGCTGCTGCACTGCAAGGAGAAGTACTGCAAGGAACGCTTGACCTGCTGATTTTGCAAACGCTGGTGATGGGCGCGGCGCATGGGCACACGATCGCGCACGCCATTGAGCATCGCTCAGAAGATGTTCTACAGGTCGAGCACGGGTCGCTGTATCCGGCGCTGCACCGGCTGGAGGATCGCGGCTGGATCGCGTCCTTCTGGGGAACTTCGGAGAACAATCGCAGGGCGCGGTATTACCGGCTGACGCCCGCGGGACGAAAGCACTTGCTGGCGCAGACCAGCAGGTGGGAAGAACTTGTGCGCGCGGTGAACTTGGTGCTGGGGCGCGCGGCGGGTCCGGCGGCGGAGTAGTGTTCGGTGGAGTGAAGAGGTGAACCGATGAGTTGGCGGCGATTTTTTCGGCGGCGCAAATGGGATGAGGAGCGGGCGCGGGAACTTGCCTACTATCTCGAAACAGAGACCGAGGAGAATGTTGCGCGAGGGATGTCGCGGGAAGAGGCGCGCCGCGCGGCGCATATCAAGTTGGGGAACGCGACGCGGATTCGCGAGGAGATATACGAGATGAACAGCTTCGGATGGCTCGAAACGCTGTGGCGGGATCTACGGTTCGGAGCGCGGATGCTGCGCAAGAGTCCGGGATTCGCGACGGTCGCGGTGCTGACGCTGGCACTTGGAATCGGCGCGAACACAGCAATTTTCAGCTTAGTTGATGCAGTGATGCTGCGTTCGCTGCCGGTGTGGAATCCTAGTCAACTCATTGTGTTGAAGTGGGCGGCGCACAATCATTTCGTCAGCGGCGAGTACAGCTCGAATCGCGACTGCGTCGAATCAGAAGGCGCTCCGGGGTTATCCGGTTGCTCTTTCCCGCTGCCCATTTTCGAGCAGCTTCGTTCACAGAACAACGCGTTTTCGGACATGGCGGCGTTCGCGGGCCCGGCCCCTCTCGACTTAAGCGGGAACGGGCCTGCGCGCGTCGTGTTCGGCGAAATGGTTTCCGGTGACTATTTTTCCACGCTGGGCGTGAATGCCGCGATCGGCCGGACGCTCGGGCCGAGCGACGATTCGCCTTCGACCTCGCCCTCGGCTGTGCTCAGCTACGCGTACTGGCAAAGCGCGTTTGGCGGAAGCCGCACGGTGCTGGGGCGCACAATTCTGCTGAACAAGGTTCCTTTCACGATTGTCGGCGTGGCCGAGCCGAGTTTCACGAATCTGACGCCTGGGAAGACGCAAGATTTATGGCTGACCATCGCAATGCTGCCGCGCTTGGAAATCAGCTGGGGAAGCAGGATTGAAAGCTTGACGAACTGGTGGCTGGTCATTATTGGGCGGCTGAAGCCCGGCGTTCCTCTCGAACAGGCACAAACTGCCGCCAGTCTCGCCTTTCGTAACGAAGTTCTATACGGCCCGAAGCCGCTTGCGAAGGCGGCGGACGATCCTGAGGTTGTACTCACACGCGCTCAGGATGCTCTGATTGGCATGCGCGGCCAGATTGCGACAATCCTTTGCCTCTTGACGGCCGCCGTTGGAATTATCCTGGTGATTGCCTGCGCGAATGTCGCTGGATTGCTTCTTTCGCGCGCCGCAACACGGCAAAAAGAGATGGCCGTGCGATTGGCGCTGGGCGCGAGCCGCACGACCCTTGTGCGCCAACTCCTGACGGAAAGCGTGCTGCTTTCGGTTTTGGGCGGCGTCTTTGGAATCGTTTTTGCCTATTGGGGCGTCCACGCCATCACCGGTTTGATGACCGGCGGTTCAAACCAGAGCTTCCCTTACATCATCGCGCCCGACTGGCGGGTGCTTTCTTTTGTGCTGGGCGCGTCCATTCTGTCCGGGATTTTTTTTGGATTGGCGCCAGCGCTGCAAAGCCTTCACCTCGATTTGACGCCGGCGCTGAAAGAAAACACGTCGATGCTTCCTGGCGGCGTGCGCAGGCGATGGAGAATTCATTTGGGCAACACGCTGGTTGTGGCCCAGGTTGCGCTCTCCGTGGTGGTACTTGCGGGCGCTGGGTTGCTGGTGCGGACGCTCGAAAATCTTCGCAGCATCAATCCGGGCTTCGATCCGCACAATATGCTGCTGTTTGGAATTAACACGAGGCATGCGGGTTACAAAGATGCGCAAGTCGAAAATCTGTATCGCGACTTACACGAGAAATTCGCAGCAATCCCCGGCGTGACCTCCGTCAGCTATGCGTCGGACACACTATTGAGCGGGGATCTGAGCGGCACAACAGTTGGAATCGAGGGGCTGCCGAAAGAGTCCGATCTGCCTGTGGATGTGTTAACTGTCGGGCCAGAGTTCCTGCGCACAATGCGCATTCCCTTGCTGGAAGGCCGAGGGTTCATGCCTGAGGACTTTCGACCGGCATCTGACAAGAGCGAAGGCGGCAAAGCCGGAAACGCAAAGGCCACTCGCGGAGCCGAGCAGACTTCCGCGACTGCAAGTGCGCGGTTAAGGGTGCTGGTGAATGAAGCATTTGTGCGGCAATACCTGGAAAAGAGGAATCCAATCGGGCAACGCCTCGTGGGCGGATGGGAAATTATCGGAGTCACCGGCGACACGAAGTACACCGATCTCCGAAGAGCGATTCATCCGATGCTCTATTTGCCATTCACAAGCGGAAGCGCGCAATTCGAATTGCGGACGGCGGTCGACCCAAAGGCGCTGATTCCGACGGTGCGACAGATTGTCAAGCAAGCTGACAGCAATCTCCCGCTGGTCGATATTCGCACGCAGACGGAGCAAATCGACGAGTTACTCGTGCGAGAGCGGCTGGTCGCGCGGGTGTCAGGATTTTTTGGGGTGCTGGCGCTCGTGCTGGCGTGCGTTGGATTGTATGGATTGCTTTCCTACGAAGTATCGCGGCGGACGCGCGAAATTGGCATTCGCATGGCGCTGGGCGCGGATCGACGCGACCTCTTACGCCTGGTGATCGGGCAGGGAATTGTGCTGGCGATTGTTGGAGCTGCTCTGGGGATAGGAGTGGCGCTGGGAGTCACGCGGTATTTGAACTCGATGCTTTACGGCGTTCACCCTGATGATCCGGTAACGATAGTCGCCGTCGCGGCGTTGCTTGTGCTGGTTGTGCTCGCCGCTTCCTACGTTCCGGCGCGGCGGGCGATGCGCATAGATCCGATGGTCGCGATGCGTTGGGAATAGGAAAGAGCGATGAGTTGGCGGCGATTTTTTTGGCGGCGGAAATGGGATGAGGAGCGGGGGCGGGAGCTTGCCTCGTATCTGGAAACGGAGACCGACGAAAATATTGCGCGAGGGATGTCGCGAGAAGAGGCGAGCCGCGCGGCGCATATCAAGTTGGGAAACGCGACGCGGATTCGCGAGGAGATATACGAGATGAACAGTATCGGCTTTTTCGAAACGCTGTGGCAGGATTTGCGTTACGGCGGGCGCATGCTGCGCAAGAGTCCGGGGTTCACCGCGATTGCGATTCTCACGCTCGCCCTCGGTATCGGGGCGAACACCGCAATCTTTAGTTTGGTCGACGGCATTCTTCTTCGCCCGCTTCCTTACCCTCATTCGGATCAGATTGTGCACGTTTCGTGGCAAGTGGAAGGAGGCGCGATCCCCAATCTCACCGCTCCCGAATATGAATTCTGCCGCGATCACAGCCATTCCTTCGCGGCGCTTGCAGGGGTTCGGGATTTTGTCGACAGTGAACTGAAATCCGGCAGCACAAAGCAATGGGTGAAAGCTCTATACGTCACCGACGGATTTTTCGAAACTCTCGGCGTGAATCCGGAGCTCGGCAGCGGCTTCGCGCGAGAAGAGACGCTGCCAAATGGACCGTATGCCGCCGTCCTAACCGACAAGCTATGGCGCAGCGCTTTTGGGGCTGACCGCAACATTGTGGGCCGCCAGATTGTACTCGACAACCGGAGTTACACAGTGACGGGAGTTGTGCCGCCCAGCTTCGAGTTCACGGAGCCTGCGGATTTGTTTGTTTCCTTGCACTTGGGAAAAAGCATAGAAGACATGGGAACGAACACGGACGTGATTGGCCGGCTCAAGTCAGGTGTATCTCTATTGCAAGCGCAGGCAGAGATGCCCGTGCTCGGGAAGGAATTCTGGGCGCAGACTCCGGGGCTCGGGCGACAGGCGGAGACCCAGGGCTACGTTCACCTGGATCGCTACCAGGGATGGCTCGCTGGCGATTACCGCATGAGCTTGCTGATGTTGCTCAGCGCCGTAGGTCTGCTTCTGTTGATCGCATGCGCCAATGTTGCGAGCTTGCTCTTGGCCCGCGCGAATTCGCGCCAGAAGGAAATTTCGATTCGTC
>DASYYI010000270.1:0-7807 GCA_035933995.1 Candidatus Acidiferrales bacterium | reverse complement strand
CAACGCACCGTGTTGCGTTCATCCACTGATCTCATGCTCGATGCCATGCGTGAGCTCGACGAAGATGCGCTGGACGAAGCTGACAAATCGCCTCTACCCGGCGATGGGCAAGAACACGTGGATGTTGCAGCGTCCACGGCTGCACCTCAACCTCCCGGCGACCAAGTTGTGCCAGAAGAATCCGAGTTGGAGCGGCCATGAGCGACGCGTCGATCGTTTCCGCCGACCGCGTTCCAACGGTATATTTTATTGATGACAGCGCGACTATGCGCGAAGTCATCAAGATTGCGTTCCGTCGCGAGTCAATTCATGTGGTCACCTGTCATGATGCCGCATCCGCCTTGGCGCAATTTGCCGATACCATCCCCGATGCGGTTATTACGGACGTCATCATGCCGGACAAAGACGGTTACGAAGTTTGCCAGTTCATTAAGCAAAATCCGGAGCTGCGCAAAACGCCGGTGATATTGATGTCCGGAGTTGTAAATCGAACCGTTGCGGAGAAGGCTATTGCTGTCCAGGCCGACGAACTTATTCGCAAGCCGTTTCAGCCGCAGGAGCTGATCGCGCGCGTTAAAAACCTGCTGAATCCGAAATCACTCAGCGCTCCGCCTCGCCAAGATTCTGACGATTCCGAAGCGGCCCATTCTGCGGTAAGCTCACTCTCCGGGATTTTCGCGGGGCCCGTTGCCGCTCATGCGGCCCCGTCGACACACAATTTCGCTCCCCAGAACCGATTACACACAACTCCGCCTGTTGCCGCCCCTCAGGGGGCGCGTTCGAATAGCAATTCTTCAGTGGCAGAGATCCAGAAACTCCGCTTCGAGCTTCAACGCATCGAGATGCTTGTCAAAAAGCTCCAGTCGGAACTCGAAGCCGAACGCCAGTATGTCGCGTCTCTTGAGTCGCATCTCAAGACGCTGCAGGAAACGGACTAGCGCCCCACTCCACTGGCTCTTCCCCGATTTGTTTTTGAGGGTACTGCACCTCTTAAAGCAGATGCATTATTGAGATGCAGTGCACGTAAGAATTCGCGGGCTACCGACGCCGTGTCTTTATGCTCTCCAATTACTTCGTAATTCATCTCCTGCATGTCTTTATCCGAAATCTTTCCAGACAGGCCGACAAGCGCATTTGCGATCTCGGGATGCTGTTGTAAAACTTCACTTCTAACGACAGGTACTGCCTGGTAGGGCGGAAAATAATGCTTGTCGTCGGTCAACACAGTGAAAGCTCCTGTCACCAACTGTCCATCGGTGGCATTTCCAGCAACGATATCCACTTGACGAGCGAGCAATGCGCGGTAGAGCAGTCCCAAATCCATGATCCGTGGGGCTGCTGCAAACTTCAATCCGTAGGCTTTCACCAATCCATCGTATCCGTCGGGACGTTCCTGGAACTCGTATCCGAATCCGGGACGCCACAGAGGTGTGTATTCTGCGGCATCGGAGATTGTGTGGACTCCGTACCGACGAGCGTCATCTTCTCGAACGACAATTGCGAAACTGTCGTTGAAACCCAGCGGCGGCTCAACAATCAAGCCAAAGTGCGCATAGCTGTCATGGACCAGGTTAAAAACCACATGGGGATCGCTATTTGGCATTTCTTTCAGGATCGCCGTCAACGCCGTTCCTGTGTATTCCACATACATATCAATTCTTCCCGCGAGCAATGCTTGATGACAGATATACGTCCCGCTCAGGTAGAAGCGCCTTTCGACGCGCAAACCGGTTTGCGCCTCGATCCGTTGCGCAAGAATTTCACCGAGAATTGCCTGCTCGGGAAAATTCTTCGAACCAACGACAATCGTATTGCGACGGTTAACGCAGCCAAATAGGACGAAGATTGCGGGGACGAACGCCAGCAATATCCAACGGCGCATTTCGTTCATTGCGGATGCCGCAGACGGCGCTCCAACAGTCCAAAGCCGACATCAGCGGCCAGTGCGAGTATCGCCGCGGGAATCGCGCCTTCCAGAATCACGCGATTATCCACCATGGCCAGGCCGCGAAAGATGAACTCGCCAAGGCCGCCCGCGCCGATTGCCGCAGCGATCGTCGCGATCCCCACTGTCCACACGGTTGCCACACGAATGCCAGCGAGAAGGACGGGAAGCGAAAGGGGAAGCTCGACGCGAAGTAGAATTTGCTTTCCCGTCATGCCCATTGCCCGTGCTGCATCGCCGACGCTGGCATCGACACTCTGAATTCCGGCGACTGTGTTGCGGATAATGGGCAGCAACGCATACATGGCGAGCGCGACAATCGCGAGACGGTCGGCCCGCGCTCCAAGCCACGGCACTGGAAGCAGGAAACCGAAAAGCGCCAAACTCGGAATGGTTTCTGCGACATTGGCGCTACCGAGGATCGGCTTCGAAAGCCAGGGCCTTCTGGTGACGGCGATTCCGAGAGGAACGCCGATAACGATCGCAAGCAGCATCGAGATAACCACCAGCCAGAGATGTTCGGCGCTCGCTTGCAGAATTTCATCGTGATGTGCCAGGAAAAAATGCAGAAGCCTCATTTGTCTCCTCGGTTCGTTAGAATGCGCGGCGTCATGCCACCGCGAAATGCGGAAACATAGGCTGCGGCGGTTGGTTCGGTTGCGCGCAAAAAATCCGCCGGACTGTAGACACCCGTGAGCGCCCCTGCTTCAAGCAATGCGATGCGCGTTCCCATGAGCAGCCCTTCGCGCATATCGTGGGTAACGAAAAGGATTGTTTTTTGCAGGCGTTGTTGAATGTCGAGAAATTCGCGTTGAATCTCCGCGCGCGTCAGTACGTCGAGCGCTCCGAATGGCTCGTCCATCAGCAAGATCGGAGGATCCGCGGCGAGCGCGCGCGCCACCCCCACGCGTTGTCGCTGTCCGCCAGAAAGCTGATGCGGGTAGCGCTGTGTGAAATGCGCGGAATCCAAGCCGACAATTCCCAATAATTCGCGAACACGGTCCTTGATGCGATTTCGCGGCCACTGCTCGAGTTCAGGCACGAGGGCGATATTGCGCTCTACCGTAAAATGTGGGAAAAGGCCGGCTTCCTGGATCACATAACCAATTCGTCGGCGCAAACGAATCGGATCCCACTCAAGCGTAGCGCGTTCATCCACGCGCACTTCACCCGCGCTTGGTTCCAGAAGACGATTGACCAATTTCAGCGCTGTAGTTTTTCCGGAGCCGCTTCGACCGAGCAAAACGAGGGTCTCACCACGACTCACTGCCAGAGAAAGCGATTTCAGAATTGGACGATCCGCAATGCGAAACTCGGCGGCTCGGAATTCAATGACCGGATGTGTAGTCAATTCCGATTTTGGTTCAGGAGCCACGGGTGCATTGTAGCTTGACTGGAGCCATTGACGAGTGGGTCAGAGTATACTCTACGGTGATAGCCTGGGTCATTTACCGTTGATAAAGCGAGGCACAATGATTCCCCAGTTGCTGCGCTACGAGGATATCGGGATTCTTCTGTTGCGGATAATGGTTGGCGTCATTTTTATTTCGAGCGGTTGGAGTCACGTGAAAAACCCTGCCGAAAGAGGCAAACAAATCGGAATGAGCAAGGGTTTCACAATGTTTCTGGGAACGGCGGAGATTGCGGGTAGCTTGGGAATAATGTTCGGTGTGCTCACGCAAATTGCTGCGTTGGGGTTGATCGTACTGATGCTCGGAGCGATCCAGAGGAAAATAGCCGTGTGGCATACCGGCTTCTGGGGCAAGGATCGATACGGCTGGCACTACGACTTGATGTTGGTCGTCATGTGCCTGATGGTCGTGTTCACGGACGGCGGACGATACGTACTGCTTCGTTAGAGCGGCTTCGAAGGGTGCCACTTGGTATTTTCGGTCCTCATTGCCAAATAATCGCGGATATGGCGGAGAACACGAGTGAACATCACGTTAGTAAGCCGGCCGGTAAACGTGTTTTGCTGGCTCGGATGGTAGGATGTGAAAATGCACGGAAGGTCACCTGGAAACCTGTAGACCGCGCCATGACAAAAAGGAAATTCCGTATGCGACCTAATCGCCCCGCGGTTCTTGAGAATTCGCAGATAACTTGTCAGTGCTAGTCCTCCTAGGGCAAGAATCGCCTTCGGTTTTAAAATATCGAGTTCAGCCTCCAAATACGGTCGGCAATTTTGAAGTTCCGTCGGTAGCGGTTTGTTATCGGGCGGTGCGCATCGCACGGCAGCGCTGATGTATGCGTTCGTGAGCACGAGACCGTCGCCTCGCTGGACTGAAGTGGCTTGATTGGCGAAGCCGGTCGTGTGAAGCGCGCGATACAAAAAATCTCCGGAGCGGTCTCCAGTAAACATGCGCCCGGTGCGATTCGCTCCATGTGCCGCAGGCGCGAGCCCCAGAATCAGAAGTTGGGCATGCGGATCGCCAAAGCCGGGGACCGGTTTGCCCCAGTAATCCCAATCGGCATAGGCGCGGCGCTTTGCGCGCGCGATGTTTTCGCGATAATGCACCAGGCGTGGACATTTACGGCATGCGATGATCGTTTCGTTCAGGACCGTTAATTTATTGGCTAGCATAGTTGCGATTCGGGGCCGCAGGGCAGAGCCAAAACTCGACGCGAAAAATTTTGACACGGTAGCAAGGCGCAGACTAGCATAGTCGCAGTGATTTTCCCTGCCTGCGACGGGGATCTCTTTGCCTGGCTTGGCCGGACAGTATTGAATATGGAAACCGGAACCGACTCAAAAGATATACTTGCGCGCATTGTCCAGCGGCGACGCGAAGCGATCGCGCACCGCAAACGCGTTTTGCCGGAAGTGGCGCTGAAGATTGCGGTGGAAAAGAAGGCGTCGCCGGTGAGGGATTTCCGGGCGGCACTGACGCGCACGGGCTTGAACGTAATTGCGGAACTGAAAAAAGCTTCGCCGTCGCGCGGGTTATTGTGCGCGGATTATCGGCCGGCAATGCTGGCACCGATTCTGGAAGCCGCCGGGGCTGCGGCGCTTTCTGTGTTGACCGAAGAGGAATTCTTTCAGGGGTCGCTTGGCGACCTGAAAGAAGTCTCAAAAGCAACCCATATTCCCATCTTGCGAAAAGATTTTATCGTGGATCCGTGGCAACTATGGGAAACACGCGCGGCCGGCGCCGACTCGTTTTTGCTTATTGTCGCGATTTTGGATGGTCAGACGCTGCGGGAACTGCTGGAACTCGGACGAACTTTGAAAATGGAGGCGCTTGTTGAAGTGCATTCCCGGGACGAATTGAAACGTGCAGCAGACAATGGAGCGAAAATCATTGGCGTCAACAATCGCGATCTGAAAACGTTCGAGGTACGGCTAGAAACGTCATTGGAGCTAGCGCGCGAGATTCCCGACGAATGCATCGCCGTGAGCGAATCAGGGATACGCACGCATGGCGATTTGGAACGCTTGCGGGGTGCGGGGTTTGACGCCTTTCTTATTGGCGAGCATCTGATGACCATGCCGGAGCCTGGGAATGCACTACGTGAGTTGCTCGATTCGGCGACGCGCGGGTCGGGTTCGCTGGCAGGGGCGTAGCTACCATGGTCTCCGTCAAGATTTGCGGCATCACGAACTGGGACGACGCGAAATTGGCCATGGATGCCGGTGCGGACGCGCTCGGATTTAATTTCTATGCGAAGAGCCCGCGAAGAATCGCAGCGTCACACGCGAAAGAAATCATCCGCCACATGCCAAGGCACGTCACAGCCGTGGGCGTGTTCGTGAATGGTTCCGCAGGAGAGATTTTGAGGATCGCGCACGCGACGAATCTGGGGATGCTCCAACTGCATGGAGAGGAATCGCCTGCCACAGTGGAGCGACTCGCGCGAGAATATCCCGTGATCAAGGCGTTCCGCGTGGGACCGCGATTTCGCGCGAGAGAACTGAAGAAATATCCAAGTGCGGCGGGATTTCTGCTCGACGGCTACGATGCAGAAACCCGCGGTGGCACAGGCAAACGGTTTGACTGGGGAGTTGCACGTGAGGCGAAGCGGTATGGACCCTTGATTTTGGCTGGCGGTTTGCGCGCGAAGAATGTCGCTGAGGCGATTCGGCAGGTGAAGCCATTCGGACTTGATGTTTGCAGTGGCGTCGAAGAGCGACCAGGGAGAAAAGACGCGAAAAAGATGAAAAGGTTGATGGCTGCAGTTAGGCGCGTGCGCCAGCAGGATTTATGAGCACAAAAATGGAAGCCGTACCCGACGTGCGCGGCCGATTTGGCGCGTACGGCGGACGATATGTTCCCGAGACGCTGATGGCGCCGCTCGAAGAACTCGAGCGGGCGTACAACGAAGCACGTGCGGATGCGAGTTTTCAGAAAGAGCTTGACGACATGCTTCGGAATTTCGCGGGGAGACCGACGCCGCTGCAGTTTGCTTCACGCCTGACTCAGCATCTCGGTGGGCCGCGCATTTACTTGAAACGCGAAGACCTGCTGCATACTGGCGCGCACAAGATCAACAATTGTCTGGGCCAGGGTTTGTTGGCCGCACGAATGGGGAAACAGCGCGTGGTCGCGGAAACCGGCGCTGGGCAGCATGGCGTAGCGACGGCGACTGTGGCAGCGCGGCTCGGGCTGGAATGTACGGTTTACATGGGCACGGAAGACATGGAGCGCCAAAGGCTAAACGTCTTCCGCATGCGCCTTCTCGGCGCGGAGGTAATCGGCGTCGACGCGGGAAGCAAAACCCTTAAGGATGCAATCAACGAAGCGATGCGTGATTGGGTTACGAACGTTCATACAACCCATTATTTGCTGGGATCGGTGCTGGGAGCGCATCCATATCCAGCAATGGTGCGGGATTTCCAAAGTGTAATCGGAAAAGAAGCGCGAGGACAGATTTTGCGAGAGGAGAAACGCTTGCCGGATTGGCTTTTTGCGTGCGTCGGGGGTGGTTCCAACGCGATTGGGCTGTTCAATGATTTTCTGAGTGACGACAGCGTAAGAATGGTGGGCGTCGAGGCCGGTGGCCGTGGAGCGGGAATCGGTGAGCATGCTGCGAGATTGGCCGCGTCGAAAGGATTCTCAGGAGCGAAACCTGGCGTGCTCCAAGGGACGTACACGTATGTGTTGCAAACGCTCGATGGACAGGTTTCGACGACGCATTCGGTCTCAGCGGGGCTCGATTACCCGGCGGTCGGGCCTGAACATGCATGGCTCGCGGACTGCGGGCGCGCAGAGTACACGGCGGTGGGAGACGAGGACGCAATCGGCGCAGTGAAGGCCCTCGCGAGAATCGAGGGGATTATTCCCGCCCTAGAATCGGCGCACGCATTGGCGGAGTTGATGCACCGCGCTCCGAAGATGAAGAGCGACCAACTCGTAATTTTAAATGTTTCCGGGCGCGGAGATAAAGACATGGAGATCCTGGCGCGATATGTCTGAGCTGGCGACAGAAGCAAATACGGTGCAAACGCGCATCGGGAGGCGCTTCGAACAGCTGGCACGCTCGGGCGAACTGGGACTGGTCGCGTATATCACGGCTGGCGATCCGTCGCTTGGCGCGACAGAGAAGATTGTCCTTGCCGCAGTGGAAGCGGGCGCGGACGTGATCGAACTCGGCGTGCCCTTCAGCGATCCCGTGGCTGACGGGCCAACAATCCAGCGTGCCAGTGAGCGCGCATTGCGCGCCGGAACCACTCTGGCAGGCGTCATCGATTTGGTCGGGGCGCTGCGGAAAAAGACAGATGTCGCGATCGTGCTCTTCAGTTATTTCAATCCTATTTTGCAAATGGGTTTGGAACCTTTCGCCTCGCGCGCGTCGGCGGCGGGAGCGGATGGCGTGCTCGTCACCGACATGACCCCGGAGGAAGCAGGGGAGCACCGCACGATA
>DASYYI010000189.1:0-2451 GCA_035933995.1 Candidatus Acidiferrales bacterium | reverse complement strand
GCGATGCCCGAGGCGCTGATGCGCCCAAACCAGAGCGTCGGCGGGAAAACCATGTCCATGGTGCAAGCGGCGAGGGAGTTGGGGGTGACGCTGATCGCCAGCGCTTCGTTGCTCCAGTCGCACCTGGTCGGCAAAGTGTCTGCGGTGATTCACGACACATTCGGGCTGAAGGACGACCTTGAGTGCGCGTTGCAATTCGTGCGTTCGGCTCCGGGTATAGCGACGGCGCTTGTGGGCATGAAGCGGGCCGAGCACGTAAAAGCGAATCTAAGACTAGTGGGGATTCCGCCCGCTTCGCCGGAACAGTTTCGGAAGATGTTCGCGGCACGCTGACGTGAATGTGAATTACTGGTCCTGTTTGATGACCCACTGCCCGAGCGCATGCCCCATCTCTGGCAGCTTCCCGGCGAAGAAGTGATCCGGCGCATCGACGAACACGAGCGTCTTCGGTTCGGGGAGTTTTTCGTACAGCGCTTCGACGTGTTCACGCGAGCCAAACTGGTCGTGCGCGCTTTGCAGAATTAGTTTCGGTTTTCTGCACTCCGCGAGAAAAGACAAATCCGAGTTGTCCACCGGCATTCCGAGACCGACGAGTTCGGTAACGCGTGAATCCTGGCAACCGACACGCAGACCTACATACGAGCCAAAACTGAAGCCAGCCAGGAGGATCGGTTTCGCCGCGAATTCTTTTGCCAAATAATCCAGCGCGGCGCGAACGTCGCCCGCTTCACCGCGCCCTTTGTCGTGTTTGCCCTCGCTGAGTCCCGCGCCGCGAAAATTAAAACGAAGCACGGGAATTTCGAGTTCGTGAAGCGTTTTTGCCACCTGGAACACAACTTTGTTGTGCATCGTTCCGCCGAAGAGCGGATGCGGATGACAAACAACGGCAACGCGACGCGGGTCTGTGTTTGAGACTGTCCAGAGCATTGCTTCGAGCCGGCCTGCGGGACCGCTGAGGAAAAAAGTTCTGTGAAATGCTTCGGCCATCACGAGTTTCGCAGTGTAGCGGATATGCAATCGTGTGCCAAGCACCCGGCGAAGTACGGCTAATCGAGGAATCAGTTCGCTACAAGGGCGAAAAGAATTGCACCTTGCCTCGCGCGGTGCTAGGGTTATGATAATTTCCATCGGCTTTCCGGGGAGGAACATCATGGATCAAGAGACAACGGACCGCCGAACAGCCCGACGATTCACCATGGCGCTTCCTCTGCTTGTGCGTTTCACGCACAACGGAAATATGGAAGAGAAAGTGGCACAGACGCGCGACGTAAGCTTTCGCGGCATCTATTTTCTTACGGATAACCCGCCGGAACAGGGCAGCGCGGTTGAACTCGTGCTCACATTGCCGCAGCAAATCACACTCGCAGGTGACGTTCGCATTCGTTGCTTTGCGAACATCGTACGCGTGGAAGCGCACGAAGACGTGCGTGGAGTCGCAGCACAGATCGATCGCTACGAATTCATGCCCTCTGCTGCCTGATTCCCACCCATCCCTGTTAAAATACTTCCAGTGTTGGAGGCGATATGTATCACTATGATCCCGAAGTAGCGCTGGAAGAATTGCGCGATGAAGCCGTTCTGCCGCATCCCGTTCATTTGCGGGACATGATTTTGCGCACCAAGCTCGATGTGCCGGGCGCAATCGATCTCAATCGTGAATTTCAAGAGTACTTGGCGCAATTCGGGGAAGTTCAAAAACTTGCGCGAGGAATCCTGGAGCGGCTTGCCGCCGGAGTGCGCAAAGCATCCTGACGTTTGCAACACCGGTTTTTCAATTCGAACTAGCCGTGCGTCTGGCGGCGCTCAGTGCATCGTTAAGAAAAATTCGAAGAGTGTGGCTGAAGGAAACGGAGAATGGCTCGACAGACAATTCTGATTGATGCGGATGACACGCTCTGGGAGAACAACATCTTCTTCGAGCAGACGATCAACCGCTTTCTTTCGTGCCTTATCCATCTCGGCTACACGCCAGAATATTCCCGGCACATCCTGAACGAGACGGAACGCCGCAATGTTCTGCAGCACGGTTACGGTGTTCGCTGTTTTCACCGGTCGCTCGAGGATACGTACTTGAAACTGGCGGGCGGAATGGCGCGCAAAGAAGTGGTGCAGGAAATCGAAAAGATGGCCACCGAGCTTGAGCGCACGCCGCCGCAGATTCTCGAAGGTGTGCCGGAAACGCTCGCCTACTTGAGCGGAAGGCATCGCTTGATTTTGTTGACGAAGGGCGAGCCTGCGGAGCAGGCGGCGAAGGTGGAACGTTCTGGATTGGCGCGGTATTTTGAATCGGTGGAAATCGTGACCGAGAAGGATCACTCGACCTATGAGCGAGTGATTCACCAATTCAAAATTGTGAAGTCTCACGGTTGGATGGTGGGAAATAGCCCACGCAGTGACATTAATCCCGCTCTGCGCGCCGGACTGAATGCGGTTTTCATTCCGCATCACGCC
>DASYYI010000180.1:0-2176 GCA_035933995.1 Candidatus Acidiferrales bacterium | reverse complement strand
GGTACAGACCGGGGAGATACTTAACAGAACAGACCGGGGAGATGGTTTACAGGTGGTCCGCCATCGAAGGCGTGTAGAAGATTTGCATGCCTTGGAACGTGAGCGGAGTAGTGGAAAAGCGGCTTGAGTTTATTCGGGATTACGAAACGGGAGATTGGTCGGTGAGCCAGTTGTGCCGGATCTATGGGATCTCTCGTGTGACTGGCCATGCGGTTTTGCGTCGCTGGCATCAAGCCGGGGAGGCCGGCCTCGCCGAGCGCAGCCGTGCCGCGCTCGGTCACCCCAACCAGACGCCTCCGGAGATCGAGCAGCTGGTGTTGGGATTGCGGCGGGAGCATCCTCTCTGGGGCCCGCGCAAGCTGAAAGTGGTACTGGGGCAACGCCATCCGGAGTTGGTCATCCCGGCGGCCAGCACCATGGGGTCGATGCTTGACCGTGAAGGGTTGACGCATCGCCGCCGCAAGCGGCGGCATGTCGAGCCCTATACGCAGCCGTTTGCTCCGGCAACCGGACCCAACGATGAGTGGGCCAGCGACTTCAAGGGCTGGTTCCGCACCGGCGACGGCACGCGCATCGATCCGCTCACCATCAGCGACACCTCGACGCGCTATCTACTGCGCTGCCAGGCGGTAGAGAAGACCGATACGCCGCGTGTGCAAGCTGTGTTTGCCGCAGCGTTTCGCGAGTATGGGCTGCCACGGGCCATGCGCAGCGATAACGGACCGCCGTTTGCATCCTGCGGCATTGCAGGACTGTCGCGGCTATCGGTGTGGTGGATCCGGTTGGGCATCCGGCCACAGCGCATCCAGGCCGGTCATCCGGAGCAGAACGGCCGCCACGAGCGCATGCACCGCACGCTCGACGAGCATGCGGCTACGCCGCCGAAAGCTGAGCCGCGCGCCCAGCAGCGCGCTATGGATGCTTTCCGCACCGAGTATAACCAGCTGCGGCCACATGAGGCGCTGGGCATGCGCACCCCGGCCTCGGTCTATCGGCCCTCGCCGCGCACCTTTCCGGAACGGCTGCCAGAACCACAGTACGGCACCGCTCTAAAGGTACGGCGGGTGATGCAACACGGCCAGTTCTTCTGGAACTACAACGCAGTCTTCCTGGGCAAGACGCTGGCCGGAGAGCGCATCGGTCTGCTGCCTGTCGATGATCGTTATCTACGTATTTACCTGGGCTGGTATCCGGTGGCCCGCTTCGATGTTCAAACCCTGAGGGTCGAAAAGCTGTCGGATCAAGACCGGCTCAACGCCAACGAAGGTGGCTAGCCGGCAGCGATCGCGGGCCATGGAAAGTTGCAAATCCAAAACCCCGGATTCGCAACTTCCCACAGCCCAGACGACGGCGAGCTCAAACTAAAAACCGACCAAACTGTAAACCATGTGCCCGGTCTGATCTGTAAACTAAGTGCCCGGCTGGACATGACATCCAAATACGTGGGTTTTAACCCCCGAAGGAATAACAACGGGCTGGACAACCATTTTCGAAACACGCTCTGGGGTCCTTCAATGCTGTCCAAGTAAAATAGGGGACGAGACATGCCCGCCGCAGGGAATGCGGCACAAAATAGAACCGCTCGAGACACGCAGAGTTCCCCCATGTTCCACCAAAAATTTACCCAGGAAGGGTTTAGCGTTCTCATGAAATCCACCTTGCGTTTTGGTCTTTCGGCTTTACTTCTTCTGGCAGCGACCGCTTCTCTTCCCTCCCGTGCGCAGGATTGGGTTCACACCGGGTCAGGCCTGGGCAACGCCCGCATTCGTCTCGCCGCCGCAGACTTCAAGCTGGTCGGCGCCGACCCGCAGACCGCCGCGCTGAAGGCCTCCTTCGACTCGACCCTTTTCAACGACCTTCAGAACGCCGGCATCTTCGACATGGTTTCCAAGAGCTATGCCCCGCAAGCCACACCGGGCTCGCCGCAGGAAATCAATCTCTCCCAATGGTCGGCCGACCCATCCTCCGCCGCCATGGTGGCCTTCGGCGCGCTCTCCGCCACCAACGGCAAGCTGGTGGTCTACGGCTGGCTCGATGACACACGCAACACCGCCAATCCCCAGGTCCTCGGCAAGCAGTACAACGAGGCCGCCAGCGAAGAAATGGCGCGCACCGTCGCCCACCGCTTTGCCGATGAGATCATCTATCGCCTCGGCGGCGGCATCAACGGCATCGC
>DASYYI010000167.1:0-7395 GCA_035933995.1 Candidatus Acidiferrales bacterium | reverse complement strand
GGAAAACTGCCTCGAAAGGGCAAAAAAGGAGGCTCTTCAAAAAGGCCTTATACTAGACTGACATGTCAGTTTATTCACTTAAAGAGTTAACACGCTGACGACGCTTGGGACCGTCTTGTGCCCAATTTGCCCACTTTTCGTTGACGATTGCCGCCTCGATTGCAGTTTTAGGCGATGGCCCTTTCGCACCGGGCTCTATCGTGGGGATTTCGTCACTCCATTTTGCGCCGCGCGAAATAGTACTGCGTCGCGCCGAGGATCGCGAACATCAGTACGGCGAAAATCCGATTGCCGGCGAGCGCACCCAGCACTTGCGGGCCGATATGCAGGAAATGTTCCGGCAGGAAGTGATATTTGAAATTCGGATCGCCAAAAAGATAAATCACGATTCCGAGCAGCCCAAAAATTCCGCCTCCTGCGATCAGCCCGCTGGCATAAAGAGGCCCTGGGCCAATCTCGCTGTCGGCGCTGCTCTTATCTTTCGCCCCGCGCTCCGCGAGCCATCGGATCACGCCTCCCGCGAAAATTGCCATGGTCGTATCAATCGGCAGATATGCGCCAACGGCAAACGGAAGCGACCGTATGCCGAGCAGCTCAATCGCGATAACCAGAAACACGCCGACCAGCACCAGCCGCCACGGAAGCTGCCGCTGCAAAATCCCGTTAATCACCGTGGCCATCAAGCGCGCCTGCGGAGCCGAAGCTTTCTCGCTTCCAATGCCGTGGATCCACTGGACGTCGATCTCGTGCGCCGCCGAATCGTAAAGATAATTGCCGTCGGGCACCACGTGCGAGCCGATGGCATTCAGCAGCACATAATTTTTCCCGGCGTGGGCGAAACTCTGATTTTGCACGCTGACGCCAGACGGCAGTTGATTAATGTCCAGCGCGATATGCGCGGGTTTGTATTCCTCAAGGCCCACATTCATCAGATTTAGCGTGGCGCCCACGGCGAACACCGAAACCATCACGCCAATCATCAGGGCAAGCTGCTGCTTCGCGGGAGTCGCGCCCACCAAATAACCTGTTTTCAAGTCCTGCGAAGTGCCGCCGGCATTGGACGAAGCGATGCACACCACGCCGCCAATCGTCAGCGCCAGCACTGAAAACGCGCTCCCCGTCCATCCGAGCACCAGGAACATCGCGCACGTAGCCATCAGCGTCGCAATTGCCATGCCGCTGATCGGATTCGACGAATTGCCAATCAGCCCGCAAATTCGCGACGACACCGTGACAAACAAAAATCCGAACACCACCACGAACACGGCAGCGATCAAGTTCTGAAATACCGTTGTGCTTGCGCCGGGAATGGGGCGGAACGTCAGCAGCGCCCACATCATCGCGATAATCGCCAGCGACCCGAGCACGACAACCTTCATCGAAAAGTCGCGGTCCACGCGCCGCATGGCCGTGTTTACGGCGCCCATCGCGCGGCTCTCGCGCATGTCTTTCAGTCCGGCGGCCAGCGCGGAGACAATCGTCGGCATCGTCTTGACCAGCGTAATCACGCCCGCCGCGGCCACGGCGCCCGCGCCCATCGGACGAATATACGAACGATACAAATCGTCCGGAGACATTTGCCCGATGGGAATCAGGCCGGGAAAAAGAGGCTGTGTCATCAACCCGCCGAAAAATTTTATCGCCGGCAACAGCACGAGCCATGAAAAAACGCCGCCCGCGAAAAGCACGCCAGCAACGCGCGGCCCGATGATGTAACCCACACCCATATACTCCGGCGTAATATTGGCGCGGATCGACGCGCCCGTCAGCCACTTGGGCTGATACTCGGGCGTGTCGCGCCAGAATCCCATCGTCTCCATCAAAAACGCGTATGCCCCGCCAAGCCCAAAACCCCAGAAAACGCGGCTCGCGAACGACCCGCCCTTGTCTCCCGCCACCAGCACGTCCGCGCACGCCGTGCCTTCCGGATACAAAAGCGCTCCGTGCTCCTTCACAATCAGTTGCCGCCGCAACGGAATCATGAACAGCACGCCCAGCCATCCGCCGAGCAGCGCCAGGAAAAACACGCTCCAGTATTCCAGCGGGAAGCCCAGAAAAATCAGCGCGGGAAGCGTGAAGATCACGCCGCCGGCGATCGACTCACCGGCTGAGCCAGTTGTCTGCACTATATTGTTTTCGAGGACAGTAGCTTTGCCGAACGCGCGAAGTATGCTGATGGACAGCACAGCAATGGGAATCGACGCCGATACAGTCAGTCCGGCGCGCAGACCTACGTAAACCGTGATGGCGCCAAAAAACAGTCCCGCGAACATTCCCAGGACGATGGCGCGCCCGGTGAACTCCGGAATCACTTTCTCGGAGGGAATATAAGGATGGAACTCACCCGGCCGTGCTATCGAACTCCATGGTTTAGACGCCACGCAGTGCCTCCGAGCCTCGACAGCAGGTAACAGCCGCAAGCGTACTTAAGTATTGTTACGGCGGCCCCCGAAACGCACCGCAAGGTAGCATTAGATAGCATGGGAGGCAAGCAACTCGGACGAAACGTTGCACGATGCTGGGCGCAGCGGATGCCGCTCTAACAGAAATTGAACGGTGCGCTGGGGCGCAGTTCGATCCGGAACTAGTGCGCCTGTTCATTGAGGTGATCGTCAGCAACCACACCCCATCCTCGAACATATCCCCGCCGACGACCAATCCGCCTCCTCCGATAACGCCTCGCTTTAACAGTTTGTTTAAAAACTCCGTTAATTGTCATTCCGAGGAGCCACGCGACGAGGAATCTGCATTTTCTTTGGGTTCTTGTGAGGTCGGCTCCCTCGCAGCAGCGGAAACGACGACAGGGAGCACTTCTTTAACAAGCGCCAATTGGTCCGCCGCCATTTTCTTGCTAATTGCTTTTCCGGCGCTTCTCTAGCATCTTTGCTTTCGGAGGATTCTGCTTCCATGCAAAGGGCTACGGTGAAATGGGTGGAAAAGGAACAGTTTCTAGCGACGCTGCCTTCCGGTCATGCAGTGCCAATCGATTCGAACCGCGAGCACAATTCCGCTCCGGGCCCGATGGAATTAATGCTGGCGGCGCTGGGTGCGTGCACAGCCACTGACATTGTGCTGATACTGGCGAAGAAGCGGCAGAAACTGGACTCTCTGGAGATTGTGATCGAAGGAGAGCGCTCAATCGAACCGCCGTCGGTGTGGGTGAAGCTGGAACTGGTTTATCGATTGCGCGGAAAGCTCGACGAGGCTGCCGTGAAGCGCGCGATTGAGTTGAGCCAGAGCAAATATTGCGGCGCGGCGGCCACTCTCAGAAAGTCGGCGGAGATCAGTTTCCGGTACGAAATACTCTCCAGCGAAAACTAAAGCGTGTCGGGCTACGTGGTGGAGCGGATTGCCGGAAATTACCTGAGACCCAACTCGCCGTTCAGTTGCTGGATGATGCCGTAACATTCGCAAGCGAAGTTTTCGAGCTTTTTCCGGTTGAGAATTTTGACGGCGCCGCGGGTGTAAGCGATGATATTTTTCCGCTGCAACATCGCGGCAGCCAAACTCACGCTGGGACGGTCGGTGCCTAGCATGGTAGCCAGAAAATCATGCGTGATAGGCAGCGACGCTGAATCCACCCTATCCTGCGCCATCAGCAGCCAGCGCGCCAGACGCTGCTGCACTTCGTGGAGGCGGTTGCATGCCGCCGTTTGGGCGATTTGCATCCACTGTAGAACCGCGTAGCGGCTCAAAATCATCCGAAGCTGCGGGGCGTTCTGCAGCACAGCCTGCAAGTTCCTGACCTTGATGCGGAAGCTGTCTCCGCTCACTTGTACTACCTCGCGCAATGGGTTTCGCCGCAGGCCAACCGCGGACGGAACTCCGGTCATCCCTTCGTTGCCGACCACGCCGGCTTCGACGGTCTTTCCGTCCTCCGTGGCGACCACCAGCGAAACCAATCCGCTGTTGGGAAAGTAAGCAAACTCCAATTTCTGGGTGGGCTCGTGAAGGATGCGATGATGCACCAATATATAGAATTCGAGATACGGCCGAATGTCGTGAAATTCCGCATCGGGAATTGACAAAAGGATGCGGCTGCCAACCGGTTTGCCGGAAGCGTTGGTTCGTTCACCGGGTCGCAGGACCTGAGCGCGAGCATTAACATCCACGAGTCGTCGCATTATCACTTCGCGGAAAGCGGGGACTGTAGCTGGGCAGAGCACGAATGTCTGTAGGCTGTCGAACGCTGGTGGGTAGCTATCTTAGGCCAAGTTCGCCGTTAAATTGCTGGATGATTCCATAACACTCGCAGACAAAGCCTTCGAGTTTCTTGCGGTTGACAATCTTCACGGCGCCGCGCGTGTACTCGATGAGACTTCGCTTCTGCAATGTGCCGGCAGCCACCGTGACGCTGGGGCGATCAGTGCCGAGCATTGTGGCCAAAAAATCGTGCGTGATCATGAGCATGCCTTCGTCGATTCTGTCTTGCACCATCAGCAGCCAGCGCGCCAGGCGCTGTTCGATTTCGTGCAGACGATTGCAGGCCGCTGTTTGCGCAACTTGCAATCCTTGCAGTACAGCATAGCGGTTGAGAGCCGATGAGAGTTCCGGAGCGGATCGCAGCGTACGTTGAAACGCCGTGGTCGTCACCCGAAAGCCGTCGCCTGATATCTGGACGACTTCGCGCAAGGGACTGCGTCTGAGCCCGACGGTGGATGCCATTCCCGTCATTCCTTCGTTGCCTACCACGCCCGCTTCGACTGTCCTGCCGTCCTCGGTGGGAACCACCAGCGAAATCATCCCGCTGTTGGGGAAATACACATACTTCAACGTCTGACCCGGCTCATACAGATTGTAATGATTGGGCAAATCTATAAATTCAAGGTACGGACGGAGGGAACTGTATTCCCCATCCGGAATAGACAGAAGGATTTTATTGCTTACCGCTTTACCGGCAGGGCTTGTCCGTTCACCTGATTGAACAACCTGCAGCTCTCTTGTTGCCACGGGGACCTCCGCCTGTGCGAACGCTCCACGAACTTGAACCCGGGTACGATTTGTCGACTCGCGCTGTACGTGGCCTTCATACACTCTCATCCTACGCGAGCGGCATCGCGCATGCAGTCAGGCAGAAACCCTATTTGATTGGGTTATTACCTTCATTGGCAGCACGCAAAACGCTGACATTGAATGAGATATTGCGGTAAGGCACTACGGGATACACTGTATTTACAGCATCTGATCCGTTGGGTAGCCTATCCAACAGAAAACAAACACGGGGGAATACAGAAAACAAACACGGGGGAATAAATTCTAAGTTGGGAGTGACGTGCCGAAGAAAATTCTAATCGCTGATGATAACGCCCTGGTGCGAAAGCTACTACGAATCATGCTCGAAGGCCAAAGAGGATGGCAGATCTGCGCTGAGGCCACCAACGGCTCGGAAGCCATACTGAAAGCGCAGGAGTCAAAGCCCGACGCCGTGATTCTGGATTTCGCCATGCCTCTTCTGGACGGGTTGGATGCGGCGCGAGAAATCACGCGCACTTTGCCTTCCGTGCCGATTCTCCTCTTCACACTTTACGATTCACCGGAAATGACTCTCGCGGCAAAAGAAGCGGGAGTGTCGCGCGTGTTACCGAAAACAGCGAGCGGGCTGCCATTAATTCAAGCGGTACGGGATCTTTTGGCGGACGGTTCCGAAGGCGCTCGTCACTTCTCCAACTAACACCCCCTTCCTCCACCGCAGTTGACGTGAAGCCGCATGTCTCGCGCTGTTTTATCGCCAGTCGTTCCCAGTTCGTATTCACGACGCGGAAGGTCCGATTCGTTATTCTTCGGTCTTGTTTCAGCCCACCTGGTACTGGGTCAGTTTGAATTTTCTTGATCGTGATACAAAAGAGTCGAAATTCAAGCTGACCCAATTCGAGTTGTTGCCTGTTTTCCTTGTCATGGATTGCACCGATTGCGTACAATCGCGGACTGTTTCACACGAGGAGATAAACGTGGCCAAGCGAATCGCGGCGAAAATTACGGGTGTGACAGGATTCTTGCCGCCACGCGTGGCGACGAATGCGGACCTCGAAAAGATCGTGGAAACATCCGATGAGTGGATCCGGACGCGCACGGGAATTCGCGAGCGTCATTACGTCGACCCGGGCATGGCCGCATCGCACATGGCGACCGAGGCCGCGGCAGAGCTGCTGAAAAACAAGAACGTCACCCCCGCGGAAATCGAGATGATTATTGTGGCGACGGTGACGCCGGACATGATGTTCCCGGCAACGGCCTGCCTGGTACAGGACCGCCTCGGCGCCAAGAATGCTTGGGGATTTGATCTGTCGGCGGCGTGCTCCGGATTTGTCTACGCGCTCACGGTAGGCGCGCAGTTCGTGGGTGCCGGGACGCACCGGAAGGTGCTGGTGATCGGCTCCGACGTGATGACTTCCATCCTGGATTTCACGGATCGCGCCACATGCGTCCTTTTCGGCGACGGCGCGGGAGCCGTGCTGCTCGAGCCGGCGCAATCGGAAGCCGAAGGAATCATCGACTTTATGAACGACGTCGACGGCTCCGGAGGGTGCAGTCTGTATATGCCCGCCGGAGGGTCGCTGCATCCCGCTTCACACGAGACGATCGATAAACGCATGCACTACGTCCATCAGGAAGGGCAGCAGGTATTCAAATACGCGGTGCGGCGAATGTGCGAAGTCTCGTCAACACTGCTGGAACGCAACGGATTTACGAATCGCGACTTGGCCCTGCTGGTGCCGCATCAGGCGAATCTGCGCATTATTCGCGCGACACAGGAGAGGCTCGGAATTGAAGATTCCAAGGTAATGATGAACATCGATCGCTATGGCAACACGACTGCGGCGACGATTCCGTTGGGGCTGCGCGATGCGGTCAACGAGAAACGCCTGAAAAAGGGCGACCTGGTCATGATCGTTTCCGTAGGGGCGGGATTTACGACAGGCGGTATGCTGCTGCGCTGGGCCTACTGACCGTCGCGATGGCACGGGGTAGGCGTTGCTTTTGTAGCTTATGTCCCGGTAGCGCTTTTCGCTGCCTGACATGAGGCATGCGTAACCCTAACGGTTGTCATTCCGAGGAGCCACGCGACGAGGAATCTGCTTTGCCTTTTCGGCGAAGGGAGAGCCACGCGACGAGCCTGCCTGCCGCCGCAAGCAGGGAATCTGCTTTGCACTTAGCTCATATATCCCGTATTTCGGAAACTCAGCACTACCGGGAATATGCGTTTAATACGAGCGGAGTTCAGCGACGAAGTCCTGATTTGATTTGAGGCGCAGATCCATCGAAACGGCGACGTATTGGGTGCAGGCGGCCATTTCCTGGCGAGCCCAGGCGCTCGCTTGCGGCACCACGGCCTTGCACAGATAAGCCACCGAGCGCATAGCTTGGTGATAGGAGCGTACCTGCCAGAGCTTGGCG
>DASYYI010000131.1:0-5696 GCA_035933995.1 Candidatus Acidiferrales bacterium | reverse complement strand
GGCTTGATCAAGGCGAATTTCCCGGCGCGCATTTCGTTCCGCGTCGCGAGCAAAGTGGATTCGCGCACCATTCTCGACACGAACGGCTCTGAATCGCTCCTCGGGCGCGGCGACATGCTTTATTTGCCCGCGGGCTCTTCGCGCATCCACCGCATTCACGGGCCGCTCGTCACCGAATCGGAAATTGCAGCGGTGTGCGAATTCTGGCGCGAACAGGCCAAGGCGATTTACAACGAGGAATTGCTCAAGCCGCCGCGCGACGAAAACGCCGCGAGCACTGACGGCTCCGGCGAAGCGGGCGGCGAGGAAGTTGACGACGCACTGTATCAAGATGCCGTGCGCGTGGTCTGCGAAATGGGCCGCGCTTCTACTTCCACTTTGCAGCGGCGGCTGCGCGTCGGCTATGGCCGCGCCGCGCGCCTGATCGACTTGATGGAGAAAGACGGAATCGTTGGGCCGCCGGACGGCTCGCGCCCGCGCGAAGTCCTCAAGAAAAAAGACTGGATGCGCGAGTTCGACGAATCGGTGAAGTGACCATCCGACCAGGATGGTCATCCCGAGGCGTTGCATTTTGACGTCCGAGGGATCTGCTTATAGTCTGAATCTCCGCGCGCCTTTGGTTGTGCTAGACTGGCTTTCAGGGGAACCCAAGATGACGAACCTCGACAAAGTCATGAATCCTCTCGTCATTGCCGCGGCTCTCGTCGCTTACTTTGCCTTTCGAGTTCGTCGCCTCGCATGGTTCGCGGCCAAACTCCACATTGCACCGAAAAGCTGGAACCGCTGGATCTTCGGCCGCGACTACGATCAGAAGCCGCGCTGACGCACCGCTCACACCTGTAAACCTTCAGTCCGAATTGATACCGGGGCGAGCGCTTGTTAACGACTCGATTCAATTGACCTGCGACAACGGAATGATCACGCTGCCAAGTTCAGTGGTGCTCGGGTCCTCCACAAGCACGCGCAGCGTAGTCACACCGGCGTGAGGCTGCACAAATTCGTGAAACAGGATGCCCGATTTCAGCAGGGCGTCATATTGTTTCTCCGGGAACTGCAGGGTGAAGGTCTTGCCAGACTGCAAAACCACTTTCCCCGTTTGATCCTGTTCGACGATGTAGACCTCGACGGAACCTTTGCGCAGGCCGCCGCTCTGCACCAGACGAAGATTGTGCGCGTCGATAGTGCACAAAACTTTCAGAGAATGCGGAGGCTGATCCACGCGATCCACTGTGGCCGTCAGTGGAATTGACGAAGATTCGATGGGGCTCTGCACAGCGCTGACAAGCCTAAACTGATCTTCGTTCTTCGTCGCCTCCGTGTCCGCGAACGCGAAATATCCCTTGGGATAGCGTATAATCACGCCTTTACGCTTGGCCTCTATTTTCAGCTCGTGGAATCTTCCATCCAGCGAGTCGCTGTTTATATAAAAGCCCAGCGTGTAAGTGACCTCCGAATCTTCGACCGCTTTGCGAATCGCGCCCGTGATGTCGTTGGTATTGACGAAAGCCTGGCCGCCGGTTTCATCAGCAAGCTTCTGCATCGTCGTAATGCCGATTGGTTGCGACGACTGCGCGGGCATATTGTCCATATGGCCGCTCGCTCCCGAAACATCATCCGCGTCCGCAGTGCCAGGAATGTCCGCCATTACCATCGGCGAACGGGCGAGCAACCCGCGCGCGTCGACTGGATAAACGGCGATATTCGCGGGGCTCAGCACATGCGCCATGGCCGCGCCCGAAAAAGGAAGATTCGCGGTGAGCCACACAAGGTTCTTGCGTCCCGGAATATTCGCGACATGCGCGGCGATCGCCTGCAACGCGGCCATTGTTTGTGCGCCGCGATCCGCGTTGGCAGCCCCTGCGAGACGCGACGATGCTCCGTTCTCGAATGTGCCTCCCTGCCCAAAGATAACGGGATGCGTGTGGCCCCCGAGGTCAAAAATGTTGTTACCTGGCTCGACGATTTGGCGATTCGTAATTGATCTGGTGTCGTACGTTTGCAAAATCGCGAGGAGCTGCTCGCGGTCGCTGGTGAAATCGCACAACACATGCAGCGAATGGCCAAGCCCGTAAATCGCAACGCGATCCTGCGGCTGAAGCTGCTTTATGAATTCAATCAAGTGCGATTTGGCGTTTCGAAGCGCAAGATCCTCGAGCCAATAGGGCGTGGTCTCATACCGAGAGGCGGATTCCGAGCCGTAAAGCGTATTGAGGTTGTCGAGGAGAACGACGGTGACGCTCCTCGGTGCGGTCGCGCCGTATTGCGGCAAGTCGGAGAAGGTGTTTTGCGGCAGCGGCTGTTGCGGCGGTTGTTGTGTAGAGGCGGCGGCATCGGCGGAGAAGATACTGATTTTCTGCGGCTTGCCCTGATCGAATACGGTGAAATCGTCTTTCGTTAAGTCAGCGACTGGTCCGTTCTTGTCGCGAACAATCACGCCGACCTCAACTAGCCGAGTAGCAACGCGAATGCGCGGAGTCTGCTGAGACTCCATCGACGCAAGAGCCAGTGGCACGAGCACCAAAGCGAGCAAAATGACCAAGCGCCGCACCACCACCTCCTTCTGCAGTTTCGATAATACCGATTGTACCCTCATCCGATGCGGATTGACACGCCACTTCCCCGCCCGTAAAATCGCTGATTGTTCCCGTGCCGAGGTAGCTCACCGGTAGAGCGCGGCCCTGAAAAGGCCGGCGTAGGCAGTTCAACTCTGCCCCTCGGCACCACTTCAATCGCTTCCAATCCCGCTCGGTTGTTAGCTCCGCCTCACCAGTATCGCAAAACACCTCGTGATGGTCTGGCGTGATGGCGTGATCACCGATACATACGTGCGCCAACCCGCGCAGTTATTGTCTAAGTGAAATGATTTAGCCGACTGCTCCGACGTGAAGCTGCCGGGAAGGAGCACCGCGATGGGAGGCTTCGAAGAGTTCGATCCCCAGAAATGCCTGGAAGACTGCCCGCGTTGCAATCGTTGTGCTCATACATCGCCGCGGCGCGTGCGCATGGAAGGACTAATACAGCAGTACGAGTTGCAGAATCTGCGTTATGAGACGGACCGTTTGCCGCTGGCGCCGCCAACTGCCGCAGAATGGCACGTACTGGCGATGCAAACGATAAACGGTTAGCTGGACAACGCCGCGTCGATCTGGAAATACGGGAGCGGATTGCTCTTCCTCAGACGCAACAAATTAATCAGCCCACTCTTTGGCGGTCGTGGGCTAATTCCGCCGCGGAGCTAACTTGGCATGGCGACTTCGCGGCATTCACGGCAGAGAAACGTAAACTCGGGGTTCGCGTTCATCCACCACAGCCGGCACGTCGCGCAACCATCTGGCGACTTTGACTCGCACTCCACGCAGGACTCGTCCTCTGGCACGAGGGGTTCGTGCAAGTACTTTTCCAGCGGCACCTGTGTATGGCAGGCGCTGCACTCGAGCATCGTCATCGTCGCGCCCTCCTTGATTTTCGAATAATTGAAACCCATTTTCTTCGCATAAAGATCCAGCACACGCTGCGCAATGTGCTCAGCCGTCAAACCGAACGTTTGGATCAGTTCCCACGGCTTTCCGGAGAACCCAAAGCGATCCTCAACTCCAATCATGTCGAGTAATAACGGCTGCGCGAAATCGCTCCGTTCGCGCAGGATGGCACCGGCGATCAGGTTGCCGAATCCGCCTTTCTGATGCTCCTCGGCGGTGATGACGATTTGCGTCTCGGTTGCCGCCGCAAGCAAGGACATGGTGTCGAGCGGCTTGATGGTGTGCATATTGATGACGCGCGTCTCGATTCCGAACTCTTCCTTCAACAGCCACGCTGCGCGCATCGCCTCAGGCACCATCGGACCGCACGCCACAATCGTCGCGTCTTCGTTTTCGTTCGAATATTCGGTCGACACGAAGGTCTCAAATGCATCGATAAATCGCGGTTGAGGCGCGCGGTAGCGGATGACGTTGGCAACGCCGAAGCGATAAGGCGTGTCCGGCGTCGTCACCAGCGGCGTCGCTTCGCGCGCGAACCGCAGATAAACAGGACCGTCCACTTCCAGCAGGCAGTGTCGCGTGGCCTTCTCGGTCTCCACGGAATCGCATGGCGCAACCATGTGCATGTTGGGAAGAACGGTCATCAGCGAAATTTCCTCCAGCGACTGATGAGTGGCTCCATCCGGCCCCACCGATATTCCACCGTGCGCGCCCGCGATCTTCACGTTGAGATTGTTGTAGCAGACTGTCGTTCGCAACTGATCCCACGCGCGGCCCGACGCGAACACGCCGTACGTGCCCGTCACAGGAATGAATCCTTCCTTTGCCAGGCCTGCCGCCACTCCCATCATGTTCTGCTCGGCAATTCCCACGCTGAAGACGCGCCCTTGCCGCTCAGGATGTTTCGCGGCGAAATCGGAGATGCGGATCGATCCCGAAATATCGGCCTGGATCGTGCAGACGCGCTCGTCCGCTCCGGCAGTCTCCAGTCCACGCCCGAATCCCATTCGCGTGGAGTCCATTTCCACTTTCATCGTGTCGCGAGCGTTCCACCAGTAATTGCGTCCCGCCATCGGTACATGGTTTCGCGCCGTCAGCGCCGCATCTTCTGCTCCTTCTTTCGCGCGCGACAGCATCCGCTCAATTCTCTCTTGCGGAACAGCAGGCGTAGCCAATTCGGCCATCGCTTTATCGAACTGCTCCCGGTTGGGTGCCGCTCCATGCCACGATGCCTGGTTCTCCATGAACGAAACGCCTTTGCCCTTTATGGTGTTGGCGAGAATCATGGTGGGATTGCCGCGGTGCGCCGCGGCGGCGTCAAACGCGCCCAAGATTTCACCCATGTCGTGGCCGTCAATCTCAATCACGTTCCAACCGAACGTGGCGTACTTCAATCCCAGCGGTTCGACGTTCATCACGTCCTGCACCCAACCATCAATCTGCAGCCGGTTCCGGTCCACAATGGCGCACAGGTTGTCGAGGTTATAGTGCGCCGCGGCCATCACGGCCTCCCAGACGCTTCCTTCCTGATGTTCCCCGTCGCCCATGATGCAGTACACGCGATACGGGTCTTGCCGCCGCTTCGCCGCCAGGGCGCTGCCCACGGCGATGCTCAGGCCCTGCCCGAGCGAGCCGCTTGAAATTTCCACGCCCGGCAGCTTTAGGCGGTTCGGATGCCCTTCGAATTTCGAGCCCAACTGTCGCAGCGAGACCGTGTCCTCCAACGGAAAATACCCGGCGCGGCCCAGCGCAACATAGAGCGCCGGCGCTTTATGTCCCGCCGACCAAAAAACGCGGTCGCGCTCCGGCCACGTCGGCATGTCTGGATCGTGGTTCAGCACGTTCAGGTACAGCGCAGCCGCGATGTCCATAATGGAAAGCGATCCGCCGGGATGGCCTGAGCCTGCCGCATAGATGTCGGTTATCGCAATCGCCCGCATCTCCTTCGCGGCCTGCCGAAGTCCTTCGGCATTCAAGCGAGGCCCGCGATGCCTTTTTGTCGAATCCATGGTTGATTTGCCTCCCAGTTCACCTGGTTCACTCTGTATTTGACGCTCACAGTTTGCAGTGATCGTGGTCACCCCGCCCTGTGATGTTCGCCGCTCTTGACATTACTGGCGGCGTGCTAAATCCTGATCGTCGGCTGGGGGAGGCGAAACGATTCATGGCGAGCGGCGGCAAGATCGGGGTCCTGACGGGTGGCGGAGACGTGCCGGG
>DASYYI010000126.1:0-8035 GCA_035933995.1 Candidatus Acidiferrales bacterium | reverse complement strand
TGAAACCAGCGCCGAAGCGTAGCGGCGGAGCGGCGATCAAAGAGAATTTGCTCTTGCCCCCGGCGCATCGCGGCACAAGAAGCAGCAACGCGGAATTGCGCTTGCGCAGCGCTTGCTGCGGCGCGATAATGGCCGCGCCTGTGGCGCCCGGACAACGTTTTCGGAGATTGCTCATGCGACTTCTGTTCCCGGCCCCTGTAAAGCGCGTTTCGCTCTCGTCTACCGCGCGACTCGCGTTGCCGTTGGCGGCGATTTTCGCTCTTCTGGTCGCCTGCGCTTCACCCGCTCGCGCGCAAAACTTCGCCGACGACTCAAAATGGGAGCTTGGCGGGCATTACGCCTTCCTCACCCTCCCGTCGCAATGTACTGGTGGTTCCACGTGCGAGACCAGCAATTCCGGCCTCGGCGCAAACGTCACCTACAATTTTTCTCCCTGGATTGGCATCGACACGGAAATGGATTTCTTCGGCGACAATGGCAGCGCCTCGACGAATCTCACGGGCGGCAATGTCACGGAAGGACTCTTTGGCCTGCGCTTCGGACCAACAACGCGTCGTTGGGGACTTTACAGCGTGATTCGCCCAGGCTTCGTGAATTTCGGCCGCGTACTCGGCCCGATGGCCGCCAGCGGGACGCCTGCGCCCAGCGCGGATCCCACAGCCATCCCATCGCTTGCGCCAACGCCCGTACCGAGATTTTCGGCCGTTTTGAATTATCAGGCGTCCTCAACAACGCCCGTCGCTATGCTGGGCTTTACGCGCGCCACTGATTTCGCATTCAATTACGGCGAAGCCATCGAATATCGCCCCGCCAAACATGTTGCGCTCCGCCTTGACGTCGGCGACACCATCGTCAGCTATCCGGGCGCGACGCTCGGCTCGCAGTACCACGAACACAACTTCCAAATCTCCGAAGCCATCGTCTTCCGCTTCTAAGTTCGACAAGACGTCTCACCTTCGCGGCGCCCTGCTGGTTACAACCCGCCACGATGAACGTGAATGAACTTTCTTGCTTGGCAATAAAGTCGCCCAACCCGCAAAAAACCTGTAATGTGCCGGCGGCAAAACCCGTAAAGAATGACAGTAAGCGAAAAATGGACCTGCTCGAGCGTTTCGCCAAAGGAGACGTTGCCGCTTTCGAGGCGCTGTTTCGACAGTTCGAGCGCGAGGTATACGGCTGGATTCTTCGCATTGTTCGCGATCCGGCCGCGGCGGAGGACCTGACTGTGGAGACGTTTTGGAGGATTTACAAGGCGCGGGCGGGATTCGATCCGCAGGCTCCCTTTGGCGCGTGGGCGCGGCGCATCGCAACGAATCTCGCCATCGACCATCTGCGCTACCGCCGTCCGGAGCAGGAGTTGCCCGAACAGCTTGGCGCGCCCGACGCACCCAATCCCGCGTTGCAGCGCGAGACACGCGAGCAGATTCAGCACGCGTTTCGGCGCTTGCCCGCGACGTTGCAGGCCGCCGCGACTCTCGCATTCATCGAGGAGAAATCCTACGACGAAATCGCCGACGCGCTTGGCGTCAGCATCGGCGCGGTCCGCCTGCGGATGTTTCGCGCCGTGCGTATTTTGCGGAAGGAATTCAATCGAATGGGACTGAAGCCATGACGAAGCTAGAAAACCACGACGACGTACGCGCGATATTGAAGAAAGGGGTTCCGCGGATTCGCGCTGCGGATGAAGAACCACGCCGCGATTTGTGGCCTGCGATGCTGCGCAAGCTCGACGCGCACACGGTTCCTCAACGCATTCCCTGGTACGACTGGGCCTTGCTCGGCGCGCTTGCGGGAACGCTGGCTTTTTTCCCCACGTCGATTTTGCTGTTCATGTATCACTTGTGAGTGGAGTTGGGAGTTGGTAGTTGCCATTCAAAAGTGGCACGAAAGGAGACGGCGATGAATCGTCATACCTATTTGCGCGCGTATATGGCGGGAGTCACCGTGCCCGCAGCGGTGCTTCTGCTGGTCCTCACCATTTTCGTCATCGCTCGATTTGTCTACAACGTCCCGATTCCCATCGAGCGCGTGATTATTTTCCCGATGGCGCTGATCCCGAATGTTTTTGGCGCGTGGAACATTTTGTACGCCGCGCTAAATGGGCATCGCCGCTGGCCCATCGGCCTGCACGGCGCGATTCTTCCGTTTCTTCTCGCGCCGACGGGATATTTTTTCGCCACGCATTTGCATCTTATTGCGGCTTCGGAGAATGGCGTTACTTACTTTGTGGTGGCGCACGTTCCCTACGGCCTCATCGCCATCGTCTTCCCCATCGGCGTGGCGATTTACTACCTGATCTGGAAATACCTGGTCGGCTTCCTGAACACACTCGTCGGACTTCCGGAATAACTGGCTGCGCGGCGGGGTAAGCTATGACGCATGCCGCTTTCCGGGCTCGCGCGCGTTCATGGCGCAAGCGTCTTTTCTGGCTCGCCGAATTCCTCTTTGATGCGTGCCATAATTTCGTCGCGCGCGTTGCAGAACGCCGCGAGTTTTTCCTCTTCCGTTCCCTGCACTGCGGCGGGATCTTCCAAATCCCAGTGAATGAATTCCACCGTCGCGGGAAACACGGGACATTTCTCGCGCGCGTTCGAGCATACCGTCACAACGTATTGCACCGGCACGCCCAGAAACTCCGTCACATCCTTCGACCGCTGGCTCGATATGTCGACACCGATTTCGCGCATCGCCGCCACGGCGAACGGATTCACTCCCTTCGGCTCGATCCCCGCGCTCATCGCGTCGAACCGCTCTCCCGCCACGCTCCGCAGGTAACCCTCCGCCATCTGGCTACGCGCCGAATTCCCCGTGCACAAAAACAACACCTTCGGTTTCATCCGGGACCTTCGCTTTTCACGACGCGCAGCAGCCCGGCGCGCAGCAGGAGCCTTTCGCGACCTGCTTGCCCGCGGCGGGTTTTCTGGCGCGAATGAATGCGCTCGCGAATTTGCCCTCGACGTGCGGCGCAATCGCGTCGGCGTCGATTCCCGCAGCCGTGAGAAACTGCCGCGCGTCTTCGATGCTGTAAACGCGCGTCGGCTCGATTTCGATTTCCGTGAATCCCGCCGCGCCGAGCTTCTCGCGGAATTCCGATTCCTCCATCGCGCCCGCAACGCAGCCGACCCACAACTCCACGCTTCGCCGAATATCCGCCGGAACAGCGCCGCGTACAACCACGTCCGAAACCGCAAAACGCCCGCCCGGACGCAGCACGCGAAACGCCTCGCGCAGCACGCGCCCTTTGTCCCCCGAAAGATTGATGACGCAGTTCGAAATCACCACGTCCACGGAATTGTCCGGCAACGGAATGTTTTCCATTTCGCCGCGCAGGAACTCCACGTTCTCGACGCCCGACTTGCGCTGATTTGCGCGCGCCAGTTCCAGCATTTCGTCCGTCATGTCCAGGCCGTACGCTTTTCCGCCGGGACTCACGCGGCGCGCGGAAAGCAGCACGTCAATGCCGCCACCCGAACCGAGGTCGAGAACAATTTCGCCGGGTTCGAGCCTCGCCAGCGCCGTGGGATTGCCGCAGCCAAGCGACGCCGCAACCGCTTCCACCGGAATCGCCGATTTCTGCGATTCGTCGTAAAGGTTGCGGGTGATGGGATCGCACGCGCTGAGTCCCGGCGCGCCGCAGCACGCGGAGCCGCCCGCCGCCGCGCGTTTCGCCGCCTCGCCGTACTTGCTTTTCACTTCCCTCTGGATGTCCTCAATGGCCACAACGCCTCCTCGTGATACATATCTGCGTGCGCGCATATGTGTCCACATTACGCCGCGCGACTCATATATGTCAAGGCGAATATATCATGCTATACTGCACGTATGCCAAAGCCTAAAAATCGCGCCGCCCTGCACCACGTATTTCGCGCCCTCGCCGACCCCACGCGCCTCCGCTTGCTCAATCTGATCGCCGGACGCGAAGTCTGCGTCTGCTATTTCGTCGAAATCCTGCGCCTCAACCAGCCCAAAGTCTCCCGGCACCTGGCGTATTTGCGCCGCGCTGGTTTGGCGTCGGCGCGGCGCGACGGCAAGTGGATGCACTACACGTTGGAAATTCCGAAAAACAAAGCCGCCGCAAAAATTCTTCGCGAGACATTAACCCACTTGGGCAATGAGCCGGAGATGCGGCGGGACATCGCGCGCCTGCGCGCCTCCGGCTGCGCTCCGCTTCCCGAAGCAGACTCGTGAACCGTGACGCCGTTCGCGGGCCGGCGCGTGCTTACATGCAAACGCTAAAGTCCAGCTCCTTGGCGGTGACCTTCGTTCCGGGTGCCACCTGCAAGGGCATGCTGCCGGAGTTTACGCTCGTCGTTTGAGTGGAGGGTGAACAGAACGCCGCGCCTCCGCTCATCGGCTTCGAGGCTTGCGCCTGCACGCTGTCGAGCACGGCGCCCGCAGCAGGCGCGGCGAACGTGGTGGAGGTTCCGGACACGAAAGTTCCGACGCTGGGGTTGCTCGCGGGTACGACCAGCGCGTACTGCGCGCAAAACGCCCCTGCCGGTGTGCCGCCCTGGCAAGGCGTGCTGGACTGAACCGCGACACTTGGCGTGGAACTTTGCAGCGATGTGTTTAGCAAGGGTGCGGCGATTTGCAGAGATCCGCCGCCAGAAAGAGAAATGCTCTGCAGCGCGGCGAAGGACACGTCGGCGTCCGCCCCCGTCGTTCCGTTGACGGCTGTCACCTGGCCCTGGATCACCGCCGGGCCATTGGGCGTGCCGGTTTCGGCCACGAGCGGCAGACTTCCAAGCGCCGTGCCCGTTGGAACGTGCAGCAACACTGTTGGGTTGTAACCGACGCCCGTGCCGTTCACCGCGTCCGCGACCACGTCGAACACGGCGTTCATGGGAAGCGGACAGAAACGGAAATTGCCGTTCGCGTCCGTGGCCGCCTGCATGAAAATGTGCTCCGTGCCTGTGTTGTCGGCTTGCTCGAGCGCCACCTGAGCTCCGGCGACGGGAAGTTTGGTGGTGCTGTCCACAATCTGGCCGCTGATTCCCGTGGTATTCGGGCTGATCTGGCCGGCGGTTAGCGTCGGCTTCAGCCGGAAGCTTCCGTTGCCCTCCGAGACAATGGAAGCGCAGGCGTTAAAGTCCACATTGATGTCGACGCTCTGGCCGGCGGCCACGTGAATCGGCCCGCCAACGATTTGCCCCGGCGGGATCTTCAAGCCTGTGTTCGCCTGACTGCTGAGCTGCAGTGCCGAGAAATTATCGTTGCTGTCCACAACGCAGTTGAAGACCTGCCCGAGGCCTGCGCAGGCGTTCGTTGCCGGCACGGGGCCGCTGGGAGTCGCATTCGGAACCAGAAGCAGGCGGATCTGCTGGTAATCTCCCACGGGCAGGCTGCTCGTCGAGCCGAGCTGTTCCAGCAGGCAAGTTCCATTCTGCGGAAGATTCAAGAGGTCCAATTGCACCGGGTGAGAGTTAAGTTGCGGCGCGAGTTCCTGCCATCCAGAGGAATTGTCATCCGCGGAAGCGTTGATGTGCGCTTGCACGGACCTTATGGTCACAAAAACGCTTTTGAAATTTCCCCGCGGAGCGGCGCAACTCGGGGGATCGCTGATGCTCAGCGTTGCTGCGCCCATCTGCGGGCCGCTCACGCTCGGGCCGCTGCTGCAAGACGCAAAGGCCCACGTGAGAGCGCAAAAAAATATGAGTCCAGCAAGACCTGCCCAACCGGTGCGCAAGTTCAGAGAATAGGTTCGCCTGGCAGTCATCTACGCCTCCAGATTTGCGTTAGGGGAACGGCCGGGGCGAGTCCCGTTCTGCGATGCCGGTTTTGCGCGGTGCGCAAACCGATTTGTTCATTTTACAGTTGCTGGCATCATGCACAAAAAGAATTTTAAAGAAAAACAATCCGATCGGATCGGCGGGTAACAGCAGTGCTGTACGTACTACACAGATCATTCAGCAGCGAACAACGAGTAAACGGGCGCGGCTCGACCTTAGTCGGCCCCTACATACTGCGCTCGCAGGCGCGTGCGCTCGGTTATTTTATTGCTTGGCGGCCAGCGCATCGGAGCGAGATCCCTGCCTGTGGCAGACAGGCTTCGCTCCGCACAAAACGCTCTGCTCAGGATGACAACGAAAAGCAAAAGCGAAATGATTGTCATTCTGAGGAGGCTGTACTTCGCCGACGAAGAATCTCGCCTCGCGAACGCGGCGAAAATCAATTGGTGGCGGCAAGCGCGTCAGCGCGCACGGGGATCTCCGCGCGCACGATGGTGCCCTGATTCGTGGACTGAATTTCCAGCGTTCCCCCGAGGTCTTTCAATCGCTCACGCATTCCGCTGATGCCCACACCTAACGGCTTATGTGCGTTGAGCACCGAGTCGCGTTTCGGAATTCCCTTCCCCTGATCGCTGATCTCCAGGATCACTTTACGCTCATCCGCCTCCACCTTCACCGCCGCAGTCTTGCTCTCCGAATGCCGGTGAATATTCGTCAGGCATTCCTGCAGCACGCGAAACAGCGGCAGTTCAACGGACGAGTGCAATCGCTTGAAGTGCGGCGGCATCTGCAAATCCACTTCAATCTTGCTTCGCGACGCAAAACCTTCCACGTACCATTCAATCGCCGATGCCAGCCCCAACTCTTCCAGCAATGGGGGATGCAGCAAATGCGACAGCGTCCGAATCTCCCCCGAGCATTTCTCGACGATTTGACACGCCTCGTTGAGCTTCTGCGCGACCGTCTGCGGCGTCTCCTTTGTGACTCGCTTTGCCGCTTCCAGGCACATACTCAGCGCCGCTAGATCCTGTCCCACGCTGTCGTGCAATTCGCGCGCGATCCTTCGCCGCTCGTCGTCCTGAAGTTGCATTAAACGGTTGGAGAGCGTCCGAAGCTGTCCCGCCTGCTCGAGCATCTCCACATTCCGCTGCTCCAGTTCTTCCGTCCTCGCGCGCACTTCCGCGTCGAGTTTCTCGGCCAGTGTCCGCGTCCGCTCTTCACTTTCGCGCAAGGATTCATCCATTCGCGAACGTTCGATTAGGTCGGCTGCCTGTCGCGCCAGCATGTCCAACAACTGCAAGTCATGCTCCGAGGGCTCATGAGGCTTGCGCCAGTGAGTCGAAATCATGCCGAGAAGGTGGCCTGAGCGGGACACCAGCGGCGTCGATTGCATGGCGCGTATGCCGGAGAGGCGGAAAAAATGAAGATCTTCCGTGTCGGCCATGAAATCACATACATTGACATCCGGGACCACGGCCCTCTGAGCGTCGCGCAAGGCCGAGGCGCAAGTCGTCTTTGAATCGGCTCGCACCCACTGCCAGAATGCGGCGGATTCAGGGTGGAATCCCCTGCTCGCTAGAAGCCGAAGTTCACCCCTGTCGGGGTCGAGCATCTGCATGCTTCCCATGTCCGAGCGCATGATGGCGATGGCGGCGTCGAGAACCCTTTCATACAAAGCGTCGCAGTTGCCTTCCTCCGCCAATTTGGCGCTGATTTCCGCCAACTGTCGCGTTGCAGCCAGTTCTATCTCCAGCCGTTCTTCGCTTTTGCGCAGTGTCCGCTCAATCTGCTTTCGCTCGGTGATGTCTCGCGCCACCTTCGACGCCCCAATCACGCGGCCAGCGGAATCTTTGACCGGTGAAATCGTAAGAGAAATATTGAGCAGCGTGCCGTCTTTGCGCCTGCGCACCGTTTCGAAATGATCGATGCGCTCGCCTCGCTTGAGCCGTCCGATAATTGTCGCCTCTTCATCCAGGCGATCGGCCGGAACAATCAGCGTAATATGCTGCCCAATCGCTTCCTCCGCTGTGTAGCCGAATAGCCACTCCGCGCTCTTATTCCAGCTCGTGATTACTCCGTCGAGAGTCTTGCTCACAATCGCATCGTCCGACGAGTCCACGATGGCAGCCAGCAAACTGCTCGTCCGCGCAGCATCCTTCTGTTCCGTGATATCGAGCAGCATATTAATACCACCGACGATCCCGCCTTCGGCATCGCGCAATAGTCTGGGGTACGGCATGAACCAGAAACGTGTTCCATCCGGCCGCTCTGCGATCGCTTCTTGGCCGTCCAAGATGCGGCCTTCC
>DASYYI010000122.1:0-2603 GCA_035933995.1 Candidatus Acidiferrales bacterium | reverse complement strand
TCCGTGCTCCGGATTCGGAAGCGAAACCATCGGCAACAAAACGCTCGGCTGTCAGCTCCGGCCGGTTCAAATACCCCCGCGCTACTCCCGCACCCCCGATGTACAACTCTCCCGTTACTCCCACCGGCACCGGCTCCCCATATCGGTCCAAAATGTATACCCGCGTGTTCGCAATCGGCCGACCAATCGGAACAGTGGCTTGCGGTCTATCGGATCGGCAGGTCCATGCTGCCGCATACATTGTTGTTTCTGTAGGGCCGTATACATTGTGCAGAATCGCAAGAGGTAACTGCTCGTGGAACCGCAGGGAGAGTCTTGCTGATAGCTCCTCTCCTCCGCTTAGAACATGCTCCAAGGTAGAACATGCTGCGCTATGGCGATAGTCAACGAAAAGCTGGAGCATCGAAGCGACAACATTCAAGACGGTGACCTTGTTTCGAATGATGAGGTCAACAATATGAGCAGGATCCCGTTCCACTCCTGAACGGGGCAATACGATACTTCCGCCCGTGATTAGTGCACAGAAAATTTCTCGGACGGATATATCAAAACCAAATGAAGTCCTCTGTAATACGGCATCATTGGAGCCCAGCCGGTAAGCGTGTTGCATCCAGACGAGCCTATTCACAAGGCCGCGATGCTCGACCATGACGCCTTTGGGCAAGCCCGTGGAACCGGAGGTATAGATGATGTAGGCGAGGTGGTGAGGAGTGAGGGACAGCGAGGATCGGTCGAGGTTGGTTGTGGGTAGATCCTTCCAGGGAAGGGGGGCGGCATCCAAGTCGAGGACCGGCAGGTCTGTAACATCAGCAAAGAGTCGGTGGAGATGCTTCTGTGCGAGTAGCGCGACAGGAGCGCAGTCATCAAGCATGAAGCAGAGCCGTTCGAGGGGGTAAGCCGGATCGAGCGGAACATAGGCCGCCCCGGCCTTGAGTACGGCAAGAAGAGCGACGATCATTTCGAAGCCGCGCTCCAGGCAAATGGCCACCGGCGCGTCTGGCTTGACTCCCAGTTCCCGCAGATAGTGGGCTAGTTGGTTAGCTCTGGCATTCAGCTCCGCATAACTCAGTTCTTTCTCCTCGAAGACGACAGCCGTAGCCTCCGGACTCTTCTCCGCCTGCACCTCGAACAGCTCATGCACGCACTTGTCACTGGGGAACTCAGTTCGGGTATTGTTCCACTCGTGCAACAGTTGATCTCGCTCCGAAGCAGGCAGCACGTGCAGCGAGCGCACTGCAGTGGCCGGTGCAGTCCTTAGAGCATCAACCAGGGATTCCAGGGCTGTCCGCATGTACTCACAGATGCGCATTGGGTCAATGGATGCCTGGGTGTGAGCCGAAAGCCAAAAGTCTTCGCCCAGATCATCTACCGAGAGTGAGAAAGGATAATTAGTTCGCTCTTCTCCGGATAACTGCCGGATGCCTTCCATGGCCTTAAGAACCTCAGGTGCAGGAGTCCGGTTCGAACCTGGGCTATAGCGGTAATTCAGTAAGGCAGAAAACAGCGGTGCCGGAGCGGGAACTGCGCTGCAGCGCTGAGCCAACGCCAAGGAAGCATGTTCATGACCCATCAGGTCGGCCAGCAGCAGATGGACCCGCCGTACGCTGGCCTCCACTGCTTCCTCTCCAATTGAGATGCGTATGGGCAGAGTATTAATGAATAGACCCATCACTCGGTCGGCACCTTCGCCGGCCTGCATGCGGCCGAATAGTACAGTGCCGAAAACCACATCCTGGCGTCCTGATACTTTGGCCAGTATCTGCGCCCATGCCAGATGGTAGAGGCTGGCCGCACTTACCCCCAACTTCCGTGCCCACTTTCGTATGCTTCCAGCCAGCGCCATATCAAGTTTAATCCGTGCTTCTTTTATGCCGGTGCCGTCGCCCTGCACATCCAGCAATCCGAACGGAGCCGTGGGTTCGTCCACGTCTCCCAGCATTTTCCGGAAAAAGGCTTCATGCTCCTGTTGGCTCATTCCCAGCCGAGCCTGGGCTACCAGGTTGCGGAACGGCAGTGGCGCCGGTAGTTGATCCTGTTCCCCCACCAGATGTGCTCGAATTTCTTCCTGCATCACCTCCAGGGTGCTATGGTCGCCCGCTAGATGATGGAACAGCAGCAACATTAGCCAGCAATCATTCTCCTTGTCGTGAGCAAGCTTCACCCGTAGCATGGGTGCCTGCCGCACATCGATACGAAAAGATCTGGGATTAAAACGAGCATAGAGCTGTTCGGCGATATCCCCCGTTACCTGGTCCAGTTCCAACTCTTCGACTGGCAGCGGCGCGTGACGCCAGACCACTTGTACCGGTTCCGATAACCCTTCCCACTGCACTGCTGTGCGCAGAATGTCGTGCCGATCAATCACCGCTTGCATAGCTGCCAGATAGTTGTCCAGCCGAGCGCGGCTATCGAAACTGAACAGCATGGCCAGAAGATATGGATCCCCTTCTCCACCCATCAAGTGATGAAAAAGGATGCCTTCCTGCAGAGGAGACAGAGGGTAGATATCCTGCACATTGGCACTTCCCCCGGGCACACTGCGGACGATTCCATCTATCTCTCCCTGCGTCAGTTCGACCAATGGCAGCATCTCGGGTGTGATG
>DASYYI010000108.1:0-78883 GCA_035933995.1 Candidatus Acidiferrales bacterium | reverse complement strand
AGCCTTTCCATATTTTGCCATTTCATCCTCCCGATTCAGATTCTTCTAATGCAGAGCAAGTCTCGCCCCATGTTCAAAAGGCGGCTCCTCGGTTCGGCGGTATTTTCTCATCCTTTTTGAAGCCAGCGAGTTCAATCGCGGCCGGTTCATTCGACAGAGGTCGCGCCGCCGCCTTTTTAGAGTGCCGAAAGGCTTGCTTGGTCACTTCGTGGGAGCGTTTTAAGCGTTCTTGAACTTTTGGAAATTCCTCGCAGCATTCGAAATCGCGGAGATGCGGCTCCCCGACCTGTACGATTTGCGAACCTTTGGATCTCAGTCTCCTACTAGCTTCAGAAAGCCTAGATCCGCCCGATCACATAATCGAGCACCTACCCTCAGACCCAATGCCCGATAAACGCGGCAGTCGGGAACTAGGCCGCAATGTCCGGGCCTATGCAGCCGAAAGCGGTGCCCACTCGGGCGGAAACAATTCCTCGGAGATTTACGAAATGGACTTGGCCTCCGCCTTGGCCTTCTTCTCCGCGCTCTTCACGTCATCTTTGCTCATCTCCGGCTTGAGCGCACGAATCGCTCTGCTAAGGCTCATACCTTTCGCGGTCGTCTGCGGACTGCAAGAGATTCCTCCAAGTTCCGTGCACTTCAATTGTGCGAATGGAATGTCAAGGTCACGAGCCGCGAACACAGCATCCTCGAAATCGCGAAGGTTGGGGTAGCCCCACGCCGCGCCGAACACCTGAGTGTGCGGCAGCAGCTCTTGAATCTTGGCCGCCAAAGTCGGCGTTCGCTTGAGACTCTCCACTGCTCCAGTCCCACCGATCGCAAAAACGACAGGAATGGATGTGTCCACTTCGATGGGCTGCCCGTTTAAGAGGAAGGGTTTGTATTTCCACTGCTTGACCGCGTTCATCGCCGCGCGCATCAGAAGCGGAGGGCCGGAAATGTATTGGAGCTCCTTAATCGATCCGTCCGGTCCAATGATGGCATGAAGTGTGACCGTACCTTGGACTCGCGCCGCCACAGCGATCGTCGGATAGACGGGAGCCACCTTGTGCTGCAACATTCTCGCTTCGACGTCGGCAGAGACGCGGATGCGGCTTGGAGGCTCGGTCACCTGCCCCTGTTGAACACTACTGCTGACGGGAGGAGCTTGTACGGCAGGTGGATTCGGCTGGCCCGTTGCGCCACTAGAGGATAGCACTATGAGAACTGCTCCAGCCACAAGGATGACAACGCGATTCGGCCCCATCCGACCCCTCCAAGGATTATTAGCGCAGCCTCAATGTGTGGCCGAGTATATGCGTTCGCCAGGCACCTCGCAATCTAAGGTCGCGTTGAGATGCGAATAGCCCGTCGCACACAGTGCATTTCGAATATCGGGGCCAGTTAGCTCAGTGGCATTCTGAAAAAGCTCCCCGGACGAGATTCGAATTCGCAACTTTCGCGTTACTGACTTTCCTCCACGACGCGACCGTTGAGCGGCTGAGGCGGCCGGACATCGTGCGGATAAAGCGCGGCGAACGCCTTGATTTCCTCCGGAGAGATGTCCATCGGAGTCCGCAGAACAAACCACGTGACACCCTCGGTGCAGGGAGGAGCCGTCAGCGATCCCATGTAAGTGTAGTAGGAGGTGTCGCGGGGCAGCAGGCCACCAGGATTGACCTCGACTCCCGCGATTACTTCCTCTTTGCCCGGAACCTTGGGCATATGATCCCAAAGCTGCTGAATGATGGCACTCGCTCGGCCAACCTTGAGAAGGACTGCGACTCCCACCACCTTGTGGTCGCTGGATTCGTACATCAAGTGGGCCGCCATATCGTAAGGCTTCCCCTGAATTAACTCTTCGCTCGGATGATGAAAGTGGAATTGCGTCAGTTCGTAGCGCCGATTTCCCACAAATAGAAAATTCCCGTTTCCTGGAGCGTAGTTCACTCGGACCGCCGTGTAGCCGTTGTTAATGATTCTCAGTGGGCCGCTCTCGTATTTAAATCTTATGGCGGAGAGCTGAGCTTTCCTCGGATTTCGAATGTCGATGGGAGACTGTTCCTTGCCGTTGCAGGCGGCGTACTCTGGATCCAGATCACCCCAATGTTCTGGCCCTTTTGCCCCTTCGTAACTCCAGGGTGTTTTCCATTGCGCTCGTGGACCTGCGGGCGCCGATACCAGCGCGACGATCAGCAATACAAGCGCTATCCAACCTTTTCGCAAATTGCACCTCGCTTTGCGTCCAAGGGCTTGTCTGCCTGGCGAAGGACGCTGCCGCATCTGTGTCGTCAGTATGCCAGTTGCCGAGAATCCATAATTCGTCTATCATCACAGTATGAATGTTGGGCGCCACGCCAACGCTGCGATCTCTGGGATTGCCGCAGCCATCGGTGAGCCGGCAAGGGCTCGTATCCTTTACTGTCTGATGGACGGCCATGCGCGGACCAGCACGGAGCTCTCGGTGGTCGCTGAAGTCAGTCCATCGACGGCGAGCGTACACCTGAATCGCCTGAAGATGGCGCAACTGGTGAGAGTGCTCGTCCAGGGAAAGCACCACTTCTACAGCCTGGCAGGGCCCGACGTAGCCAGTGCACTTGAGGGTCTGAGCGTGCTTGCCAGGGCCGGAGGCTCTCGCGAGGAGTTCGTGCCAAACACTCCAAGCTGGCTACGTGCCGCGCGGACTTGCTACGACCACATGGCGGGCGCAACGGGGGTGTCACTTCACGATCGCTTCAAAGCACTCGGGTGGCTGTCAGCCGTTCCGAACGGCAACGACAACGCGTACGACTTGAGCTGGGAAGGTCTGAATGCGTTTGAGACTCTTGGCATTGACATTGAGGCGACGCGGAAGCTGCGCCGGCGATTCGCGTGCGCTTGCATGGATTGGAGTGAGCGGCGTCCCCATGTCGGCGGAGCCTTGGGGGCGGCTTTGCTGAGAATTGCGCTGAAAAGAAAATGGGTCGTCCAGGATCTCGACAGCAGAGCCTTGCGGGTTACAAGCCTTGGGCGACGCGAAATGCTGACTCGATTCGGCCTTCACGTCTGATCAACCGAATGTAATTGGCTAAAATTCGCAGCCTGAAAAACTCAAACAATTGAAAAAGAGAGATTTGGCTCCGGGGCCTGGACTCGAACCAGGATAACCAGCTCCAAAGGCTGGCGGCCTACCAATTAGCCGACCCCGGAAACGCACGGTCAAACTCAAGAAGTATAGTTAATCGCTCGTGATTCCGCCATTCTTCTTAACGCTCGTGAAAGTATAGTGGCTGGACAGATCGAAACGGCCGGAACTCGTTGAGTTTGTTCATGCAGACGCCGATATCCCTCAGATACTTTGTCTGTTGCGTGCACGTGACTTAAGCCTGCCGCAGCGCATCATTAATTCGTAATGGCGGTACCTCAGTTTGACGCTGAAAGGGAGCTCATGCCGATCATTCACCGCTTTTCGCGATGTTTGTTCGCCGTAGTGCTGTTCGGTGTCGCGATATCAAGCGCAAACGTCCTACACGCCCAAGAGGTCACGTTTCAACCCACATTGGTGACTTCGCCGTCTGCATTTTCGACGCCCCTGCCAACGTTCCCCGAACCAGAGCCGACATTCCCATCAGCTGGCTTTCAACTGCCCGCGCCACCGCGCTCTTTCAGCACTCCCGTTTCTCTGTTCTCTCCGCCTGCGTTTCCCGCCGCAGAGCCGAGCCAGGGGTACGTCACAGACTCCGCCACGGGGCAGCGCGACGTCTCTTGGGGGCTGCTGCCAACTAACTTTCTCGACGATCAGCGAGCGATGTGGCTTTTTCCTGTGCAACTCGCGCATGGCCATCATTGGCTGCCCACCATTTCAATCGTCGGACTTACGGCCGGTCTTATCGTTGCCGATCCGCACGATGCTCCCTACTTCCGTCGTTCCAGAACCTACATCGACTTTAACAGCAGCTTCAGCAAGATAGCGACTGACGCCGAACTCGCGGCCGCTCCTACTTTCTTATATCTGACAGGTCTTGCTACGAGAGACTCCTACGCGCAGAAGACGGCTTTATTTGCCGGCGAAGCTGCTGCTGATGGCATGGTTTTTTACGGAATCGCTCAAGTGGCTACACATCGCCGGCGGCCCATCGAAATCCCGCCAGACGGAAACTTTTCCGACACTTTCTGGGAGGGACATAAGGGCATAATCTCCAACAGCTTTCCATCTGGCCATGCGATAGAGGCATTCGGAATCGCCACCGTGATCGCAAGACGCTATCGAAAGCATCGTTGGGTTCCGTGGCTTGCCTACGGCGCAGCGGCCGTCATCAGTTTTTCGCGCATCACAATACAGTCCCACTTTCCGTCGGACGTGTTTCTTGGAGCCGCGGTTGGTTACACGGTCGCGCGCTACGACGTTCTCCGCGGGCAGTGACGCGTCGCGCACGTTTCCAAGACACGGCCGCAAAATCCCCGGAGTTTCCGTTTCTCGCCTGTCAGGATAAACTTACAGGCGGCGGGACTTCTCTAACGCCCTCTGAATTCACATGAAAATTCTTACTGTTGACGAAATGCTCCAGGCCGACCGTTTGACGACGGAGCGGTACTCAATCCCGAGCTTAACGCTGATGGAAAACGCGGGTTCGTCGACCGCACGATTTATTGCCGCGCACTTTTCACCGCTCAAACGGCGGCACGTCGTCGTATTGTGTGGCAAAGGGAACAACGGGGGAGACGGTTTTGTCGTCGCGCGCAAACTCCGCGAACTTGGCGCGCAGCCAGTCGTTTTACTCTTTGCGGATCCTTCCGAACTGGTCGGCGATGCTGCCGAGAATTTTCGACGCCTGCGCGCCGCTTCGATTGAAACGACAGTCATTACGGACACGACGGCATGGGGTAGGTCGCGAAATGCACTCGCGGGCGCCGCGGTCATTGTGGACGCTCTTTTTGGGACAGGCCTGCGCGGGCCGGTTGAGGGCCTGCTGGCTCAGGTGATTCAGGACGTTAACCGGCACGAACACCGCACTTGTATTGTCTCGGTCGATATTCCTTCGGGACTCTTGGCGAACACAGGGGAGGCTGCCGGTCCGGCGGTTGCTGCCGATTACACAATCACTTTTACTGCTCCAAAAGTTGGAATGATCTCGGCGTCCGCGCGCCCGTGGATAGGTCGGTTGACAGTCGCCGACATTGGTTCGCCGCGCGCGCTGATCGAGGAAATCTCGCAGAGCAAAGTCCGCTGGCTGGAGCCGTGGGAATTTCGCACCATGCCAACGGGGCGAAAGGCCGACTCAAATAAGGGTCTATACGGCCACGCATTAATTGTTGCGGGCTCGACAGGCAAGGCTGGGGCCGCGGCTTTGGCGGCCATGGGCGCGTTGCGTGCGGGCGCGGGCTTGGTCACGGTCGTCACGCCCGAACCCGTGCTTAGAACTGTCGCCGGATTTGCGCCGGAAATTATGACCGAACCCTTGCACGCGACTCCCGCGGGAACGATTGCGCGCGACGTTTTTGATTCAGGCGGCTTCGCGAAGATCCTCGACGGGAAAAATGTACTGGCACTTGGCCCCGGATTGACCACGCAAGCAGAAACGCAGCAGTTTGTCCGGTCGATTATCGCCAGCCCCCGGCAAATTCCAATCATCCTGGATGCCGATGGTTTGAATGCTTTCGCCGGACGCGCTGGCGAGCTTCGCGGCTCGCGCGAAATGCTCGCGGTCACTCCACATCCGGGCGAAATGGCGAGGCTAATTGGCGGTACCGTGAAGGATGTTCAGTCGCGCCGCCTCGAAGTGGCGCGAAAGTCGGCGAGTGATTGGCAGGCGTTCGTCATACTTAAGGGTTATCAAACAGTTTTGGCGGCGCCGGATGGTACGGCGTGGATTAATTCCACCGGCAATCCGGGGATGGCGACGGGCGGCACCGGAGACGTACTGACTGGAATGCTCGCCGGTCTCACGGCGCAGCTGGGAGCGCAGAATTGGCCGTTGGCGCTTGCATGCGGCGTCTACTTGCACGGTCTGGCGGGCGATTTAGCTGCCGAGGAGTTTGGCGAAGCACCACTCATCGCCACCGATGTGATTCGAGCAATACCCGCCGCATGTGCGCAACTCCGCGACGCGATTCAGGCGCTGTAACATGCCGGCTGTCGAAATTCTTTCGCGCTCAACGGAGGAAACGATTTCGCGGGGCAGGGAACTCGCCTCCAGTTTACGACCGCCGCTTTTGATTCTTCTAACCGGCGAGCTGGGTGCGGGTAAAACGACGCTGGCGAAAGGCATCATCAGCGGCCTCGGAGTTGCCGCCGAAGAAGACATCACGAGTCCCACTTTCACACTAATCCACACGTTCAGTGGCCCCGTTACCGTTTTTCACGTGGACTTGTATCGTGTCTCGGACGTACACGATTTCGACACTCTAGGCTTGGAGGATCTCTTCGCCGAGCCCGCGATTGTACTGATCGAGTGGCCCGAGCGCATGCGCTTGCGCACAGACTGGCCCGTGCTGCGCATCGCACTCGAGCATGTCGCCGACGACGTGCGAAAAATTACCATAGCTGAAATCGTGCTGGAGAAATTCGCGCGAAGGAGCAGTGGCACGGCGTAGAACGCTGCATAAACGCCTCCCCGTTGATTGCAGGGGTGCTAGTGCAGCCAATGCTGAAATGCGCGCCACAGTTCGGCGAGCAGCGGCCAAAGCACCGCAATGCCGAGCGACACGGCCATGATTCTGCGACGCGCGGCGACCCCGAGTCGCCAAGCTGCGTCGGGCCCGTGGCGCCCGCAGAAGCCATCCTCAAGCGCCGGCTCCTCGCATCGTTCGCCGGACCTTCCCAAATGCAGGCAGCGGGGTCCCTGTCCGTCCGCCGGGTTAACGACTTGGCCTCTCATCCTTGCGTCACCCCGGCATTTTGCTACAGTCAAAGGAGTAAGGCCAGATTGGTCTCATGCCGGACACCACCACCGCAACGCCGGCTCGCCCGGCGCGCCTGAAGCTCGAGCCGTACTCTGCCGAGTTGCGCCTCGGGGCACTCACGCCCGGCATCGACAATATCCACTATGATGTCTATCTAAGCCCAAGATTTCTTGAGACCGGGCGGCAGTACCTCGCCGATCTCGTGCGCCAAGCCGCGTCTCTCCAGCGGTTCTTCGGATTCGAATCGCGGCAGTCGCGCGCGGGCGACTCCTCCCAGTTCCGTAAACTGCTGAGCGAGCTCTTGCAATCTGGAATTACGCGGGCGCAGTTTGAAAAAAACATCGAATTCGATTTACTGCTCCGCCTGGCCGTACTGAAATTTCTTACCCAGGAGCTTGCCAGCGAATTCTCCAGCGTGATCGTCGAATGCAAGGAGCATATCCGTTCCCGGGGTTCCGTTTTCGAGCACAGTGAGCAGGCCCACGTGAAGCGCGCTCAAATTGCCGAGTTGCAATCGAACCGTAAAACCATCGTGCGCCGCGCCGGCCAAACGTTGTTTCATATCCTCAAGGAACTGGATGAAACTGTGCTCGCGAAATCGCGCCGCGCGCTCTTTGGCGAAGATTTTGCGGACACCTATGAGCTGCTTACAAACAGACTGCTCTTTGTTGAAAACGGGAATGATGATTATCTTTTCTTGGAACACTATGTGCTCCTCGGCAATTTCTTGCAGGACCCTGACCGCTTCGAGAATTTCGACACCGTGCTGATCGACTTTCTTCGCGATTTCGTTATCACGGAGGCAGCCTCGGAAGAGCTTCGCCGCGCCCAGGAAACATACGGGAAGCTCGTTGAACAGGCTCTCGGCAAGCGTTCCGGATTGGCTAAGCTCGAAGAAGAGCAAGAGGAAGCGCTACGCAGGGCCGGCGGAGGTGAGGGTTTCCTTCCCGGAATTTTCAAACGTCGCGGCGGAGTGGAAGCGGAAACGAATCTCGCCGTGTTGCGCCGGCGCCAGGCGGACCTCGAATTCCAACTCGCGGAAATTAGCCCGGAACTCGAAGCGGCCAAGCAGAAGGTAGACTTTCTGACCGAGGAATTTCGCAGCCGGTTGGGAGACTACCTCAGCGAGCCGCAGAATGCGCGCCGTTTGTTCGATCCATCGGCGGGGGGGCACGGCGCGGGCGAAGCGGAAGTACGCGAGCGGTTGCTCGAGGAATTGCACCGGCGCCTCGAGGAGCGCGATCTTCTTGGATACGTGGCCGCGAGCTACGAAGTCTGCAATCTTTACAATGATTTTTGCCCGCCCGTTCACTTGCAGCAGCTCCGGCGCGCGCTGTTGTCTCGCGACGAAATGAAACGCGTCGAGAAAGTGCTCGGCCAATTCCCTGCGCGCAACTTCTCGTTGAAACGCATCGAGGAAGCCTCGAAAGCTCTGCGTCGCTACTCCCATGACGAATCGCGCGCCTTGGTGCTGCGTTTCGTGCAGGACTTGATGCGCCTCCGGCGCGATCGTCGGAATTACCATCACGTGGCGGCGTGGCTCGAGAAGATCAACCTAGTGCGATCGGATCGCCAGCGCGAACTCTCCCGCGTCAATAACACCCTCTACGAATTCGTGTTTTCCGATGAGCGTCGCGCCACCGATGATCCGGTTGTGTCGCATACGGTCATCAAGGCGGACGTTCGCGGCTCCACGGAAATCACGAAAGATCTGCTGGCGCGCGGTCTTAACCCCGCATCGCATTTCAGTTTGACGCTTCACGAACCCGTCAAGCGCCTCCTCGAGCGCCACGGTGCGGCGAAAGTGTTCCTGGAAGGCGACGCCATTATCTTGGCCATCTACGAAACGGAATCGAATCGCGCGAACCAACGCGCTGTGGCGAAAGCATGCGTGCTCGCGCGCGAGATTATTGAAGTGACGCAAGCTTACAATGCCAAAGCAGAATCCGGAAATCTGCCTCGTCTCGAGCTTGGTATTGGAGTAGCGTTTCAAAATTCCGCCCCGTCGGTTTGGTCGGACGGCGACTCGAAGATTATGATCTCGAAGGCTCTGAATCTTTCAGACCGTCTGTCGAGCTGCTCCAAGATGGCGCGCCGCTTGTTCGCCAAAAACCCTTCGCCATTTCGCGTTTTCCTGCTGCAGACCTTAATCGTCGAAGGCGCGGGCGAGGAAGAAGGCGACGAACTGTTGATGCGCTTCAACATGAACGGCATCGAGCTCAACGAAGAAGGCTTCCAGAAACTCACCGGCGAGATTTCACTTTTCCCACTGGAGGGAAGTTTCCCCATGCCGTGGGGAAAAGATCGCGCACAACTTTTCTACGGCGAATTGCCATTCGGCGATTCGCTCGAACCGATTGTGATTCGCCGCGGAATGACGCGCGAACTCCAGGCCGGCGGCAAAATTGGCGGCCCCGCGAACCGTCCTTACTTCGAGGTCTGCGTCCATCCGAAGCTTCTCGAACTCGCCCGCAAAAAAGTCGGCGCGGCGAAGCGCTAAGTCCGGCTATTACGAGGCGTGGGGAAGGCGACAACTCTTAGTCTTGGTTTGAGGCGACGCGCCAGAGCACCGTTTTGTCTGACTCAAATTCCGAGCATGTTGAGCTGCAACTTCTTGTAACCGTGCTCGACTGCCCACAAATCCAGGGGAATTGTCGCCAGCTCATCCACAACAGGAACCGCCAGCCCTGTCTTCGTCAGGTCGATGTTTTTCAGATAGGTGTGGCAGGTGTCGCAAACGTCCACGCGGACGTGGCTGATTTCGGGCGCGGAATAGAAGGCCATCTGCGGCTCTCGTTCTTCTCCACACGCCGGACAATAAATCCGTCGAAAAGCCCACTCGTGCGCGCAGAGCATACAAATTAGCGATTTTTTCGCGCCGTCACCCTCACTCCTTAGTACGCCGACAATAGGCTTGCCGTCGCAAAGTGGACAGGTCAATGGAGTTCCATCGACGATTCCGGGTTCGCGGTTAGCGGCAAGATACTCTGCATAAGGTTGGAGAAAAATCCAAGCGAGCAATCGCTCTGAAGCAGTCGCCTCGAGTGAATCGTCAGTTCGCATCTCTTCTGTGTCGTCCATCATTGATGCCAATTCAAGCTCCCCGTGCCAGAAATCCTCAATTGCCTGCTGCCATCCCGCGGGACCTTTTTCCGCCAGCCCCGCAGCGGTGTGAGCAAGCGGCCCCGGTGCAATCTGCTGGATCATAGACAGAAACGCAGGAAAGTTGGGGAGGAGGAGGAAAAGATCCAATTCATCCCGCAGAGGGCGGGCGGACGAAATCTTTGGCGAATCTGCCAGCGCCCGCTGGATTTCCGCGTGAAGGCCTTTCTGGAATGTGGCAACGCGCCCGTAGAAGCGCAAGCCTTCGGCGGCAAATGGATACGTTGATGTTAATTCGGCGGCGCGACGGATTCGCCGATCCCACTGCGCACTGGTCATTTTTCCGGTTGGGATCTACCGGTGACCTCGTAATACCACGTACGATGGAACGTCCACGCCCATGCCCGCGTGACGTACCCGTGAACCATCGCGCCGAAGCTGCCTCCTTCCAGGATCGTGCTCATGTACACGTGAACCAAAAACAGTCCAATGGTGACGAGCGCCACGCTCGCGTGAATCAAGATTGCAGCGTACCGGAAGTATCGCAGGCTCCATGGAAGCGTTTCCGTGTACCACAAGACAACTCCGGAGAGCAGCAGCAGGATCACGCTCAACAACATTCCCCAGAAGAAAAGTTTCTGTCCGAAGTTGAATCGCCCCGTCGGCGGCAGCTCGTCATCTCGGTTCTGGATGTACTCAGGCATGGCTTTCGCCCAGGCGCGGTCGTTATCGTCAATTTGCATGTCGCCGTGCCACTGCTTAAGCATCCAGAACAGCGACACCGTAAAAATCAGGCCGAGCCACGGATGCCAGAATCGGGCCGTGGGAGCCCCGCCCACGACGGCAGCCATCCAATATAAGTACGGCGACCAAAACGCGAGCCCGGTCATCAGGAGATAAATGTAAGCGAGCGAGCCCAGCCAGTGGTTTGCGCGCTCGCCCAATGAGTAACGCGGGATCAATTCCTCGTCGCTGCCCGCGGCGGTGGAGCGCGAAATAGCCTTGGTGCTCATACGCGCCTCCGATCATCCGGCGGAATTGGTTCCTCTTTCTTCGGGCCATATCGCATGTAGTGCCAGGCAAGGCCCACTAGGCCGCCTATCATTGCGAAATTCCCCAGCCACTTCAGCGGTCCTTTCCACAGGCGGACCGAGTAGGGAATGTGCGGATCTTTTGGCAGTCCGCCATACAGCTCGGGATTCTTCGCATCGTGCAGCACATAGATCACGTGCGTGCCGCTGACTCCCGGCGGATCGTAGACTCCAGCGTCCGCGAACCCAGAGACGCTGCGAAGCTGTTCCGCGCGCGTTTCCGCCAACTCCTTCATTTCCGGCTTCGTGCCGAAGTGCAGGCAGCCCGTCGGGCACGCTTTAATGCAGGCTGGTTCGAGACCCACCGACACGCGGTCGTTGCACAGCGTGCACTTGAAAACCTTGTGCGCCTCGGGACTGAATTTTGGAATATTGAACGGGCACCCCGTGATGCAGTAGCCGCAACCGATGCAGTGCTGTTCCTGAAAATCCACGATGCCGTTGGCGTACTGCACGATGGCGCCATCCGCCGGACATGCCGCCAAACAACCCGGATCTTCGCAGTGCATGCACTGATCTTTGCGCATCAGCAGCATCATGCTGCCGTCGGCGCGCTCGTGTTCATTGAATTTGATCAGGTTCCAATAATTCCACGCCGTTTCCGGCATGGTCTGGTAGCTGTTGTCAAAAGTCGTCTCGCTGAACGTGTAACCGTTCCATTCCAGGCACGCCACTTCGCACGCTTTGCACCCAATGCACGTGGTGGTATCCACCAGTTTGCAAACCTGAAATTCCCTGTTCAACCCGGCGCCCGGAACGCTTCCCGCGTGCCCTGAAATCCGGATTATTTCTGTTGACGCCTGGCTCATCGTCGCTGTCTACGCTTTCTCGATCTTCACTAGGAAGCCCTTGGATTCTGGCGTGTGGGCGTTCGGATCGGTAACCGTCGGCGTCAGCAAATTCGCCGGGGTTCGCGCGTTCCTTCCTTCATCCTCGTCGATGCCGCGGAAGCCCTGATGAATGGGCAAGCCGATCTGGTAGACTTTTTTACCGTCGATCATCATGGGTTTCAGGCGGCGAGTTACGAAGGCTTTCGCGATGTAGGTTCCGCGCGCGCTGATCACTTTGATCTTGTCCGTTCCGCGAATTCCCTTTTCCTCCGCCAGCTCCACGGGAATTTCCACGAACGGTTCTGGAATCAGCTGTACGTTCATCGGATTATTTTTCGTCCAGTAGTGATACTGCTCGGTCAGCCGGTAGGTCGTGCATACGATGCTGTACTCGTCCGGCGATCCGAATTTGTCGTAGGGAGTCTTGAATTTTTTCACCAGCGGATTGTTCGACTGGTCCGGATGCAGTGGATTCTTGATGGGGCTTTCGATCGGTTCGTAGTGTTCCGGGAACGGCCCGTCGGCCAGCACTCCAATCGGTACGAATAGACGTCCCACGCCTTCCGGGTTCATGATGAACGGACCTAGATGATCTTTCGGATGCGAATCTGGCTTGAAGTCCGGCACGTCGTTGCCCACCCATTTTCCGGCTGTTTCGTTCCACCATACTTGCTTCCGATCCGGATCCCACGGTTTTCCGGCACTGTCACAGGAAGCGCGATTATAAAGAACGCGGCGGTTTGCCGGCCACGACCACGCCCAATTTGGATATATGCCCAGGCCGGACGGATCCTCGGTGCCGCGGCGCTGTATTTGGGAACCAGCCTCCGTCCAGGTGCCTGAATAAATCCAGTTCCCGCACATCGTGGTGCCGTCATCCTTCAGCCATGCGAATCCGGGCAGTTGCTGGCCCGCTTTAATCACTTGTTTCGTGGCAGGGTCGGTCAAATCCGCGAGCGCCCGGCCGTTCACCTCCATGGCAACCTGCGAAAGCCCCGGGTGGGCGGCATCCGCGTAAGCCCAGCTTAGATTCAGGATTGGATCCGGGAATTTACCTCCCTCTTTTTTATACAGGTCGCGCACACGCAGGAAAATTTGCGCAATGATGTCCTGGTCGAGCCGCGCCAGGCCGGGAGGCGGAACGGCGGCATATTTCCACGTTACCCAGCGTGCGGAATTCGTCATGCTACCGTCTTTTTCCGCGAAGCCCGCGCACGGCAGGCGATACACCGTCGTATTTATGCTTTTTTGCTCTTCAGGCGTAATTCCCGGAGCTTTCCAGAACTCGCTGGTTTCATCCGGATAAATTTCACCCACCACCAGCCAATCCGCTTTCTTCAGCGCATTGATGTTTTTATTCGTGTCCGGTCCGATCATCACGCCGTTCATGCCGAAGGCCATCATGCCCTTGACCTTGCCGTTGTACATATCGTCCCAGATGTGCGTCCACGAATAATCGCGATCCACTTTGGGCAGATAGTCGAAACCGAATCCGTTTTCCTTTTTCGCCGAGTCGCCGTACAGCGACTTCAGCAGCGACACGAAAAACTTTGGCGTGTTTGACCAGTAGTTCATCGAGCCCCACGCCGTTGGCTTCGACGAACCCGGAGTTATGCGTTTCAGATACGCCGCCAAATCTGTGTCGGCGGGAACAGGCACTTTCAGGTATCCGGGCAGGCTGTCGTAAAGCCCGGCCATGTCCGTCGCGCCCTGAATATTCGAATGCCCGCGAAGCGCATTTACTCCGCCTCCCGCTCTGCCCACGTTTCCCAATAGCAACTGGATCATCGCCGCCGTGCGAATGATTTGCGTGCCGAAGGTGTGCTGCGTCCAGCCAACCGCGTAGATGATGGTCGCCACCTTCTTCATGTCCCCGTCTTTGCGGACGGAAGTGAACAGATCGGCGGCCTTCAGGAACTGCTCTTTCGGAATACCTGTGATCCGCTCAACCGTTTCCGGCGTGTAACGCGAATACTGCTGCTTCAGCAATTGGAAGACGCAACGCGGATGTTGAAGCGATAGGTCGTAGGCGACATTCGGCGGCAACGCGGGTGGCTTCCCAGCGGGTGAGGACGTTTTACCATGCGCGGAGCTTTCGTGGACGGCAGACGTAGCTGCGTCCGTTTTCCCACTCAAATCTCCGCCCTCTTCGTAATTCCAGGTGGCGTTATTGTAAGTGCCCGATGCCGCGTTAAACCCGGAGTACAAGCCGTCTTCCGGCAGTTTGAATCCTTCTTTAACGACGAATGCAGCATTCGTGTAGTTGGCGAGGTATTCTTTCGCGATGCGGTTGTTCTCGATGGCATAACGAATCAGTCCGCCGAGGAACGCAATGTCGGTGCCGGCGCGAATCTGAAGGAACAGATCGGCAGTTGCAGATGTGCGGGTGAATCGAGGGTCCACGGAAATCAGCTTGGCGTTGCGGTTGCGCTTGGCCTCCATCGCCCACTTGAATCCGCAGGGATGGTTTTCGGCGGGATTCCCGCCCATGATCAACATCATGTCGGTGTTCTTGATGTCGATCCAGCCGTTGGTCATCGCCCCGCGTCCGAATGTTGGTCCCAAACTTGAGACCGTGGGGCCGTGTCAAACACGGGCTTGGTTTTCTAAATACACCAAGCCCAAACTCCTCATGGTCTTGACGACCAGATAATTGAACTCATTTGTGTCCGTGCAACCGCCGATGAACGAGATGCCTTCGCAGCGGTTTACTGTGTGACCCCCCGCGTCCTTCTCGACAAACGTCGCGTCCCGTGTCTTTTTCGTCCACTGTGCAATCTCATCGAGCGCCGTGTCCCAGGAAATGTCCTCCCAGTTCGTAGCGCCGGGACGCCGGACTTGCGGCTTCGTGAGCCGCCGCGGATTCAGAATGTCCTGTTCGAGCGAAGAGCCCTTGGGGCACAGCGTCCCGCGGTTGGTTGGATGATCGGGATCGCCTTCGACGTGGATCACTTGCGGCGTCACGTTCTTGGCACGGTCGCCGATCGTGTAAATCAGCACTCCGCAACCGACTGCGCAATACGGACACGTTGACCGCGTTTCCGCCGCGCGCGCGATCTTTAGTTCTTTCAGCTGGGCATACGCAGGCTTGAGGTCGAATCCGAAGACCGTGGCGGCAACACCGCCGACTCCAGCCACCTTGAGGAAGTCTCTGCGGGATGTTTGCATTGCGGGCGAATCTCCCGTCGAGTCAGGAACCGAGGTAATGTCTTAGTCTTAGACAGCCCCTTTGTCAAGAGATATGAAACGCACCGGCTTCGAGCGTTCTTGGCTTGGGGACGCTGACCCGGACGGTAGGATGAGAGGCGCCTGCGCTTTAAGGCAGCCAGCAGTTGCTCGCCGGAGTCGGTTGGCTAAAGAACCATCTGGGGATTCGCGATAACGAAGCGATACGCGCACCTTTCTCTCTTGAATTTGCACCAGGCCATTGCTTGAATCCGCGTCATGAGCAGCACCCCTGTAGCGCCGACAGCCGGTCGGAAAAACAAGTGCGCAGCGCTGCCTCAATGGAAAGTTTTGATATGATGTGGCTACGCTCCGGAGGCGAAAATGGTCCGGTGACTGTCCCGGCCTTCAAAGCCGGCGATTCGGCTCCCAGCGAGTCGAATGGTGGGTTCGACTCCCACACGCTTCCGCCACATCTCTTTTGTTCGACGGAAGTTGCAGAAAAATAAGGCGGCAAAAGGCGGCAATAAGGGAGATTGTCCGGTTTCGGGTATTGATTCTTCGGTGGCACGAGCGACAACCGGATGGCAAGGGAACTCATTAATAATTGTTTCGCGTAGGCATTGGGGAGCCGTGTGGCTGTTTCTTTGCGGTGTGAAACGTCGTTGGCACTCCGAAAGTTATCCCGTTATTTGGAATTTCGGCGAAGTATGACAACGCATCGAGCACTGCATTATGGTCGTGCACGCCGAGCTTGGAGAAGAGTCTAGACAGGTGAAACTTAACGGTGTTCTCGCTTATCGCAAGCGCGGAACTAATCTCCTTGTTTGAGTTTCGTTGCTTGAGCAGCTCCAAGATTTGCTTCTGCCGTAGTGTCAGAGGTTTGTCGTCCAGAGATTCGGGACGCGAATGAGACATTGAATACTGTATGTAACGTTCGAGAAGGTCCCGCGGGGCGTACAACCGGCCATTTGCCACAAGTAAAATTGCTCTTTGCAAGGTGTGGGGTATCTCCGAGCATCGGAGGAACCCCCGAACGCCGAATAGTAGAAACTCACACATTTCATCCAAGGAGAGGTCGCCGATGATGATTTTGCGCACATCGGGCATTTTGGAATTGAGAAGTGCAATGAGTCCTTTGGCGGCTGCTGCTTGCGTGGCTACATCGACAAGCCAAACAGCCGACTTCGAATAGGGCCGGTTCCGCACTGGACTGGAAGCAGGATATTTGATGATGCGGAGGTCAGAGAAACGGAGGGTTTTCTTGACGAGATAATGCACCGCTGGATCACTACTCACAATGTGGACGTGAACAGGCTGGCCTTGCAGAATACCGTGATTGACCCGATCCATTCGGTCCTCCATTCGAATCACCGAATCTTTGGAAGGGAATCCACAAGAGTATCTTTTATCATAAGTGCCGGTCTAAATATCAGATTCTGCCGTGCTCAAATTGGATAGCTACCCGTACGGCTACCCATTGGAATTATTGATTTTTTGCTCGCTTCGATTATCTTTCAATGTAGATGGGTGACAGACAGCAGTGCCGTTCATCTGACTGGCTGCCTCTCGAAGGAGGAAGTGATGGACGATCACGTAGTGAAGCCGGAAATCAAGCCGTTTGGAGTTGAATATCTGGAAGAAATAGCGATCCCTCCAGATTTTGGTTCCGCTGCGAAAATGATGGCCGGTGATTGTTGTAGTGTGCAAGACAGTAACCTCAAATCGAGTCAAGATGACATCGGCGGCTCCTACTGCGGCGATGGCGACATGTGCACTGAATAGGATAGATTTCCACCAGGTACCGTTCAACTGTAACGGCTGGACGGTACTTGGTGCTGTCGCAAATATATCAGGCTTAACTTCTTTATAATATGGAGGTTCGCACAATTGCTTTTGATATTGACTGACGCGGGAGACAAGTTGCAGCAGCATGTTATTCCCGCCCTGGAGCGAAAAGGGGCGCGGTTCGTTCGATTCAACACCGCCGAGTTTCCGCAAAAAGTTGGAACCACTATCCGTTATAACGATCGCGGGAAGGACGAGCTGTCGTTGTGCATTGACGGGAAGATGGTGAATTTGGAGGAAGTCGAGACCGTGTGGTATCGGCGTCCATTGTCACCCATGCCCGCATCATCCTTGAGTGCGGACGATCAAGTCTTCGTTCGCAGGGAATCGGAGCATGTCTTAGGCGGTTTGTGGGGCATCTTGCGCGATCGATTTTGGATAAATCCGTATGACAAGTCCAGAGCTGCAGAACATAAGCCATATCAGCTGCAGATAGCGCGTGCAGTCGGTTTTGATGTGCCTCGAACATTGATCACGAATGACCCAGATGATGCGTTAGGATTCTTTGAACGGTGCCATGGTCAAGTTGTTTACAAGTGCCTGAGTTCCTATGCTCGTATGGAGGGCCAAAAGAGTCGTGCGATATTTACTAGCCGAGTCGAGCGTCAAGCGTTCGAAACTCAACTCGAAGAAGTCAGGTTGGCTCCGTGCATCTTCCAAGAATATGTTCCGAAAAAATGTGAGCTGAGAGTGACAGTAATGGGCCGGAAGATTTTTACGAGCGAGATTGACTCTCAGTACAGTCAATTTACGAAGGACGATTGGCGAAGGCACGCCCTGGTCGAGCATGCCCCTAATCGGGCTTCTGATTTGCCGGATATTGTGAAGGCGAAAGTCCGAGAAATGCTGGGTCGGATGGGACTCGTCTTTGGATGCTTCGACTTTATTGTCACCCCAGATGGACGTGCGGTCTTCATAGAGCTTAATCCCAACGGCCAGTGGCATTGGGTCGAGAACGAAACAGGGATGCCTTTGGTAGATAATTTTAGCGAGATGTTGATTCAAGGTACGCCCGAGTATAGCGATCCAATCTCGCCACTGCTGCATGCCAGCGAGCAGTTTGTCTAAACCGTACCGTGGAATCGTCGTTCAGTATCGATCTGTCTGAGACTCTAGGACTTCCGCCACATGCGAAGACATTGGGCCTGTGTGCTTGCCGACCGACTTGGAGACTGCGGCCCAGCGGCGTTGGCGACTGTTGCTCTGCACTACGGTTCCCGTCTTAGCCTATCGAATCTCCGCAGCTTGTTGAATACCGATTTGCAAGGTACGGACCTCCTTAGCCTGCGCGACGGCGCCGAGGAGGTAGGCTTTGAAGCTTCCTGCGGAAAACTCAAGTCGGAGGTCTTGGATGCCATTCCCTTGCCTGCAATCGCTCATTTCCATGACCGCCAGCGAGGTCATTTTGTTGTTATTCACCGAGTGGGTGCCGAACGCGTGGTAATTGCTGATCCGGCGGTCGGTGTGCGTTCGTTACGTCGGAATGATTTTCTACAACGCTGGACAGAGCAGGTCGTACTGCTGAGGCCGTCAGTCAGTTTTCGGAAGACAAAAGAACGGCACTCCCCATTTCTGAGTCTGCTCCGGGTTGCTCTTAGAGAGCGAAGATACTTGTTATTTTCCGCCGGACTAGCCTTGGTTGGTGCCTTGCTGGCATACGGGATGTCAGTGTTCGTTAAGTTTCTTCTTGACCAGGTGATTCCCCGTTCAAACTTACACATGCTAGGGCTGTTGGGATTCGGGGTCATTGCTGTCGTTTGTACGCGTGCCATTTTTAACCTTGCTCGACAATATCTTCTGGCGCGCGTTGGATTGAGGCTTGCGGTAGCGTTGGGTCATGAGTACGTCCGTCATGTAGTTTCACTTCCCATCCATTTTTTCGATACCCGAGCGGGAGGGGACATCTTCTCACGAATTTTTGACGCGATTCATGCCGGCGGGACGATTGGCGGCCCTCTGCTTTCCGTATTCCTAGACATATTTCTCTTAACACTGTGCGCGGCACTAATGGTCTGGTACAACATAATGCTGACGCTTATAACACTGTGTTTTCTTCCCTGTGTAGTGCTTGTCGCGTTTGTCGCGATGCCATCTCTGCGACGCAAGGAGCGACAGATTCGAGAGCATCTAAGCCAGCTAGCGAACCGCTTCGTCGAAACGATTACAAATATTCGCATTATTAAGGCGTACACATACGAAAAGGAGGCTTATAGCAGAGTCGGCGAAGAATACGCACAAATGCAGCGAATCACGTTTGAGCGCGCAGTTCTGGGAAACATATCGGGCACCCTCTCCATGTTGTTGACAGGAGGCTCGTCCATTGCTCTGCTCTGGGTTGGTGCTCGCCAGACCATGGAGGGGCACCTCACGGTTGGGGAGCTTATGTTTTTTTATTCCGTGCTAGGCTTGTTTGTTGGTTCGGTCGATCGCTTGGCACCCTCCATCATCGCGATTCAGCAAGCCGAAGTTGGTGTTGAGCGACTGAAAGAGGTCAATCTGATTTCGCCGGAAGACAAGGTAAGTCAGCCACGATTGGTCGCGCGCGACTTCCATGGTGTGATTGAATTTCATAGCGTGTCATTTTGGTACCGTCGCGCTTATCCGGTGCTTCTGAATGTGAATCTCCAGATTTCTGCGGGAGAAACTGTAGCTATTTTGGGTAAGACAGGATCGGGGAAAAGCACTTTAGCTTACTTAATAGCCGGGCTTTACGATCCGAAGCAGGGACAGATTCTGATCGACGGACTTGATACGCGCGAGATCGCCAAGGATTCGCTACGCAGCGTTGTGGCGATCGCTTTTCAGGAACCAGGACTGATGAGTGGAAGTGTGCTTGAGAATATCGCGGTGGGTGTACCCGGAGCATCTCCAGATCACATTCGGGAAGCAGCCAAGCGCGCGATGGCAGACGAGTTCATCTCGGGTCTCCCTTTGGGTTACGACTATCAACTCGGTAGTTGCGGTATGGGATTGTCTTGCGGCCAGCGACAGCGAATAGCAATTGCAAGGGCGCTCCTGAGGAATCCTAAGATCCTTGTTCTCGATGAGGCAACCAGCAACGTGGATTCGGAGACCGAGCGAGCGATCATGGATTGTCTCGGATTGAACACTCAACTTAGGACGACGATTCTCATAACTCACCGTATTACTACAGCGGCGCGAGCGAACAGGATCATCGTTCTGGAGAACGGCAGTGTGGTCGAAATCGGAAACCATCAGGAACTAATGTCTCAAGCCGGTAGGTACTATGAGATGTGGAGTGCCTTTGTGCCAAGCTCGCTCGCTGAGCCGACCGCCGGACGTTTGTAGCACAACCGAGCCTTCCTTCATCTCATGTAAGCTATCGGCTTGCTCCCTCACTATTCGTGACGAAGAGCTACTACAGGATCAACTCGCACCGCTCTTCGTGACGGCACATAACAAGCCGCAAACGCAACTGCGGCAACAAGTACAGCTACGCCCACAAATGTAAGAGGGTCTGTCGGCGTAATCTCAAAAAGCAGACTGCGCAAGAAACGCGTGAGCGCGAGCGCACCGACAATACCCGTACCGATGCCGATGATGGTGAGAAGCATCCCTTCCCCAAGTACCATGCGCAAGATATCACGTGGCTGCGCTCCAAGAGCCATGCGCACGCCCAACTCATGCGTCCGCTGAGATACACTGTAAGAAATCACACCATAGACTCCTATTAACGCCAGCAGTAGACCAACACCGCCGAATAAGGTCAGCAAAATAGCACTGAATCTTGGCTGGGCCACTTTGTCGGACATTACTTGCTCCATTGTTTCGAGATTAGAAATTGGGGCATTCTTGTCAACGGCCCAGACTTGTTCACGGACTGCAGACGCAATTGCGGCAGGATTGGTGGCTGTGCGCACGATGAGGCTGGTTTTCGGGATGAATCTTGCCTGAGCGATAGGGATGTAGAACGCAGGAAGTGGGCTTCGCGAAGGATTGATATCACGGGTGCTCGCGACTTCTCCGATGATTTCCAATGAAGTTGGTCCCAAGCCGATGGGCAAACCGAAGTGCTTGCCGATAGGACGGCCCGCAAAATCGCGTCGAGCCATTGCCTCGTTGACGATTGCAACAGACGTGGAGTTCTGATCATCGGCATCAGTGAATTCGCGTCCCGCCAGTAGAGGAACGTCGAGAGTACGAAAATAGCCGGGAGTAATAGGTTCGTATTCTGTTTGGGAGTTTGCTGAGGGAATGGAATTCGGTTTCCCTTCAACATTCACAATTGGCACAGCGAGGGCAATGCTAAACGGTCGCACTCCCGTGATTGCAGCGCTCTGGACGCTCGGCAACGCTTGTACGCGTTCTAACGCTTCATGAATTGTGGTCTTACACGGGTCAAGCTTGGCACACGTCGATGAACTAAATCTTACGTACATCGTGAGAATGTGGTTCAGTCGATAACCAAGTTTCTCATGAATTAAGTTGTTGAAGCTGCGGATCGCCAGCCCCGACCCAACAAGGAGCACAAAGGCAATCGAAATTTCCCAGACGACCAAAAGAGTGCGGAGACGGCGGAGCCGATGCGAGAAAACGCTCGCGAAGACACCCGTCCCTCCCTCTTTGAGCGCAACTCCTAATTCGGGTCTCGTGAGCTGAAGCGCCGGAGCCAATCCGAACAAAATCCCTGCAATAAGAGATATCGCCAGCGTATAAGCGAGCACCGGCCCATTGAGGCTAACCTCGTCGAGACGTGGTGTACCCGGTGGTGCAAGCACACGCAGCAGATTCATACCCCAGAACCCAAGAAGCGCTCCGAAGAAGCCCGCAATCAAGGCGAGGAGAATGCTTTCGGAAAGCAACTGACGCACAAGCCTCCATCGCGTCGCCCCGAGAGTTTCGCGAATTGCGATTTCCGGCTGGCGGGACCAGCTCCTTGCGATGAGTAAACTGCTAACGGCGACGCAAGCGAGAAGCAGCACAAAACTCACTGCTCCCAACAAAAGCAGTAGCCCGGTCGTGTAATCTCCTCCGATCTCGTTGCGGAGGAGTTCAGCGTTGAGATCCCAATCCTTGTCTGTCGCTGGATATTCTGCTGCTAGCCGCGACGCGACTGTATGAAGCTGCGTGTTCACTTGCTGGAGGGTTGCGCTTTCTTTCAAGCGCGCAACGGCAGAAATAGAGTGCTTCCCACGGAGGGAATGACCCATCATGTCTATATATTTTCCGTCTGAGGTGTAAACGAGAGGTATCCATAGATCTGCATCAGAGAGGAAATGGGGACGCGGAGGCATCACTCCAATTACAGTGTATTCCTTGTTCCCCAATGCGTGATTAAAGAGTAGAGTCACTGGCTGCACCGAAAGTGTAATTTCCTTACCAAGGATCTTCGGATCGCTTCCGAAGTGGTCACGCCATAGCTCGTCGCTCAATACAGCGACCTGCTCATGGCCCGATTGCGCATCTGCGGGAAGGATTGGACGTCCAAGAATCGGTGGCACGCCATAGGTCGAGAAAAAGGCTCCCGACACCTGCATCCCCGTTAAGCTCTCAGGCTCCCCGTGACCCGTAAGCGTAAACGCGGCCTGGTCATACTCAGCAGTCTGAGCAAAGTCACTGGTCTGAGCGACAACTGCATCCAACTCTGCGGTTGAAAGATAGTTTGTGTGAAATGGAATCGGGGCAGTGCGGCTCGCCTCGAGCGCGACGAGACGACCGGAGTCTGGATAAGGCAGCGCTTTCAGAAGGATGGTGTAGGTCGCACTGAAGATTGCAGTGTTGGCACCGATGCCAAGCCCCAAAGCAAGCACCACAATGGCTGCGAAACCGGTGTTCTTGCGTAATATTCGTGCACCGAAGCGCAGGTCTTGCGCCGCTGTTTCCAGTAGATGAAGCCGGGCGTGCTTTCCGCCAAGCCCGCGACTTTTGGTTTCATAACGATTTGGGTCGTGATTCGTAGATGGTCTAAATAGTATATTCCAACGCGACAGCCACGTCAGCTTCATTGGCTTAATCTCCAACCGAGACGAGATGGCGTCAAAACGCCTTAGCCGCCCTGCCGAATAGTAGCATATGATTCTGTTCAGTTGAACGCCCTCCGGTAGCTACAAGCAGAGCCGACGGGTAGCTACCCGAGAAGCAGATTCCATGATTCAGCGCGAGCCAGTAGAATTTGCCAGCACCTTTTCCCCAGCGTGACCGTTAAACCAAGTGGTGGCAATTGCAGAGAGAGGATTCGATGCATCTGATACTGACGCAGCATGATGACCCCCACGCTGACATGGTAATCGACTCACTCGTGAGAAAGGGGTCCGAATATGTAAGATTTGAAACGGCCGACTTCCCCCAGAAGATACGCGCCATGCTCCGCTATGAGATGGACACCGAAGATATCCTATCGGTATCCATGAACAGGCAGCGTGTGGATCTGAGCAGAGTTCGAACGGTATGGTATCGTCGACCCGAATTGCCTGTCCCCCAGTCACATTTGTCAGCGGTGGAGCAAGAATTTGTTCGCCGAGAATCCCAGCAGTTTCTGGGTGCTTTATGGAGGTTACTCCGAGATCGGTTCTGGGTGAACGCATATGCCAGTTACCAAACAGCCCGTCTCAAGCCATATCAACTGCAAGTGGCTCGTAAAATTGGTTTTGAAGTTCCACACACGCTTATAACCAATGATGCTGCGGAAGCTTTGCGATTTTTTGAACAGTGTCAAGGTCGAATGATTTACAAAACATTTAACGCTCACGCAAGGACGGAACAAAATGGGAAGGCGTACGGAATATATACATCACAAGTGAAGAAAGAAGATCTGGCGGCGAAACTGGGAGAAATCAGGCTGGCTCCTTGTATGTTCCAGGAATATGTTCCGAAGAAAGTGGAAATTCGTGTTACGGTCATTGGTCGCAAAGTATTTGCAGCCGAGATCCGGCCAGAAGGAATCACATATTCCAAATATGATTGGAGAAGGGACCGGGGCAGCGTATCTTATCGGCCTTTTGACCTGCCAGGTGATCTGGAAGTCAAGGTCCTAGAGATGTTGCAGCAAATGGGCTTAGTGTTCGGCTGCATTGATTTGATTCTTACGCAGGACGAGCGATTCGTGTTTCTGGAGATCAATCCAAATGGGCAGTGGTATTGGATTGAGCAAAGAACCGGTATGCCTCTGCTTCATAACTTCACCGAGATGCTGATTCACGGAACCGTGGACTACTTTTGACGCGCTGACAAACTCATGTGTTCGAAGCCGGGACATTCCCACAGCGAAGCCTCAGTCCAGGGCGACCATCGGGGCCGCGCCAGCGGGCCTGCCCCTTCATGGGACGAGAGCGGAGGGATGGGGTTTATCTGCTGATGCTGTGGCCTTCTGGCAGCGTGTGTTCGTGCGGTTGGCTTCGTGGAGAAGACGGCTCAATCTCGTGCGTTGATGATACGGATTTGCGGCTGGATTTCGTCGCGGAGCGGTGTGAAAAATCGCGCGCGAGCCCCTCGGCAAGGTCCGCTCTGTTGTTTGTGTAGAACTGCGCGTCGTAGCGCGCACGCGACACGGCGACGTAAGCCAATCGCCGATTGACGAGTTTTTCTCTGGCGCGCTCGGTGTCCACGTGGATGAGGACACGGTCGGCGGTTTGTCCCTGGCTGCTGTGGCTTGTCACGGCATATCCAAAGTCAATATGCGGATTCTCTCTGATGTTGAACGCAACGGCGCGGCTTGTGTCGAGGCGGATTCGCAGATCGCCGCTCGCGTCGATTTTCTCGATTGTGCCAAGCTCGCGGTTAGCAACGTGTTGCTCTCGATTCGGCGCGGTGAACTGTATGCGGTCGCCTTTACTGAATTCGCGTTCTGCCTCTCGGTACAACGTCACACCCTGTAAACGGCGCGGATTGTAACTTACCTGCTCGCCGTTCGCGCGTTTCACCGTTACCAGATTTTCTTTCTCGTTCGCGCGCTCGACCTGCGCATATTCTCCTGGCTTGATGCCGACTGCCTTACTGCCTTTTATGTAGCGCACCACGTCACCCGGCTTGTATTGCGCGGCCCACTGCCGGTCCGCCCCGGTGATTTCTTGGCGAGCTACCAGCACGCTCATGCCGTGCTCCCTGTGGTCCACTTGTGCGCGTGTTTGCATTTCCCTATGGATAGTCTGGTTGATTTCCATTCGCGATTGATTGTCGGGCGAGACGACTAGCGTTCCTTGTGGCTGTTTTGCATACTCGACGGCGATTTCTCTCAGCCGCACATTGCGGTCCACGATCTCATGCACGCGCCCCTGGGAGTCGAGATTCTGGATCGCCTCCTTTACTTGACCGCGAGAAAGCTGCTCCACAACTTCCTTGAGTGACGGGTCCCTCTGGCGCACGATTTCGTCCAGCCGCGCGGTTTGGATTCCGGCTTCCTGCAGTTGCTGATACGGGGTTCCCGCTTCGACGGCCTGGTGCTGGCGCGCGTCGCCGACCAAAAGTACGCGGTCGTGCTCTCTGAGGCGGTGGAGGAATTCGTTCATCTGCTTCGTGCTCGCCAAGCTCGATTCGTCCAGAACGTACAGCCGCTTCTGTCCGTCATGCTCTTTGTCAGTCCGTGCAAGATGGCGCTGTAACGTGCTCGATTCGATTCCAGCCTCAGCGAGCTTCTGCGCGGCGCACGACGTGGGCGCGAAGCCCTCGACTTTGTAACCCCCGTTTTCGACAGCTTCACGGATCGCCGCTAGAGAGGTAGTCTTGCCCGCTCCGGCGACGCCTTCGAGGGCCGTCACCTGATCTCGGCTCGCAAGAGTTTGCTCCACGGCTCGCCGCTGGCTGTCGCTCAGATGCGGATGTTCTCTCTCAATCTCCCTGCGTGTCTCGAAGCCCGCAATGGCAGAATATTTATTCTGCCCTTCGCGCATAACTTGGATTGTGTCCCGCTCGTAGTTGATCATCTCTTCGGTTGTGAATGATCGGCCCGGCTCGCTTGTCTTTTTCTCCACCTCGATAAACTCGCCAGCATTCAGCCTTCTGTCGAACTCGGCCCTAACGTCGGCGAGAGTTGCCTGTCCCATGGAGCGCCGTAGCGCATCCCGCAACAAGTCGCGCTCGCCAACTACGGCTTCGCGCTCGAAGTTTCGATCCCTTGAAAATGTGATCGCCGCTGATGCTGTCGTCGATGGAGACTCTGGCTCCATTTGTTGCGGTCGGTGTCTTGCCGCTTCCACAACATGCTCTGGCTGGTTTCCGAATGCCTTCGCCATTTGCTGATGGCGTTCTTGCATCTCTTCCCGTGAAGTATCGAGTTTCGCTTCCCGCGTTTTGTGCGCGGCAATCTGCGCGGCGTCGGCTCCGCGCTGATTCTCCTTTGCCAGATGCTCCTCGATCTGCTGGCGGCGCGGACTCGATGCCGCAAGGTATTCTTCGCTGTAACCCGCGATTTCCGGCTGGCCGCTCTTTCCGCGCTCGATTTCATAACCCAATGCGTTGAGCCGCATTGCCAGTTCGGAGCGATACACGGAGGTCGCATACTGCTGCGTCTTATAGAGTTCCCGTGGCTGTAGCGCGTAGGTTTCTCCGTTCTCGGTTTCCGTCAGATTGAAGAAAACCACGTGCGTGTGCAGTTGGGGTGCGGCGTAGCCGTCCACCGGCCTTGCACTGTCATGCTCGAATTTCGCCGCGATCCATTTGCCGGTCGTCTCTGCTGGCAGACTTCCGCTGGTGCGAGCCTGAACGAATCGTTCGAGTTCATCGAGTGCGACGGCGACGCTTTCTTGATGCGCCTGGCGCACTCGCTCATCTCCACCAACCAGGGCGGTGAGCGATACACTCTTCGGCGCGGAGAAGGTCGCATCCCAACCCGTGCGGTGCTCCATCGTCCGTACTTTCTGGCCGTGGTCGTTCACGTATTCCCGTGCCGCTTTGTGGCGGACGAGCTGCTCGCCCGTGACTGGGTGCTGGCCTTCGGAAAGTCGCTGGAAGTGCTCTGCGCTGACTTCGCCCTTAAGACCCCACTCGGCGGCGAGTTTGCCGTGCCACTCGCCGCGTATCTGATCTCCCTGCGAATAATAGTTCTCGCGCGCATTGGAAAACTCTTCTGCGTGATATGCCTGCGCTTGGCTTGCGCTCAACGGATTCGAAATAGTCAACATAGGTTTGGCCTATTCGAAGAAGTGCTCCTGCTGTGCCGACACGCTTCTGCGCAAGTGATGGTCATGGGTCTTTTTGATTTCCTGCGGTGTAAGTTTCTGCTCGTTGGTTTCGGTAGTTCCGACCGTTACCGCAGTTTTCGTCAGGGATGGTCTCTGGATTAGCCGCTCGATGTACCTGGGCTGCTTGGCCGGCAGTTCGAGGAACGGGAAGTTCATGCGCACGACAAGGTTTCCTTTCTTGACATATCCATGCAGGTCGGCAAGGCCGGTAATCTCGGAAGCCATCACCAGCGGCTCAACCTGGCGCTCCAAGTTGCGTTCCGCTGTCGTCCCATGCTTCCGTTAGAACGGCCCTCGCGCAGCCTCTCGATCTCTACCTCGCCGATGGTCTTTGATATCCACTCCGCCGCGCGCGGCTCGCTCGTGCGCAGGAATATCTTCGTTGAGGGCTGCGACAGCATGGCTTCGGCTTCGTGCCCGTAGCGCGTCTCAAGCTGGCTCCGTCCCTGAAAGCCGAGCACCACGGGATTGTTCGCCTTGCGGTTCTCGGTAATAGCCGTATGCAGTTGCGGCAAGCGCTGGAGGCTGGCCAGTTCGTCGAGAACAAACCAGACTTTTTGACTGTTGGCCTGCCCTTGATTCATCGACCGCAATACCAGCGTATCGAGCCATAAGCTTGTTAGCGGGATGAGCCGCTTGCGCGTTTCCGGTGTGCTCGTGAGGAAGAGCCAACCCTTCCTCTGTTGCGACCACTCTGCCGCGCTCCATCGCGTCGTCGTCTCTTTTTCTGAAGGAAGCAGCTTCAGCGTGTCGGCGATCATGTTCAAAGATGCCAGCACGCCGCTGCGCTGCGCCGGAGCCTGCCGGTCGATCATCGCCGCGTACTCAGTGCCTTTCATTCGGCGGTCGATCTCTTCTTCGTGACACATCCACCAAGCCATCTCTTCGGGTGTGGGCCGGAAGGTGAGAAGATGTGCGAAGATTTTCCTCGGGCCTTCGACAAAGAACGGGTTCTCGTTGTGCCGGTCGGGGAATAGCGATGCTGCGAACGTTAAGGCCTCGGCGTCATGTTTCAACTCTTCGCCGGGACTCCAATAGGGCATCCGAGCATCGAGAGGATTGAGAATCATGTCACCACGTTCTGGTCTGTAGAACTCTGGCGTGTAGTCGAGAGCGGGATCGTAAACGATGGCTGTCTCGCCGCGTTCTTCAATCTGCATGAGAATGTTGCGAATCAGCGTACTCTTGCCTGTTCCCGTATCACCCATGATGAGGATGTGGCTTGGCTCACTGGCGTGGGGAAGTCTCAAAGTGGGCACGTTGCCGAGCATTCTTTGCCTTAGCGTTCGTGTCTGCGGGAAGGCGATGCCATCGGAGCAATTTCTTCGATTGAACTGCCGGACGGTAATAAGCTCTGGCCCTTTGAGTCGCCGCCCCTCTTTTCTTGCGCGGGCACGGGCCGCGTCCTTCGGGATGGCAACGAGCAAGCTCACAAGGAACACTCCCAAACCACCAAACAGAGCCGGTGTAGAGAAGTCGAGCAAGGTCTGATCCCGATAGATCCAACGGCCCAAGAACGCATGGAGTCCTGCATTGCTGTACTGCCCCTGCTGCCATACAAGCCGCCGGTCTCCCAATCTAACCGCTGCTTCGGTCAAGGCAAATGTGTTCTCCCCTGTGGCCGTCTTGACCGGCATAACCTCTTCTTCGAGGGCCAATCGGTTGCCTTTTTTGTCCAAAACATTTAGCAGCACATAGCGGCCAGTTTTGAAACCAATTTCAGCACGCAATCCGCTGCGGATATACGTGGTCAAGTAAAGCTTCTGCAATGGGGTCAAAACATAGACGTAACGGTACGCGCAGATCGTAGCCACACTAACCACTGCGAGAAGCAGTGCCGCCATCTTCCATGCGGGCTTCGGATTCGGCCACTCACCCGCGTACTGATTTCGTCCCCACTTTTGGCTCATTCCGTACCTGCCTTCGGACGCTCCTGCGTCTTGCGGAATTTGCCTTCATCTGCGTGCTCAATCAGCCGTTGCATTTCGTCCGCTGTCAGCGTTTCTCCGTGAGCCAATTTGTAGAAGGCATTGAGCAAGATGGTGCGCAGCGCCAGCAGCTCTGCAAGGACAGCTTCTTCGACCGTGATTGGTTTCGTTCCATTGGTGTGTTGCAGCAACACCTCGCGGCACCATTCGCCAAGCGTCACACCTCGTTCCTCGGCGGTCGCATTCAGCCGTTCATACTCGGCCTCGGTCATCTTGCATCCCACAGTGCGGCTTCGCAGTTGATCGGCTGTCATGGCGAGCACCTTTCAGGAAGGATTTCCCTGAGATCGCTGCAAGCAAACGAGCGAGCAAAACAAAGAAGTAAACGAAGAGCGCCGGAAGTTAACCGCCAGCGCCGCGATTTTGCTAATTCCTGCTCCGCGAACACGTTAACCAAAAGCGCCGCGCGGCGCTGTGCAGCAACCACTTTGTGGGTGGTGTGTCCACAAAACTCCCGCTGCGAAGCAGCGCCGCATCACAGTTCCCCGTATTCGAGCGCCAATTCATCCCAGGCCATGCGCACCTCGGGCATCTCCCAAGCGCGGCGAAAGAGGACTTGTACGGACTTCCACTCTTTCTCCGAGAAGCCGAACGTGATGCCATTCGCGTGCGCGCGAAACCAGACATCTTCCTTCCCCTTGCCTTCCTCGGAGGCAGAGACATACCCGAAGAAGTGCTCGCCATTCCAGCGGCGAGTGCCTTCCGGCAATGACGCCAGCATCGCGCGGAACTCGGTGATCCTCGGATACCCGCTGATTGGGTACATAGGCCCGTGAGCACCTGGGAAGATCAGAAGAAGAGAGAACTCGCTGCCTTCTCCACGGGCGAACGAAAGCGAGTAATCACCTTCCTTCACAGACGGGATGGGAGGCTGATAGAAGGACTCCTTCGCTGCTGAGGGCAAGCGCAGAGGTTCGTGTTTGAGCAAGTAGTGGCCTCGTGCCGCCAACCGCCAGAGAACGGTGAAGGAGGGCCGGAGGGCACGGTCCAAAGCCTCAGCCCCGGACAGCTTTTCCTCATCGAGAAGCACGTAGAGATTCCGGCCAGCAAGCAATGGCTCTGATTTCGTTGCCGGATCGCTCAGATGCTTTCGAGTTTCCAGCACAGCTTTTCGCACGGTTTCAGCCGTGGGTTGCTCATCGCTTCCTTTGGCTTTAGCAGGCCGAAATTCGGTGGGCAGATTACCGAGGTAAAACTCATCGAGCTTTGAGGCGCGTTCCTTCCGCAATTCATAGGCTGCGAGAAAGGCATCAAGGACCACAGTGAGGGGCTTGCGGGAAACGGGATTAGGTGTTCGGTCGGAAAAGGCTTCGAGGCCCTGCTGCACAAAGTAGGCCAGGATCGTCCATTCCGCACGTGAGAGTACGTGCTGCGCTTCACCCTTCCGGCGAATCTGGAGAAGCGTCTCGGAAGGCTGGGCCATCAGCTCTACAACCTCCATTCTGTCCTCACGAGCCGATTCGAGAAATTGCTTGGCGACATCGGAAGTCGTGACGCTCTCTCCGGTCTTCGAGGACAGAAGTTCCTTCGCTCTGTCCAGCCGAGCGCGCAGCGCCTCGCTGATGCGCACCGAGATAGTCTGCTGCTGCAAGGGTCGTTCTTCGGAATCCGGCTTTCGCGGCATTGATGCACCCTCCTGGGTTTTTGCTATTGGATGCAACCCGAACCACAAAAGTTGCATCTGTGCATTATATTTGCAAACGTAGTATAATGTCCACAGAACTGTATGTCAAATACAAATTGAATCCAAAAGTCGATGAAAGGATGCCTCACTCGGAAGGCTATGAATTCCCGCACAACCCAACTCGGTGTGCGCGAGAACCCAGCGTCGCTTCGGCGGCAGCATGGCTCGCGTCTCGCAGCAGACTCAATCCAATCGCTCTCTCAAAAGGCAACAAGCAATTCTCGCAGCACTGAGCTTTCTATTGGTTCTGCGTCGGAGAAGCAGGCCACGCCGAATAAAGTCGAATCGCCAATCACATGCGAGGAGGCGTCTCAAATACTCCGCGTGCACCCACGAACAATTAAACGCATGGCACGTCGAGGCGAAGTACCGGGGCATTTCCGGTTTGGAAGATGGTTCTTCTATGTGTCTGAACTGGACTACTGGATGCGAACCGAGTTACATTCGGCGCGTCACTCGTGCCGCTAGAACAAACAAGGAGAAAATCCGATGTTCAAGCGAGCACGCTATCAGTTTGGGTATTTGCGTCAAAAACCCCGCAAAAGGGGGCCTGATGTTTGGGTTTGGGAGCGAAATGCAACTGGCCCAGACGGACGGCGCAAGAGAGAGACAGTGATCATCGGAACTATTGAACAGTATCCCACAGAATCAATGGCGTGGCGCGGTGTCGAATCGTTTCGGATAGCGACTTCGGTTGAGAACGTCAATCAGAGCGTCTTGTTCGGAGCGCTGGTTGATCGCTACATGCGTGAGAAGCTGCCGAAACGGTATTCAACGGCCAGCAAGTATCGGTCCTGGCTGCGTAATCACGTCAAGCCGAAGTGGGGAGATGTTCCGATCAGAAAGGTTAAACCGCTGCTTGTGGAAGAGTGGCTTATGAGTCTCGATCTCGCGCCTAAGAGCAAGGGGCATCTTCGAAGCATCATGCACATCCTGTTCAATTGGGCGATGAAGTGGGAACTGATCGAATTGGACAGAATGAATCCGATCAGTCTTGTGCGGGTGGAAGGATCGTCGAAACGATTGAAACGCCCGAAGGTTCTGACGCCAGATGAGTTTCGACTCCTTTTGAATCATCTGGAGGAACCTATCCGTACTATGTGCATTGTTGCTGCGTGCCTCGGACTCCGCGCCAGCGAACTCGCCGGGTTGCAGTGGGGCGATTTCGACTGGCGTAACCGTCAGGTTCACATTCAGCGGGGATTTGTAATCGGTCACATTGACGATGTTAAGACAGAAAATTCCAACAGAAGCCTGCCAGTGCATCCAGAACTTGCAACGCTCCTGTTGGATTACAAAGAAGAGACAGCACCACAGGCGAAGAATACGGATTGGCTTTTTCCGAGTCCGTACGGAACGGGAAGACCTCGTTGGCCGTGGACCATTCAAAGCAGAATCCTGCTACCGGCGGGAATCCGAGCCGGGCTTGGTAGGATTGGCTGGCACACGTTCCGGCATTCGTATTCAACTTTGTTGCGGGGCTTGGGAGTCGATGTGAAAGTCCAACAAGAACTGCTGCGTCATGCAGACATTCGAACCACAATGAACATCTACACGCAAGCCGTGCCGGATGCGCTGCGCGATGCAAACAGCAAAGTCGTCGAGATGGTGCTGCCGAATCGAAAAGTGGGATGAGAAAACGAGGCGGCAAAAAGGCGGCATTAAGAGTACCGAAGGATGCTGAGTCCTTCCAATCCGTTCCAAAGGCTTCCTCGCAAGTACATAAAGAATCAGTGAATCGGAATTTCGACTCCCACACGCTTCCGCCATATCTGACTCTTTCGGAACCACTTGGTCTCTGCCCGAGGGAACATGAGGGAACACTACGGCCTCTTCATGTTCCTGTTGGGAGCAAAAGCCGAACCAGTTTGCTGTTCGCTTTTCGCAGCCGTTCCGGTACAGCCCTGGTGTATATATTCATCGTCGTGCGGATGTCCGCATGACGAAGCAATTCCTGCTGTACCTTAACGTCCGTGCCATGCTCGTTGAGCAGAGTCGAATACGTGTGCCGAAATGCATGCCAACCGAGTCTCCCAACTCCGACCCTTTCTCCCGCCCGCAACAGCCAGCGACGTTGTGCGCTCCAAGGGTGAGATGGCATTCCCGTACGCTTACTAGCGAATAGCCACTCGCTTTCTTGAAGAGAGGAAGGGAGCCTTCGCCGATATTCTCGCAAAAGTTTTTCTAAAGCGAGATCAACCGGCATGGGCCTCCTTGAGTTCTCCGTCTTGGGTTCCCCAACATGGCCAAATACCCAGGACCGTCGAATCTGGACTTGGCGTGCTTCCCAATCGAAGTCACGCCATTGCAATCCGAGAACCTCACTGATCCGCAGTCCCAGACACCCAGCCACAACGCACATCGTGCGATAGGGCTCCGGGATGTGTTCGAGAACCTGTCGGAACTGTTCAATCGTCAGCACGGCTGGCTGACGCACACGCTTCGAAACGTCTTTTACTCGCACGAAGCCCATGGGGTTAGCTTGATACGGGAGCAACTCCCATCGCATCGCGCAGTTGAAGACGATCCGCATTTGATTCTTCAAGTGTCCCTTGCTTTTTGGTGCGAGGTCGAGTCCCTTGAGCCACTGCTCGACAGCCAGTGGCTTAATTTGTTTCAACGCGTACTCGCCCCATTTCGGCTTGATATGGTTCCTCAGCCACGATTGATAGCTTCTCGCAGTCGAGTGACGGTCTGGCAACTCCTCCGCGAGGTACCGCTCTATCACCGCACCGAAGGTGACTGCACCAGCGTTTGGATTGTCTACGTTAATCCCAAGCAAGAGTGCCTGCGCCGCCCTCCGGGCTTGAGACTCGGTAGCATGTTGTTCGACAGTTCCGACAATGAGACTTTTGTGGCAGCTGGTCCCATCCACCAAATGCTCCCGATAACGCAGTACCCAAACATCCGGGCCCTTCTTTCTTAGTTTTCTTTCCACACTTCCGAACTGATACCGTTGCCGCTTATGTTCCATTGGATTTCTCCTGGTCTAAGCGACACGGATGGCAAGCTGACTGTACATGAGAACGCATCCAGATTTCCAGATCAGAAGCACGGAATCTCCAATGCCGAAAATAGCGATAGGCAGGTATGCGTCCTTCTCGTGCCCATCGCTCGACAGTTTTAGGATGAAGTCCCCCGAGGACAACTGCGGCGGCGGCGCAGTCGAGAAGCGGTTCAACAGCTTGATGTGCCTCTGTGGTCTCAGCGGAGCGCAAACCGAATCTTTCGGCTGGCGGTGATCCCGTTTTCTGTTCCGCGTTTCCGGGAAGCTCTTCAGATTTCAACGACGACGGATTTACTGTAAGGCGCAAGCCATGCACTCTTGGCGAGTCTGGGTTCTTGCGCGCGCCGAGTTGGGCCGTGCGGGGTTTCATTTGACTTTCTCTGAATTCTCCCTTACTTTCGTATTCAGCTTGACTTTCTGTGGACATTGTAATACGTTTGCAACTCTAAAATACAGATGCAACTTTAATGCGCAGGGTTGCATCCTACCCTACGAATCGGAGGGATTCACGGATGCCCAAGAAACCCGACAACGAGCACAGGCCCTTGCAACAGCAAACTATCTCCGTCCGCATCAGCGACGCCTTGCGCTCTCGATTGGAGCGTGCCAAGGAACTCATGTCCTCGAAGACCGGAGAGAGCGTTACGACTTCCGATGTCGCCAAGCAATTCCTCGAATCGGCCCGCGAAGACCGACTGGAAGTTGTGGACCTGATGGCCCAGCCGACCGAGACGCTTCTCCAGATTCGCAGGAAGGGAGAAGCGCAGCACGTTTTATCGCGTGCGGAATGGGCCGTCCTCGCCTACTTTGTGCAGCAGGGTTTGGAGGCGTTTTCCGACCGAACTCCCAATCCTGTTTCGCGCGAATCCCTGACCACAGTTCTGGATGCGTTTCTCGCGGTGTATGAACTGCGGAAGGAACGCACTTCAAAGCTCGACGAGTATTACCTTGGCAATCTGCCCGCCGAGTATCGGCCCGCCAAAGCGAAGGACGCTGACGACCAAGCCTCTCCTGAAATCGTGCGCCGGACGGTGCTTGAAACTCGCAAACGATTGAACGACGCGGGAACCAAGTGGGAGCCGTTGCTGGCCGCGCGAAATCTTCATGTGATTCTGGAAGAAGAAAAGCTCTCCGGGGCCGAGCCTCTCGACCGTGCCCTTCGCCCGTTCTGGCCTACTCTCTGGCGACTGGCAGCGCGAGGCCACTACTTCTTGAAGCAAGAACCGCTCCGACTGCCTTCTACTGCGAAGGAGTCTTTCTATCAGCCTCCGATCCCGTCTGTTAAGGAAGGCGAATATTCGCTTTCGTTCGCCCGTGGTGAGGGCAGCAAATTCTCTCTGCTTCTGAGCTTCCCCGGCGCTCGTGGTCCGCAGTATCCGATCAGCGGATATCCCAAGATCACGGAGTTCCGCGCCATGCTGGCAGCATTGCCCGATGGCACTCGGCGCTGGAATGGCGAGCATTTCTTCGGGTATGTCTCTGCCTCCGAGGAAGGCAAGGGGAAGGAAGATGTTTGGTTTCGTGCGCACGCGAACGGCATCACGTTCGGCTTCTCGGAGAAAGAATGGAAGTCGGTGCAGGTTTTGTTTCGGCGCGCCTGGGAAATCCCCGAGGTGCGTATGGCCTGGGACGAACTGGCGCTCGAATACGGTGAACTTTGAAGATGCGCTGCTTCGCAGCGGGAGTTTTCTGGACACGCCACCCCAAATTGGGTGCTGCAAAGCGCCGCGCGGCGCTCTTGGTTAACGTGTTCTCGCGGCGCGAGTTAGCAAATTGCGGGCGCTGGCCGTTAACTTCCGGCGCTCCGCGTTAACTTACTGATTTTACTCGTCGATGCGTGAATGGCTTGTTTTCGATGAAGTTTCTTCCAGGAGGTCCTTCCTATGCCAGCCGATCAACTGCGTAACCGCACCGTGGGCTGCAAGATGAGCGATGCCGAATACGAACAGCTTCTTGCCGTCGCGGAGCGTGAAGGTTTGACGCTGGGCGAGTGGTGCCGCGACGTGCTGTTAGAGCGGGCGAATGGACGCAAAGCAAAGCCGGTCGAAGAGACCCTGCTCGCAGAAGTGATTGCACTGCGGACGATCCTCCTGAATGCGTTTTACAAACTGGCCCAGGCAGAGGCTCTGACACCAGACGAAATGCAGAGGCTGATTGAGCGAGCCGACCAGGACAAATTCCGCAAGGCACAGGAGCGCCTCGCGGCGGCTGCAACAGGGGGTGCGGAATGAGCCGGGAATGGGGCCGAAATCAGTATGCGGGCGAGTGGCCGAATCCCAAGGCCGCATGGACGATGGTCACACTGTTTCTAGCATTACTCAGTCTGGCTGCGATCTGCGCCTACCGTTACGCCTATGTGCTGACACCCTTGCAGCACTTCTATCTGAAGACGTATATCCGCAGCGGACTCCGCGCTGAGATTAACCTCTCAAAAACTGACCGATACGTGCTGCTGAATGTCGTGGGCAAGAAGGGCAGCAGGTTGGCGCTCGACGAAGAGGTAATGCCGGTCACAACTGCCAGCGGCGAGAGCACGTTTGCACTGACCGAAGATGCAATGAAATTGGGAGACCGGCGGCTTGTATTCCAACAGGGACAATACGACAACGCAAGACTCCATGCGTTCTTGGGTCACTGGATTTACCGCGATCAGAGCTTCACAGAGTTTCTGAGGACAGCCCTCTGGGGTGGCTTGGGAGTGTTCTTTGTAGGCTTGCTCATCGCCATCCCAAAGGATGCGGCGCGCGCCCGCGCGCGTAAAGAGGGGCGACGGTTGAAGGGGCCGGAACTGGTAACTGTGCGCAAATTCAATCGAAGGAATCGCTCAGACGGCATCGGTTTCGAGCAGACACAGACTTTCCTACAGAGAGTGTTCGGCCAGGTGCGAACTCTGAGGCTCCCTCGCGCCATCGAGCCGAGCCACATCCTCATCATGGGCGATACCGGTACCGGCAAGAGCACTCTGATCCGAAGAATCTTGTCGCAGATTGAAGAGCGCGGCGAGACGGCCATCGTTTACGATCCGGCGCTTGATTACACGCCGGAGTTCTACGCACCCGAGCGGGGCGACGCGATCCTCAATCCGCTGGATGCGCGCATGCCCTACTGGAGTCCCGGCGACGAGTTGAGGCACGACGCAGAGGCGCTGACTTTAGCTGAGTCCCTCTTCCCCGACCGGCACAACGAGAATCCGTTCTTCGTGGAAGGCCCGAGAAAAATCTTCGCGCACCTTCTGACCTTCAGGCCAACCCCCGAGGAGATGGCTTGGTGGATGTGCCATGGGGAAGAAATCGACCGGCGGGTGAAAGGCACCGAGTATGCGGCGATGATCGACCGGCAGGCACCGGCGCAACGGAGCGGCGTGCTGGCGTCCCTGAACATGATCGCCGACACCCTGAAGCTGCTTCCCTCAGAAAAGGAAGCGACGGCGCGATGGAGCGCGGCAGAGTGGTCGAAACAGAGGAAGGGTTGGCTCTTCCTCACGAGCACGCCCGAAACGCGCAAGCGCCTTATTCCTCTGACCAGCTTATGGCTTGACACGCTGGTATTGCGTCTCATGAATCAGGGAACGGGGAACCAAGGGCAAACGAGGCCAAGCAAGGTCTGGTTCGTTTTGGACGAACTCGCCAGCTTGCAGCGGTTGCCGCAACTGCATACGGCGATCACCGAAAACCGCAAGTCGAATAATCCGGTTGTGCTCGGCTTCCAGGGACGGAGCCAGCTTGAAACGCGCTACGGGCATGAAGCCGAGGCGATGCTGTCGCAGCCCGCGACGAAAATCTTCTTGCGCACCAGCGAGTGCCGTGCAGCGGAGTGGATTTCCAAAACCATCGGCGAGATCGAGATCGAACGCTTGCGGGAAAGCCGTTCGAGTGGACAAATGGGACGGCAGCGGAACACCAAAAGCTACAACCTGGAACGGCAGGTCGAGCCGCTGGTAATGGCCTCGGAGATCAGTGGCCTTCCGTCGCTGCGGGGCTACCTCAAGAACGAGAATCTCGTGGTGCGAATCAGTTTTCCCTTCCTCGAACTGCCGGGCAAGCAACCGAAATACGTCGAACGACCGATCAAGATGCGGACTGAAGCACCGCCAAAAACAGCGGCGGCAAAAGTTGGAACGACCGAGACGCCCGAGCAGAAACTCACGCAGCATGAAGTAAAACAAGACCGGGAGCGTCAATTGACGCGATCCGGCCCGAGTCAAGAACACTTCTTCGAATAGGCCAACACGTGCTGACCATCTCCAAACCGTTGAGTGCGAGCCAGGCGCAGGAGTATCACGCGGAAGAGTTCGGCAACGCCCGCGAGAACTATTACACGCAGGGCGACCAGATACGCGGCGAGTGGCATGGAAGGCTTGCCGAGCAGTGGGGCCTCAAGGGTGAGGTGCGCGAGGAGCACTTCCAACGTCTCTCGGAAGGCCAGCACCCGATCACGGGCGAGCAGCTCGTCCGCCACAAAGGGGTGCGGGAATACGTGAACGAACACGGGCAGAAAATACGAACCATGGAACATCGCGCCGGATGGGATGCGACGTTCTCCGCACCGAAGAGTGTGTCGCTGACTGCGCTTGTCGGAGGGGACGAGCGTGCGAGAGCGGCGCATCAAGAAAGCGTGGCCGTGGCACTGGACGAGCTAGAACGATACGTCCAAGCCCGAATCGGCGGGAACCTCCCAGCAGAAACAACCGGCAAATGGGTTGCAGCGAAATTCGAGCATGACAGCGCGAGACCCGTGGACGGCTACGCCGCCCCGCAACTGCATACGCATGTGGTTTTCTTCAATCTCACGGAAACCGAGGGTGGAGAAACCTACGCGCTACAGCCACGGGAACTCTACAAGACGCAGCAGTATGCAACGGCGGTGTACCGCTCGGAGTTAGCCGCACGGCTCAAAGCAATGGGCTACGAAATCGAACACGGAAAGAGCGGCCAGCCGGAAATCAACGGCTATTCCCAAGAATATCTCGCAGCATCAAGTCCGCGCCGCCAGCAGATCGAAGAGCATCTGGCGAAAGAGAATCAGCGAGGAGCGGACGCCGCGCAAATCGCCGCACACAAGACTCGGGAAGCGAAGCTCGATAGTTCTCGGGAACAGATGCAGCAGTGCCACCGGCAGATGGCGGACGCATTCGGGAACCAGCCAGAGCGTGTGCTGGGATTAGCCAGGGAAAGAGCAAAACAAATTGAGGAAGGTACTCCTCATATAACAACACAGTCTGCGGTTACGTTCTCGAAAGAGAGGAATCTGGAGCGAGAGGCCGTAGTCGAGGAACGTGAGCTGCTGCGGGATGCTCTGAGGCGTTCGATGGGAGACGGGACACTGACTGACGTTAGGTTCGAGTTCGAGAGACGCATCAACGCTGGCGAATTCATCGAACTGGAAAAGAAAACGGGCGCACCAGGCCGAGTATTCACAACCAAAGAGATGATTGATTATGAGCGGGACACCATCCAACTAATGCACGAGGGGCAGAACAAACACTCGGCCATTGTGAGCGCCGATACGTGCAGAGAAGTCGAGAAAGACTATCCGCATCTGAGTCAGAGCCAACAAGCAGCGGTTGAGCAAATCCTCGCGAACCGAGACCAGATCACGGCACTGGAAGGCGTCGCCGGCACAGGCAAGACAACTTCGCTGACCGCAATCCGCCAAGCTGCAATGCAGGAAGGCTACAAGGTTGAAGGGTTCGCCCCAACATCACGCGCGGCTCAGAATCTCGCCGAGGCGGGAATCGAATCGAGTACGTTGCAGCGGCACCTTGCACGGAGCGACGAAGAACACGACGGACAAAAGCGCCTCTACGTTCTGGACGAATCTAGTCTTGCGAGCACGAAGCAGATGAACGAATTCCTGCATAGCCTCAAAGAGAGAGACCGTGTGCTGTTGGTGGGAGATATACGCCAGCACCAGGCTGTCGAAGCCGGAACACCGTATCAGCAGCTACAGGAAGCCGGAATCCAGACGGCACGGCTTGACGAGATCGTCCGGCAGAAAGACCCGGCGCTCAAAGAAGTAGTGGAGCATCTCTCGCGAGGCCAAGTACGAGAAGCAATCGAGAAGCTCGACACCCAGGGCCGCGTGCATGAGATTCCCGACCACAAGGAGAGGCTTGCAGAAATCGCCCGCGAGTACGTGAAGAAACCGGAAGGCACACTGGTGGTGTCGCCTGATAATCAATCGCGGATGGAAATTAATGAAGCGATCCACGAAGCAATGCAGAGCGCGGGCCAGGTGGATCACAGGGAGTACTCCGTGAAAGTGCTAATCGCGCGGCAGGAGATCACAGGAGCAGACCGAAAATGGGCAGAACAATACGAGCCGGGTGACACGGTGCGCTACACCAAGGGCAGCAAGACGCACGGCATCGAACCAGGAGAGTACACGCGAGTCGAGCGCGTGAATGCGAAGGACAATCTGCTCACCGTCAAACGAGAGACCGACGAGCAACTCAGTTACGATCCACGCCGTCTGCAAGGCGTGACGATCTACCGCGAGACAGAGCGCAGTTTCGCGCAAGGCGACCGCATACAGTTCACCGCGCCGAATCGAGAGCAACACGTCGCCAACCGCGAGCTTGGCACAATCGAGAAAATCGACGCGAGCGGCGATCTGCGAATCCGCCTCGACACAGGCCGCGCCGTTGCGTTCAACATCAGAGAGAATCCCCATATTGACTTTGGATATGCCGTGACAAGCCACAGCAGCCAGGGACAAACCGCCGTGCGCGTGCTCATTCATGTAGACACCGAGAGTGCCGGAGAACAACTCGTCAATCGGCGATTGGCTTACGTTGCAGTGTCCCGTGCGCGCTACGACGCGCAAATCTACACAAACGATAAGACCAATCTTGCCGAGACTCTAAGCCGCGATGTATCGCACCAATCCGCCTTGGACCAGAGTCGTACGACAGCGTCATCCCCCGCACAGAAGATTGGGTCCTCCTCCTCACTCAGCCAAGCCGCCGAGCAGACAATCACGCAAGGTCTGACCGTGGGGCGCTAGTGGCACTCATGACTTTGAGGTGGTGCTGGTATTTCCGATCGAACACGTTTAATCTATTTGACAGAGGCTCATTACAATGACCATCCGGGTTGACCTCAGCCCAGAAACCGAAGCTCGTCTCGTCGCTGAGGCACGTGCTCAGGGCTTACCTTTGGAAGAGGTTGCTGAACGGCTTCTCAAAGATGCTCTAATTGAACGTCCTGCGTCTCGCGGCGCGATGAGCATCGAAGAATTTCATCGGATGCTCGACGCCATGGCAGAAGGCTCCGAAAGGCTGCCAGATTTAACCACTGAAAACTTTTCGCGCGAAAGTTTCTATGAGGATCGGCTAGATGGCAGAGACGCCGTACCTCGTCGATAGTAATGTCCTTCTCCGCTGGGTGAAACCAGACCACAGCGACTATCCTGCAATAGTTTCAGCGACCGATGCCATTCTTCGGCACGACGGCGTTCTCTGTTACACGTCCCAGAATGTCGCCGAATTTTGGAATGCGTGTACTCGCCCCGTGGATCGCAACGGCTATGGCCTTTCCCCCCAAGACACAGACCGCAGGGCAAGGTTTTTCGAGGAAAGGCTCCGCTTGCTCCCGGACAGCCTGGCGATTCACGAAGAGTGGCGCAAACTTCTCGTGACGCAGAATGTTTCTGGCGTGCAGGTTCATGACGCGCGGTTGGTCGCGGCGATGCGCGTCCATGGCGTCAAGCGCATTTTGACGTTCAATCACAAGGACTTCGCCCGCTACACCGATATTGAAGCCGTCCACCCACGCACCGCGTCTCTTAGGTAAATCATCCTCGTGATGTTTGGCAGGCAATCCGACAGCTTACTTAACTTGAACCCCTAGCCGTGCCCATTTAGACTTCCTCCCGAGACCCACCAACTCGGAAGGAGCGGATTTTGCCGACTTCGCCCGGCTCGTTCAAGACGACGACTGAGAGACTGATTCGCCGATTTGAATCAGATCGAACTCACTATCTGTCGAAGAGCTATTCCGAGGCTCAGGCGCGCGTTGATTTCATCACGCCCTTTTTCAAGGCACTTGGCTGGGACGTTGAAAACGAGGAGGGTCTCGCGCACCACGCGCGCGAAGTCGTCGTCGAAGCAGCAGAAGATACTAGAGGCCGTCCCGACTATGGTTTCCGAGTATCGGGCCAGACGAAATTTTTTGTAGAGGCTAAAGCTCCATCCGAGGAGCTGGATACCGCCAAGCACATCATTCAGGCCAAAACCTACGCCTGGAATACAAAGCAGGTCTTCCTTGTCGTGCTCACGGATTTCGAGGAGTTTCGTTTCTACGATGCTTCGATCAAGCCAGATGCGCGGAACCCTGACGAAGGACTGCTTCTAAAGCTCAGATACACCGAGTATATCGCAAGCCTGGACAAACTTTGGGAATTCTCTAGAGAACGAGTGCTAGCCGGGTCGCTTGAGACGATGCTGCCTCGCGACCGGCGCACGCAGCGCCTCCGCATACCAGTCGATACGGCCTTCCTCGATGAAATGACCGGCTGGCGCGAGGAACTCGCAAAGAATATTTACAAAAACAATCCCGGCCTCACGGCCAAACAGTTGAATGAGATTGTCCAGCGGTTGCTCGACCGCATTGTTTTCATCCGCATCGCTGAGGACCGCCGCGTTATCGAAAAGAACCAATTGCGCGATGTTGTGGAGGAATGGAAAGCACGTGGCGGGAAGCTCCACATCTTTGATTGGCTGAATGACCTGTTCCACCGGGTCAACGAGGATTTTAATGGTGAAATCTTTAAGCCGCACCTTTCCGAGGAAATCAAAATTGAGTCGGACGTGCTGGCGCACATTATCGAGCGCCTCTACCCGCCGAAAAGCCCCTACCGCTTTGACGTGATCGGCGTCGAGCTTCTCGGCTCAATCTACGAGCGCTACCTTGGCAAGACCATCCGGCCCACGGCCAAGCAAGTCCGTGTCGAAGAGAAGCCGGAAGTCCGCAAAGCGGGCGGCGTTTATTACACGCCCGAATACATTGTGAAGTACATCGTCCAAACCACAGTTGGCAAGGTCATCGAGGGCAAGTCGCCCAAGCAGATTGAGAAAATACGCATCCTCGACCCCGCATGTGGTTCCGGCTCATTCCTTATAGGAGCTTTTCAGTGCCTCATCGACTATCACGTGCGCTACCTGACGGAGCATCCGAAGGAAGCTCAAGTTCATCCATTATTCCCTGACGTGATCAAAGACGCGAACGGCGAACCTCGCCTTTCCGTTATTCGAAAGGCGAAGATATTGAAGAACAATCTCTTCGGAGTCGATATCGACCCGCAGGCCGTCGAGATCACCATGATGAGCTTGTACCTCAAAGCTCTGGAAGGTGAGCGCGCGCAACTTCCGCCTAAACAGCATCTTCTGCCTGAACTCAAATACAACGTCATCTGCGGGAATTCTCTGATCGGGCCGGACATCTACGAACAAGGCACGCTTTTCGGGGACGCTGACCGCGACCGCATAAACGCATTCGATTGGAATTCCGAGGGCGCGGGCTTCGAACGAATTATGAAGGATGGCGGCTTCGACTGTGTAATCGCGAATCCCCCGTACATTCGAATTCAAACATTACAGGAGTTTTCGCCAATTGAGGCCGACTACTTGAAGCGACGCTATATCACGGCGAGTTCTGGCAACTTCGATATTTACGTCTGTTTTGTCGAGAAAGGCCTGTCAGTTCTCCACGACTCTGGGAGGCTTGGATTCATTCTCCCCAGCAAGTTCTTCCAGACTGACTACGGCAAACCGCTGAGAGAATTGTTGGTGAACAAGTGGGCCATAGAGAGCGTAGTCGATTTCTCCCATCTTCAGGTCTTCGACGGCCCAACAACGTACACTTGTCTCCTTTTTCTCACTCGCGCATCGCGGCAGACCGTGCAGTACACGAGAATCGAGGATGCGGCCAAGTTGCCATCGCTCCAGGGGCAGCCGTCCGCGGTGCCCGTCACAGAATTATCTTCGGGGCCATGGGTTTTCGCGGGCCGTCGCGAACGCAGAATTTTTGAAAAGATGGAGAGTCATTCGATTCGCTTAATCGACCTCCCTTCGGAAATCTCGCGCGGATCGAGTTCCGGCGCTGACAACGTGTTCATTGTGCAGAGAACCGAGAGGAGTGGGGTATACGCGTCGAAAGACGGCCAAACTGTACGTTTGGAACCTGGTATCTTGCGCATCCCCCTCTATGCTACAGGGTTTAGTCGGTATTACTTCGGACCTGAGAGCGATGAGCGAATCATTTTTCCATATCGGGTTAACGACGGCTCGTCTAGCCTCATCGAGGAAAGAGACCTAAAACGAGAGTTTCCTCGCGCATTCGACTATTTGCGGACCAGGCGGCACCTGTTGGATGCGCGCAAACAATTCACGACGTGGTTCTCGTACAGTGCACCACGAAACCTCTCACTGCACGACAGCGCAGACCTATTGGTGCCCCTCCTTGCCGACCGAGGACTCTTCTCCGAATTTCCGGGTGGCCAGCATCGCTTCTGCATGATGGCAAGCGGCGGCTTCAGCATTAAAGCGGCCGAAAGCGTGCGACTTTCGCCCAAATACTTGCTCGGGCTGTTAAACTCAAAGTTGCTCTTTACTTACTTGAAATCCAAGAGCAATGTCTTTCGAGGTGGCTGGATCACTTGCACGAAGCAATATGTCGGACCGTTACCTATCCGATTCACGGACAAAGATCGACACGACCAAATCGTGGCCCTAGTCGAACGGATGCTGGAAATGAACAGAAAAAAGCATTCTGGCAAGCTCGCGCCTTCGGACACACAGCGTTTGGACTGCGAAATCGCCGCCACCGACGTGGAGATTGAGGATGTGGTATTGCAAATCTATGGTATTACGAGCGAGGAACGGAAAATCATCGAGGCACAACAATAAAGAGGAGGAACTTGCGCACAAAGCATTCGCCGTTCAGGCAGCTAAGCCGCTGAGGAAATCCTCTATGCCGTGCGAAAGCAGGTGTTCAGCGAGTGTCCGGCACCCACGCTTGCACTTCGGGTCTTGCAGAAGCGTCCAGCCAAGTCCCGCGAGGGCGAGCGCCCAGATATATTGATTTTTCATGCGAGGTATTTTACCACAACCTGGAGTCTTGTCTGCGCCCGAAATCGCTCCGAAGAATGCTTGCAGCGACAGCCTAGCTACAAAATCTCAGGGATAACTGTTGAACAGCGAACAATCATAGAGTCATCGCTGGAGGCGGATGGATGTCCGAAGGCTATTTGGTGGGGATGCCCGAGCGGGAACACGAAGCCTGCCGCCGATTGGTTGAGATGTCTTTCCTATCGGACGGACTATTTCGTTCGCTGGGGCTGCAAGCATCATTCTCGTGGTTCATTCTGCAAATCAGGAAGGAAAGGCTTGTTCCTGCTCTGCGCGGGGACGTAGATATCCTTGCTGGTCCACTTAGTTGGACCGACGCTGAAGCCTTTCACGCTCTTGTTTCTGAGGAAAGAGCAAATGCGCAAGGAGGGCGTCACGACTCGTGGAATTATCAGCTCGCCGCCATAAGGATGGCGCGCGCGGGAGGGATTACCTGGCCTCCCGCTACGGGTCATCTCGTCGGCGTGGAGGCAAAGTGTGCTTATTTGGATCCACACACCGAGCGGATTTCGGAGGAAGCTCTCAGATCAACAAAGTCGTCTCCCAGCAAGTCTGACAAGATCAGAAGGCAGGTTGAAAGCTTGTTGGATATGGAACTTAACCACGCTGTGCTGCTGGATATCATCGCCAATCCACCAGTCGCTGGACCTGACGGAGGAGCTTGGATATCTGCACTTGCCGTAGCCTCCGAATCGACAAGCGCAATGTCTTCGACACTGGGCAAGAGGTTGCCGGAGGAATGTGAAGCTGCCCACTGGGTTTGGTCGAGCGGCGCTGTCGTCGGCGGTGACGAATTCCATCGAGGTGCAGGCGCTCCGCTACAACTCAGGGCCAGCAGAGGTAATTCGCGCCTAGTGAAAGTGGTCGCAACCCGGTCGATGCGGGAGGAAATGGAAGTACGTCTGACAGAGATACTCTCAAAGTTTCCTACGCCGTTTGGTTTCCCCGCAATCTTCGTGGATTGTAAAGATTGCGGCAAACTCCATGGGATCTCCTGGGATGGGGCGGCCTGCCAAAGCACCTGAGGGCGATGCGGCCCTCTGAGCAGGATATGAACGCCAAGGGCGCAAGCGTACCAAAGCGCAAGCACGACGACGTGGTGGCACTCGCCGACGGCCATGCGGTGTGCGCCACTTTCTGACGGCCACAGGCCTCGGACAAACACAGTCGGTTCCTCCCTAAGACTTCACTGATATAATCCCGCGTGTGTGGATTATCTGTCCCCAATGTCGTAACCGCTTCCAAGATGTGCCCGGCGATTTGAAACAGTATTCCTGTGCCAACTGTGGAAATCGGAATCTTATCCGTGTTCGCACCGAACAGGAGCAGTCCAGAGATGCCCTCGCTGGCATGGCAGCCGGGGCAGCAGTTGGAGCTGCAATCGGCGAACTACCCGGAGCTTTGGTTGGCGGTATCATAGGACTTGTTCTCGGGCTTCTGCGCACACCCACCATAGAGCAAGTCAAAAAGTGAGCCAAGCCTATATCATCCTCATCGCATCCGCACTCGGAATGGCCGTGTATGCGGGGTGCGCGATTAAAACCCACAAGTTTCTCAAGGCGGATGATCTTCTTACATTTGCGTTGTGGTGCGCCGCGACGGTTACGGGCATATTCGCGTTTGCCGGTGCTTTTAAGCTGAGCAAGCAGTCAGGGCAAGAAACAAACGGTCTCTATGTGGGGATATTCGGGCTGTGTTTGGTCTGGCTCTCGGTTCAGAAAGTAGTTGAGATGACCCGAGAGCTGTTTGTTAAGCCTCCATCGCCCCCTACTCCTGGTCCCACCGAGAGTAAGAGTAATGGACCACAGCAGTCGTAAGAGTGCCTCCGGTAGGAAGGCTGGATGGCCTTGTCTCGTGTACGCGCCGTGTACTTCACTTGGGCGAATTCGTTGTTCTTGGCGTTTCTCGCGTTTAATGAAAACAGAATAAGTTACGTGTGACCACTCGGCGGTATTCCGTCGAGTTAGAGACCTTCTCTCGACTCGTCCTCCGCGAGCAACGGTCGCGCCAGGCAAACAACGACCTGTCACGCCCGTTGCGACCCGCTCCAGCCGCGAATACCAATCCACTTCCTCTATGTCCTTCCGGTGAGTGCGTTTCGATTCGGTCCCTGTGTCTGGTTGAAGGGACCGAATCTCAACTCACCGAAAGGACAAGAAGATGAAATCAGAACAAATCAAACAAATCACAAGCAAGGCAATCGAGGAGCTAATCGCGGCGCTCAATTCCGGTCGTAGCGAAGCTCTAACGAATTATCTCGCAGCAATGGGCAGATTCCACCGCTACAGTTTTTTCAACGTGATGCTTATCGCGCGAGCCTGCCCGCAAGCGACACGCGTGGCGGGGTATCAGACTTGGAAATCCTTGGGACGTTACGTCACGAAGGGCGAAAAAGGAATCATGATCCTTGCCCCTGTCTTTCGTCGCCGGAAGGACGAAAACAACCAAGTGGGGAATCTCAACCCGGATAGTAACGACTCCCGCGCGTTGGTTGGCTTCCGCGCTGTTTATGTTTTCGATGAAAGCATGACCGCAGGGGAGCCGGTACCCCAAATCGGCAGCGTAAACGGCGATCCGGGCTGTTATCGTGAGCGACTCGAACATTACATCAGCGAGCAAGGAATTACGCTGGAGTATTCAGCGGAAATCGCACCGGCCAAGGGCGTGTCAGAAGGCGGAAAGATTACGGTGCTGCCCAACCAGTCACCGGCTGAGACCGTGGCGACGCTGATGCATGAAATAGCCCACGAACGGCTTCATCGCGCCGACCGCCGCGCGAGCACTACAAAACGCATCCGCGAAACGGAAGCCGAGGCGGTCGCATTCGTGGTTTGCCAAGCCATCGGCCTTGAGACCGGAACGGCGAGCGCAGATTACATTTCTCTATGGAATGGTGACGCCGCTGTGCTGCTTGAGAACCTCGAACTCGTGCAGCGCACGGCTACGGAAATCATAGCTGCAACCACGCCCGACCAGCCTACGCCTCCCGATAGCGGGGGCTAGGCTGTCGGGCCGACCGAGCAGGAGTCCAGCAACTCTGCAAACCTGGGTGTTCCGGTGTACGCGTGAAACCGAGTTAGCAGGAGATGGCGAGCTTCTCCCTCTTGACCCCGCACGATGCTGAGAATCCACCGCGAATCCTTCTCACCCTCAAGGTAGGCAAGAATGCAGTTGCGGAACCATTTCTGAGCATACTCTGTTACGGGTCGCATTCGAATCATTGCTCACCTTCCAGTCACTTACTTGTCCCTATGAATTGGATTCCATCTAGCGTCCTGCGGAAAGTCTTGCTCGTTGAAGAACAGTTGTCAACCCTTGGTTGAATGAATACAACGAAGTGCTGCTACACTACAGCTCTAAAGACTGTGGATGCGAAGCTCGTTTTTCAAAACAACCGACTCCCCGACGAACCATGATCCCGCAAGTACATTTCAACTTCGGCCCCACATCGTTCGACCGTTTTTACCAGCTTTCCTTGCCGTTGATCCCTGGTGGCGTGTTCATTGGTGGGTTGTTGTTGGCGCATCCAACCCTGGGTTTTTCTCTGCGCGATGCCCTTGGGCTGAGCCAGTACGCGGAACTCCTCGCACTCATCTTTGCGGCCTACGTGGTCGGCTTCGTGCTGTTCGCGTCAAGTGCAATTCTTGCGGGAATTGCGTCGGGAATCGCTCAGGGATTGGTCTTTCGCTCCTGGAAACCCACGCGTTGGAGTTGGTTACTCTCTCAATGTACAGTATGGCGTAAGGTCACAGCCAAGTTTCTCGGCGAGGAGCTTGCGCCAAAGCTTCCTGAAAATCAGCCAGCCTCGTCGGTGATGGAAAAAATCAAGGCCCCAATGAAGGACCTCGCCGACAAACAGCAGCACGATGCGCTGTGGGAAGAATGGTACAGAATCCTTCAGGATTATCTGTTACGGGATGTCCCTGTTATCTCCAACGATATGATGTTCATTGGGGTGGGGATTCAGGCAACCGGGTGGGCGGGTGTTGCTCTGTGCTTCGTCAACGCTTCCGCGCGCCACTGGGCTGTGTACGTGTTGGCCTCAGTTTTCATCCTGTTTGGCGCTCTGTTTCCCTTCCTGGCGACGCTCAACTACTTGGGCACCGAACGGTTGAGCTATTGGGACTTCACGGCGCGACTGCTGGCCGAAGTCCGAACGCGGGAGATGCAAAAAAGCAAAGTCAATCACCAAGAAGAATCTCAATCATGACATCCTTGCTCGCGCGCAGTCGTTCGCGCGAGTTGACAAGTAGGGATGCCTGACCTACATTCTCACTATGGCCTTTGTTCTTGGTGCACTGAACGCTTGGCTGCTACCGAACGGTGCGACCAGGACTTGCTTCGCCCCGGAGACTGGCGTCGAGCTTCGCCCGATGCTTGCGAAAAATCTTTGCACCGCTGAGCAGGATTTTGTCCGCACGTATGGACTGACGCCAGCCGAAGCAGCCGCATTCCGCGAGCGGATTGAACGCCAAGGGTATGCCAGCGTTCCGGCTACTCTTTAACTACCGCGTGCCTGATCGCAAAGAAAATTTGGGAACAGCTTGGGCACAAACGTCGCCGAACACCGTACAAAACCGCGATACAAGACATAGGAAAAGACAAGACGAACCAACAACTTAGCGTTTCTGCATTTACCTTCTAAGCAGAGGGTCGGGGGTTCGAGTCCCTCCGGTTGCAAAAACTCCACCCGTTCATTTTGCTTCGATGCTACCGCTTTGCTACCGAGTTCATTAAAGCTGGTTATACTTGTGTCGTCTTTTTTTCGAGCGCGGTCAGGAAACTTCGTGTTCTGCGGCGCGCAGAAAGGTGGTGAACGTGAAGCGGTTTAATCCAAGTGAGAATCCTTGTTTGCAAAAGCGGATAACAACGAAACTGCAATCAAGCTGCGGTGGTGTGGATAGCAGACCGTCGGGAGTGCTCCCGACAAAAATCGGTTCACAGTGCCGCGAACAAGTCAGACGGGGTGTACACTGGATGCCGTTTTTGAAGTAGTTTGCCAAGCTATCGGCCTTGAAACCGGTACGCAAGATTATGTGGTCTTCGCAGTTATGTCGTCCTCGGCACGATGGGCTCAGCCTGCTGTTCCTCTATGGGATGACGCGCAACCAGAGACTCGCTGCTATCCACACGATGGCACACTTTATCAGCGGCGAAATCCAGAATGCCTCGCACTGTGGCCAGCTTCCAGGGCCCGACTGAGCTGCTCAACGGCCTGGGTTGCGATCTGTTTTGCTTGTTCGACTTTCGTGTTTTCTGTCCTCCTGTTTCGGAGAGTCCTAGCTCCCGTCACACGCAACCGAGGGAGCCCGGGACACGAAACAGGGGACAGAAGCGGGCAGATTGGCGCGGCTAGGTCGGAACGGGCCGCACGTCTGAGTGACACGGGTTCTTGGTGGCGCGAAGCGTGCTAGTGGAGACCGGAGGCACGCGCTCTCCGGGCCGGACGCGGCAATCTTGAAGCGGTCAACGGTGATCGCGCTGAGCGACAGAAGGGCGCCCTGATCCACGCTGTTGAGATGGCCCGAATATCCGCCGGTGGCAGATTTCACGATCGTCAGGACGAGATGCAACTGATTGGTACCCGCTCCGAGCTGGCGTTCACGAATCGCAGTGAAATGCAGAAAATATGTGAAGACGATTTGCACTTGCTCCACAAGATGCTAGGCGTGAATGTATGCAGATAGCAGAACATTACGGGGGTTTGATCCATGTTGGTATGCAAGGATATCCGCATTTGCTCTGACGATTTCGGAGCTATTTTCGTTGACCCAAGAACCGGTGAGTGGTTTGGTGCTAATCCGGTTGCATCGTTTCTGCTCTCCTTGCTTGTTGCCCCGCGTTCGATCGAAGAAATGATCAGTGCAGTAATGACAGAATTTTCTGTTGATGAAGCTACCGCTGATCGCGACGTCCGACATTTTTGCGAAATGCTGCTAAGCAAAAGGATTGCACATGATTTTTCTCCTCCCACCAAGATGTCACGAGGCAACCGATGAGAGTGTTGAAATCCATGATCGTCCTCATATGTATGGACGCGGTTGTTCACCTTTTCCCATTTTCGATGCTCGCATTTTTACTGCGTAAGATACATACAACTCAGAAATGCTCCGAGAGCGATGAAAGCGTCATGCGAACCCTAAACTTCGCGTGCCTGCTCTATCCGCGCGTCGTCCGATGTCTGGTCTATTCAGCCGCCGCAACTATCCTTCTCAGGCGCGCGGGTTTCGATGTAGCGCTCGTGGTAGGAGTAAGAAAAATGCCTTTTACTGCTCATGCGTGGTGCGAATTGGATGGGAAGCCTGTTCTCGACGACACCGTCGCTCGAGACGGGCTGCTTCCAGCATTTCGCATGTGAGCCGACAAGTACGGGAAGCCAGCATATGTATATCCATTTTGCGGAGATTAACCCAACTGACTCAACGCCTTTGCGGCGCTTTACTTACCTTCAGGACGACCACCTTGTTTTGCACCTCAGTAACATCGAAATAACCGCGCATCGTTATTACAACGATGCGAGATCGGAACCGCAAGTGGTGCTGTTTGATGGGTGGCTTTCAGAGTCAGAGAATGGACCCACAGATCAGCGATCAGTCGAACTGATGCTTGGCGAATTATATCAGCGTAGAGGAGTAGATTTCGCTCGGATCCTTGATGGTGAATTCGCACTAGCCTTGTATAGCTCACATACCCGAACTACGCATCTGTGCCGAGATGCTTTAGGAGTCCGATCGTTGTACTACAGTGTTCAGGGCCAGACCCTCTTGATTAGTACTGATTTACGCGCACTTTGGCATCGGCTGGGATGCCCACGATGCGTGAACGTAGCGCATCTTGCTTCCTACCTCACTTTGACGGAACCCGCAGAGACAACACCCTTTCGCGACATCCACGCGGTACCGCCGGGCGCTGTGGTCACGTTGTCCGAGAACTTCAAGTCCAATATCACGTACTGGTGGCCGGATGAAAGCCTTAATCGGCAACCCGGGCTAATTACTTTGTCAGATGCAACGTCGGAATTTCGACGACTTTTTCTTCGAAGCATAGAGAAACGATGCAGCAGAGCCAAAACAGTTTTTTGTGAGCTCAGCGGGGGAATTGACTCCTCGTCCGTTTTGTCCGCTGCGGTCTGTAGATCCCGCGCCGTGGGCGGATGTACGCCAGTCGCGTTCTCCTGGGTTTACGATGGCTGTTTAGATGGCGACGAGCGCCCGTGGATTAGGGACATGGAGGGATTTCTCGGAGTGATGTCGCACACGTTCTTTGAATATCTCATATCACGTGATCCCTTGGAGACTATTGCCCACCTCCAGACACTCAATCCGATGATGCTGACGGGTGATGTGCGCTCATTTCTCGCTCAGTATGAGAGCGACAGTGCACGACGTATCGTACTGACGGGGGAGGGCGGCGACCATCTGATGTTAAACGGGGATTTATCGCGACCTGATATTGCTGACGCGGTCGCAGCAGGCCAAATTTGGGGGGCACTGACAGCCTCCGTGGAATGGTCAACGGCCAATGCGCAGCCGTTACTTCGTACCCTCGTTTTTGCATTGAGCCATTCCTTGCGACGTCGGGAACTGGGTCCGATGATTGCTAACCGCATCCCGTGGCTTACACGGGAAGCACGACGGGCGTGCCACGATATCGCCAAGGTCCGCATTGATCGCGTGTCCAAATACTCGTCGGCACAGGTCGAACACGCGCTCTTAACAGTTTGGGCAGCCCAAGGCATCATCGGACCTGGTTATCACAGGCAACTTTATAACGCAAAAGTGAGTCATCCGTATCTCAGTCGTCCTTTGGTAGAATTCGTTTGCACTCTTCCCCATTCCTTGAAAGTTTCCACGAACCCTTCACGCTTACTGCAGCGTGCAGCAATGCGGGGACTCCTTCCTGAAAGCGTACGTACGCGTGAATCCAAGGGAGGAACCGATGGTTTCCTTACTCGCTGGTATGCACGTCAAGCAGGGCTTCTGCATTCAACCCTAGTGCCAAGTGCCTGTATCTGCGACATCGGCCTTGTAGATCCACTGCGGCTTTCGGAAATCACTGATCGGCTAGCATATGGTGGTGTCCCTTTCCCTGCGTCCGTTTTGCGCCTGGTTATCTTGGAGTTGTGGCTGCGATGGCTCAAGGATGCGCAATTACCTCAGATGATAAATCCGGAAGGACTTCTCTTTTGTGAAAGGAAGGAGGTGAAAAACTATGAAACGGCGACCATATGAAACTCCAGCCGTTGTGACGCTAGGCAGCAGCAGGCTCTTAGTGAACGGCACCTGCAGTTGCAAGAGCGAAGGCGGCAACAAGTACAAGCCTATACAAACGTCTGCACGTCAGTTCTAAAGGACCATGCAAACCGAGTGGGAATGCTTCTTCCAATTATCACCACTCGGTTTGCCATACCTCCACAGCAGTGCGGACAAAATGAGTGTTGATTCGTCGTCATTTTTTGTACGGCCCGGCTGGGTCATGCTACTTGCTTCGTCCAACAGGAGGTCTCGTAAATGAAGGACATCCTGCTGATGATCAATTGGGTTTGGAACCGCGATAGGTTGAGGTGTATTCTCCTCAGCCTCTCGCTAATTGCGTGGTCCTTACTCTCAATGTCCGATCCGCTCCTTCTGAAGGTTATTTTCGACTTCGCCACGCTTCATCATCACCTGCCAGTCAGCGCTGTTCTCTTTCTGCTCGCAACCTTGCTGACCCGTGCTTGCTGCCGAAGTTGGTTCGAGGCGCAGAGTACCTCAACCCACGCGTGGCTAACTAGATTGCTCAAGCTTCTCGCCTTCGAGCAATTCTGGGTACCTCTAGTTACGAGCGATACTCCAGCAGATAATGGGGGTATTACCGGGTCATATATATATGAAGCCGAGCGGGCTGCTGATTTCATGATCCAGCTGTTTGTTTCCGGTGTATCGCCATTGCTATCTTTGATTTTTTGTATAGCTGCGATAAGCCTGCTCGACTGGCGGTTGGTTATCGGCATAAGTGCCGTCATGATCGTAAGCCTCATCGCAAAGTATCATTACACGAGTAAAGGACTTGTACTCAGTAGAGAGTGCCGCGCAGCCGAGGAGCAATGCGCACAGTATTTAGCGGATGTTCTGCCCCGTAGAGAGACTTGTTCACTGCTTGGCTGCCAAAGCAGAGAAGCCGCCATCTTCAGTGACCAGGCAGTCAAGGTTATGAGGACGCGTTCGGCAACAGGAGCCATTTCAGCATGGTCCGAATGCTACCCGGCTTGTAGTGTCGCTTGCCTGCTGACACTAAGCGTGTTCATTTACGGGTACCGGTCGCCGATTCATGTCGGCGAAGCATTAACCTCTTACTATCTCCTCGCCCGGATGTTTGAGCCAATAGATGCATTGGGTTTTATGATGCGACATGCAATCGAATTGTTTCCAGCGTTGGAGAAATTTTCGATGCTTACGCAGATGCGGTACTCAGCAGTTGTTGACGTGGGCGACAATCGTCTTCGTCCTTTAGACCCTCGTCCCCTTGTGGTACGTGATGCCGAGCTTGCAATCGGCAAAAGAATACTACTGAAGAATATCTCGCTGACGCTCGGCTGCGGCGATGTTGTTGGTGTAACAGGACACAGTGGATTGGGCAAGACGACCTTTACACGTTCGCTACTGAGGCTACATAAACTCAACCGGGGTTTGGCAGCACTGCACGGATATGAGATCGGTTCGTTGCCGGAATCTCTGCTGCGCCGACATGTGGTGTTGTTATCCCACGATCCGGTGATTTTCGATCGCTCGATTGAAGACAATCTGCGCATGGCAAAACCAGACGCAACGGAAGGTGAGATGGTTTCCCTGCTACGGCTCGTCGAGCTTACCGAGTGCCGAGCGCGATTACAGCGCCAGACAGTTGGGTGCATGGGCAGCAGCCTGTCGGGAGGTGAGCGTCAGCGTCTGGCGTTAGCTCGCGGGCTACTACTCGGGCCCGATATCCTCATCCTCGATGAGGCGACGGCTGGGCTTGATGCTGCTCGCGAGGAAAGGATTGTGGTGCAGCTGAGGCAATCGTTTCCGCTCTTGGCGATTCTGATTGTATCGCATCGCAAATCAACGATCGCGTTGTGTGATCGCGTGCTGAATCTCGAAGAAGGCCAGTCAATTCAAGTGGATCCGCATGCGCTGATCTTAGTGGAAGAGACCGGCACAGAAATGCCGATCGGCACCGTTGATTCGGAACTGTGAATACCACTGGGCTGACTTGAATTTCTATAATATGCAGGAAGGAATGGAGGATTCGATGAACCGACGCAACCTGCTAAGAGTTTTGCTCTCGGCTTTCATGTTCTCCGTCGCTAGACGCTCATCGAGTGAAGAGCCGCTATGGCGTAGCACGGCCAGTGACCAGACGGATATTCCTGCTTTTCATTCCCGCGCTCCTGACGGTCCTCTTCCCACAACGCTTCGGCCAGAGCTGTTCAGTGACCCGGTCGCGAAAGTTGCATATACATTGGCGGCCAAGGTCCGTCCAGTTCTATACCAACAACCTTGCTACTGCTATTGTGATCGAAGCCTTGGACACCAGAGTCTTCTCGATTGCTATACCGGGCGGCATGCGTCTGAATGCAGCGCTTGCCAAAAGCAGGAAATCTACGCTTACGGTGAAACTCTCGCTGGAAAGAGCGCAGCAGAAATCCGAAGGGGTATGATCCGCCAAGAGTGGAAAAATGTCGATCTGCGAGTGGCAGTGACGGCTACACACTTCTAATTCAGAGTCTCTATCTTGGGTTGCCCTAATTTAGGATTGTATGCGGGCGCAATACTTTGAAATTTTAAAGCTCTTTAAGTACTGAGGCCGGGGATATCCGGGCGCTTTCCAGCGCTGGGATTAGTGTCGCTAAGACTATAATGATGAAGAAGACTGCCGACGCAAATGCTGTGCTCCCACTGTCGAAGACGTCGGCACTGCTTGAAAGGTACTGCAGGGATCGGGCGATGGCAGAATGAAAAATAAGCGTGCACAGCCAGCCGGTGCTCACTGCCACAACTGGAATCTTTACGGATTCCCACACTATCCTCACCGGACTCGCACCGAGCGCACTCCTCAGCGCTAGCTCTTTTTTCCTCTCTGACACCGCATTCGCGATCAGCGAAAAAACGCTGAACGCGCACAATAAGACGCCAATGCTGCCAAGTATTGTCAAAATCGCGGATTCTGTGCGATACGGACGCAACGACGCATCAATGACGTCAGAAAGCGTTTGCACGTCTGTTAGTGTACGGTCCCCGTGCTTCGCAACTGCGGCCTTTATCAGTTGCGGTCGAGGTAGTTGCGACGAGAAAGCGAAAATAAAGACCTTTTCTTTCCGGGAATCCATGCTCATGGGCAGATAAATTTCCGGGATCCCGCTAGTGTCAATCGAAACGTCGTGAACGTCCGCTACAACTCCTACAATCTGAGCGTCGACAGGTGCATCGGATTGAAAATCAGAGGAGGTTTCGATTCTTAAATGGGCTCCAAGCGGAAGCCTTCCAGCACAACACTGCCGAACAAATTCTTTACTTACCACCACCTCGTTATGACCTTCGGAGATAGTGCGCCCAGCCTGAACAGGAATCTGCATAACATCGAAATAGCTTGGAGAAATGTAGTGAAAAATTATCGACGATTCGACCCAAGGAACTCCGGGACTCAGCCCGGCACAACACTGGATTTTTGTGTCCGGTGTGTACACCAGCGGAAGCGAATCGACGATCGCTTCGCTCTGTGCGTGCAGCTCGACGGCGATCTCTTTAAGCACCTGCTGATCACGCAACCAGAGAAACTTTGGATCCCCCGAGCCACCAGTACTATGTAGCGTCAGTAGTCCGTGAGATCTGAAACCGGGGCCGATGCGAGTTAACTCGATTGATTTCGTTGCAAGCGTACAAGCCATAATCAGCAATAGAAATGCGAAGGCAGATTGGAAAAAGATAACCGAAGCGATCATAATCTTACTGGTAGCTATGATTCTGGGAGACCGCATGGAAGATTGGTGCTGCCTCTGTACAGCCCAAAGAGTACGAACGAATAGAAACACGAACGCGCCCATAGCAGTACACGCGACGATCACATAGGTGCTAGTTCGCAATGACAGCATGAGAGTTCCGGGGTCAGGAAGAATTCCATTGGGGCCAAGAGTTACAAACACCTTTGCCAACCATGGCCCGAACAGAATGCCGCCGAGCAGAACGAGGAGCGTTACGAAGCCAACTTCGGTCAGGAGCCACGTCGCTGCCTCTGACGGGGGCGCGCCAAGCATCTCCCGAATAGCAAATTCATCCGCACGTCTCCGCATACGTAGCGAAAAGAATGTCATCAGGTTGGCTGCGGCAGCAACGAGAAATATAGTCCCAACGAACAAAAGAGTGTAATCAATTTCGCGGCCGACCCGACCGTTCTGATCCCGTATAGTAGTCACTCGAAATTTGAAATCTTCTCCTAAGCGCTGAACGAGTTGCTGCGACAGCGCCACAAGTTGGCCTTGAGCTGCCCTTATGTTTGCCGTGTCGACGATGCGACCAAACACCAGCAGCCGAGGGACTTGCGCGGCCGACCCTGGCGGATCAAAGTGAAATGGCACCAGGGCCTCCGGATGCTCATAGAATCCAATCTGAAAATCACGCGGCAACACTCCAACGATCACATACGGGTGACCATCTAACTCGACCGCCTTTCCCACCGCGTCGCTGTCACCCCCAAATGTGCGCCGCCAAACTCCGTATGAGACGATGAGATAATCGCCAGATTTGTCCCAATCCTCTGGAATCCGCCCCTCCGTAAGGCGTGTACCGAAGGTCCGGAACAGCGACGCGCTAACGCTGTTCACACGTAACACTTGACGTGCGGCGCCTACTTGGGCATTGCGATTTGTTTCGCCTGTGGAAAGACCAATTGAAGCGAAAACTGACGCTCCACGCAGCAGCAGAGCATAATCGTTCTCCGACAAAGGTTCGCTGTCTATGTCCGGATCTTTGAGATTGCGCAGAAAAACGTAAACCTGCCGCGACGAATCGATGTAAGGCATAGAACCATTTCTCAATTGATCCATCACAATAAGGGTCGCAGCGATGCTGGCAACAGCCGCGACGCTTGCTATGATCACAGTTACGGCGAGGAGGCGTCGAGAGCGCCAAAAAAGACGAATTACTGTGGGAAGCTTCACACCCTTGTGTTCTCTAGCCCTTACGTATTTTCGACCGTAATGATAACTCTATCTTACTTTTATTACAAGATTGATGCGCCGGCCCGGCCAACCCAGCGTTCTTATATGCGACTGGCGTGCAACACGCGAGTCGGGCAAAAGTTCGGTAGAATGTCTGGAGATGTTGATAACCAACTGACTCTGCGACTGCCCATACTGGCAGGTCCGTTTCCCGAAGGAGTGCGCAAGCTGTGCGCATTCTAATCTCGTCTAAGTAGTGCTTAATCGTTGTGCCGCACTCTAAATGAAAGCGAAGCGATATATTATTGTCATGAAGATTGCATCGGCTCTTTAAAACTTTGATGTTGACTGTCGGATCGAAAGCGCAGGAATGTATACTGGTCAGCAGTGTCTCTACGGCTTTTGACAACTGAATTTTCTGTTTGTTAACGTCTATCATCGCGGCAGCTCGCTGAGCCATCAGCCGTGACTCGGTTGCGTTGCTGATGTCATTCCTGACGTGATGCATGTCCCGTGGCCCGTTCTGTTAACGAACGATTTAGGGCATCAGGAACTCGATCTTCTGCGGCCAAGTTCCGAGGCTCTACGAAGACCGGATGAGCATGGCCGCTTACCCTATGCCATTGGTCAACGCCGCAATGCCAATGATCTTCTCGTTTATCCACCGTCTCACTGCGCGTAGGCCTGTACCTGCCCGATCGCCGTCACCGAAATGACCACTCTGGATTATCGCGGGGCCGCTATGTTTTCAACTAGCTTGGTGGTTAGCCAATCGGCGTGTACCTGGATAGCCAGCCGCGGACAGATGGTTAGTACTATTGACATCTCAACCATTATAGGTTTGAGTATGATACAGGCGAGCGCGAATTCCTCCTCCAGTAGTTGAGGCCACGCACCATGACTACTTCCGCTAAACCAGCCAAGATGAATGTGGAGCTATGTTTGGTCGAGCGCAACCCGCTGGCGCAGGAGTTCCTGCGGAATATCCTTCGCGGCAAGACAAGGCTTGAGATTTTTTCCCTAGAAGCACAGAGCAGGAAACGTTTTTCGGAGAACGAAGGGCATTGTCGCTACGTTTTCGTAATAGACGGGGACAACTTCCAGACTCGGCTTCCTAGATACCTAGAATTACTGGGCCATGATTTCCCGCAAGCCAAGAGAATTGTCTTGGATTTCGAATTACCGGATGACGAAATATGTTCGTTGTTAGACCGAGGTGTTGACGGATTCGTGCCCTACCCCCGAGTCCGAGAGACGTTGCCGAGAGCTGTTCGGGCTGTTGCAGACGGGCATCTGTGGGTTCCCCCGAGAGTTCTGGAACACTACGTATCGTATGTGCAGAAACTATCTCACGGCAAAAGAAACCTCCACGAAGAACTAAGTCCTCGCGAAAGAGAGATTCAGGAGCTACTGCAGAACAAGCTCTCCAACAAGGAGATCAGCTCAACGTTGGGAATAAGTGAGAGCACTGTGAAATTTCATCTTTTGAGAATCTTCCAGAAGTTAGGCATTCATGACCGCCACGCGCTATGGGAAAACCGCAGCGAATTGACCGCCTGAACGAGCTGTGCCACTTCGATAACGCAAGTGTGCCCAAAGAATTTGTCTCACTATAGGGGTTCATCCCAAAAAGTTAGGTCCAACTTGAGTCCAATAACAGCCGAATACGGCACAAAACCGTGCTGCAAGAAATACGCAGAGCCAAGACGAATCAACGAGATAGCAATTTAGGATTTGACTTCTAAGCAAGCTGTCAGAAGAATTACAACAATAGCGGGCCGTGATGGCCGCTGTTTTTGGGCGAGTACGTCGCTTCAAGACAAGATCAGCGGACGCTTGCCTCAAGAATGCGTTGGGTGAAGACCTGGGCTCTTCTACCTACTTCAGCTTATTTAGATCGAATTTGGCCTCGACGTGCTGGCCACTGGGCGAGGAAACCTCGATTGTGATGGGTGCTGACGCTATTTGAGCCACATCGAATTGCAGCTCCACCTCAGTGCCGCTACTTGGACTACTATGGGGTACCGAATAAAGGTGAGTGCACGTTGTCTTCAGCGGTTTCAACACATCCTGTTGCACAGCTCGCGTAGAAAATTGCCGCGCAAGATCCTCGCACTGCGCGGGTAAAAAATATGTCGGGGTCGAGAATATCTCGATTCGCACGACAAAGAGATCGGGACTGGCACCGTATTCCTGTTCTGCGTCGGACACGGTGCCAACACCCTGGTCCTGCGTCGCACGAAGGACCACTTGGGCATACGGGGTTAGGGCCTGTATCCGAGCAATATGCGGGCCGGTCTTGGGAAGTGGCAATGATTGGGTGTAACGGGCTAGGAAGTCTCCAGTCTTTTGATCCATTCTGCGGCCAAGAAAATATGCGTTGCGGACAGATTCAGACGTTAAATGCCGCTCATACGGGGCTGCGGCTATTGAAGTGATCGTCGTCAATACCAAAACCCATGACAGAAATATGGTTCGGAGCATGAGGTGCCTCATTGGCTTGAAACGCTGAGAGCTATTCTCACTCTGGTCTGGCTCTAGGATTCTAAATAGCGAGGAGTAGGAGACGAATGCGCCTGCCCTCCCGACGTAGATCTCTTGGCACACGACAGATTCTTGATCTGTAGCTACGCCCTCGATTCCACAGCGCGCCAATTCGGTAAGGAACTTCAGCTTACCCCTGCTCAAAAGTGGGTGAGCGTGTGCCCAGCGTAGCGAGTGTCGAACAGGCTTCCTGATAAGATGAATCCGCCAGTCGGCGAACGTATCTCCCAGCAAGCAGGGCAGAGATTTCCCCCAGTAATGAGGACGTTTCCGTTTGATAAAACGACTTCCCCGGCACCGTCGTATTGGTTTTGTAGAGACCCTGTCGAAACGAAGTTGCCGTTTATGTCGCGAATTTCCCACGCGGAAGGGGAACCAGTGGTCCCACAAACAAATGGGTTGGGCGGAGGAGGCGGCGGTCCACCCACCTCGCAGGATCCAGAAATGAAGACATTTCCGTTGTTCAGCACCACGGAACTCGCACCATGATTAAACCCATTTACTAGACTGCCGGTGGTTACAAATGTGCCCGTCTGACTTCGAATTTCGTAAGTTCCGGCCGCACTGTCGCCTCCCAAGAGCATGACATTCCCATTGCTAAGAACTTGCACCTGAGCTCCGGGGAAGCAAGTATTAAGAGAACCTGATCCCACGAGAGCTCCCGTGCTGTTGTGGATTTCGTATGTGCAGGATCCGCCGGTGCCAAGCGCACTTCCTGAAATCCAAACATTGCCGTTTTTCAAAGTGACGGCAAATGCGCCCGAACCGCGCAGGTCATTCAAACTGCCAGAAGTCACAAGCGCGCCAGCGGGATTGTGAATTTCCCACGTTCCTTGCGCCAAATTCGCCGCACCGGCTAGAAAGACATTCCCGTTCGGGAGAAGCGCTGCGGAATTGGGATTATCGCGCCCATCCTGGAGCAACCCCGAGCTTAGGACTTGACCATTTGGATTGAAGATTTGCCACAGCGTCGAGTCTGCGGTACCACCGCAAGGCGACCCTGTTCCGCCCGCAACAAATATCGTCCCGTTCTGCAGGAGCGTAGCGGACTGATTTGAGAGCGCGTTGGCCATGTTTCCTGTACGCAGAAGTTTGCCAGTATCGTCATATTCCTCTAGTGTGCCGCTCGATCCGTCTGCGCATATGCTGCCAAGAATCAAGTTTTCGTGTGGTGCAGTCGATATTGTTGTCGAGCCGCAAACCGAGCCAGCACACGCCTTGATAGTCACAGAGCCAGCGGCCACTGCAAAAGCGTTTCCATGGTTGGTCGAGTCATTTGTAATCGTCGCAACGGCAGTGTTAGAGGAACTCCAAGTGACGGACGCTAATGTCTGCGTACCGTTGCCACTGAAGGTACCGGTGGCAGTGAAAGCTTCAGAGTTCCCGATCGCTGCCCAAGAATTCGTGGGGCTTACGGTGATCGAGAGCAGGCCAGACGGAATCAGTGACGCCGGCTGGTACAGTTCCGCAGTATTCATGCTAGCACCGCTGCTGCATCCCATAGGATTCGCTCGGTAAATGTCGGAACCTCCGGCTACGAGAACGTTTCCATTTGGCAGCAGAACCGCACTTTGGCTATACCTCCCGGCGTTTAAATTACCGGTGACCGAAAAAGTTCCGTTCGTTGGATTATACAACTCGGCGCTTGTCAGGGGAGGGCTGGCGCTGTTAGAGCCTCCGGCGATCAAGACCATTCCGTTGTTCAGTAGCGACGCTGTGTGCTCGTAGCGTGCAGTATTCAGGTTACCGGTAGCGGTGAAAGTTCCCGTCGTCGGGTTATACAGCTCTGCGCTAGAAAGCTGGCCCGCTGTCCCTGATCCTCCCGCCATTAGAACCATTCCGCTGTTCAGAAGTGTCGCGGTGTGGATGCTACGCGCAGTACGCATGCTGCCGGTAGCCGCGAAAGTTCCTGTCGCAGTATTATATAGCTCGGCGCTGGAGAGTGGATTAGAGACACTGTTAAAACCCCCAGCTACCAGAACCGTCCCATTATTGAGTGGCGTGGCCGTGTGATCGTACCGTCCAGTGCTCAGGTTGCCGGTGACTGTGAAAATTCCTGTCGCTGGGTTATATAGCTCCGCGCTAGCAAGCGTAACAGGTCCCGAGCCAATACCTCCGGCGATCAGAACCATTCCATTGCTCAATAGTGTCGCCGTGTGCCCGGAGCGCGCAGTGTTCAGGTTGCCGGTGACTGTGAAAATTCCTGTCGCAGGATTGTATAGCTCCGCACTGGAGAGCTCGCTGTTTCCTCGTGTACTGCCAGAGCCGCCGACGATCAAAACCATTCCGTTGTTCAGCAAGGTTGCCGTTTGCCCATCCCGTGCGGTATTCAGGCTGCCGGTAGCCGAGAACGTTCCAGTCGCGGGATTATATAGCTCCGCGCTGGAGAGGATGGTAGTGCTGAAAGTAGGGCATCCAGAAGAGGGTCCAACCGGGGAGAAGATATTAAGGAATGTGTCCGCACCACCAGCGATTAGTACCATACCGTTGTCCAAAAGCGTTGCTGTAAACCCAGCACGGGGAGTGTTCAGGTTGCCCGTGTAGGCAAACGTTTGTGCTTGGGCAACGCACGGGAACACAAGGAAACATATAAACAGAATAATGGCGACTCCGCTCCAGTTGTTACGATGCATCATGGCAACCTCCCAGGTAGTCTGCGGGGAGAGATCGTCCTCGTAGGCCATCACGTTGCGTGGAAGTGACACATATATAACTGTACCGACTTCTTGTCAAGGACATTTCTTACCATATGGGATAAAATGAATTTATTGGGCACGATATTTTGCAGGCGGAATAGAGCTTCCAATGTGCCCAGAACCTCGGTGGCGCAGCAGTGTCGATTGTCTGAAGCCGCGAGAAATGTCAGCTTCAGGGCGAAGGAAGACGAAATTGGTCGAGGCTGGTTGGCATGCGCGATTGACACTATTTGGCTTTTCGCTCATCGCATCGAGTGTAGTTGCATTTTTATCAGTAGTGCCCCTGAACCAACCTCAAGCGCATTATGAACTCGGTTTTGCAAGAGCAAAATTCACAGACAATTCCGGGGCCAGTTCACAACTTGCGCTCGCTGAGAAATATGGCGACCTGCCCTTGAGGTTTGAGGCAAATCTCGGACAGGTTCCGCCTGAAGTGAAATTTCTTGCGCGAGGCTCGAATTCAGCTCTTTTTCTAGCCTCAACGGAAGCCATACTTGCTCTTGATATTCCACCACAGCGTGCTTTGCAAACAGACCGGCCACGGACGCGCCTTACATCGCATCGCCCCGGATCGAGGACAGTCCTTTTGCGCATGACCCTAGTGAGCGCGAACCCAAAAGCTGAAGTATTGGGAACGAACCGACTCCCTTGCTTGAGTAACTATTTCATTGGGAATGATTCAGCAAAGTGGCGTACGGGTGTCCCCAATTATGCCAAGGTCAAATACAAAGACATTTACCCCGGTGTGAATCTCGCTTTTTACGGGAACCACGATAGACTGGAATATGATTTTGTTGCCTTTCCCGGTAGTACCCCGGATCGAATAAAGCTGCGAATCGAAGGCGCGGAGCACCTTCGGATCGCTTCAAGTGGTTTCTTGGTAATGAGCACTTCCGCAGGGGATGTTTACCTCGAACGTCCTTTCGTCTATCAGGAAAAGAATGGCGTGCGAGAGCGAGTGCGGGGTGATTATATTTTAGCCAAGCGAGACGAGGTTGGCTTTCGCCTCGGCCGCTACGACGTGACTCGTCCGCTCGTAATTGATCCGGTGCTCGCTTATTCCACGTTCTTAGGCGGGTCGGGTGGGTCAGCAGCCTTCGCTGTGTTTGTCGACAGCCAAGGAAACGCATATGTCGCGGGAACAGCGCAATCAGGTTTCCCAACAACAACGGGTGTTCTCCAGCCCGCTTATGGTGGTAGTGGCCAATTCGATACGAACGCATTTGTTTCAAAATTAAACCCGTCTGGTGACGGATTGCTTTACTCGACCTATTTAGGAGGTACAAATCCGAGCGGCGCGTCATCCCCCATCGACGCGACCGCCTTCGGCATTGTCGCGGATTCACAGGGAAATGCGTACGTCACAGGGTATTCTAATTCCCCCGATTTTCCGGTTGTAAATGCTTTTCAACCAACGTTGAAAAGTGCAGCCGGCAATGCGTTTGTCGCGAAATTGAATGCCACAGGTACGGCGCTGACCTATTCCACATATCTCGGAGGTTCCGGCAGCGAGGTGGCGGATGGTATCGCAGTTGACTCGACTGGCCACGCCTATGTGGCCGGAAGCACTTCGTCCATGGATTTCCCCGTGGTGAATGCCTTTCAATCCAGCGCGCGGAACAGCTTCGGCACTGCCTTTGTCACTAAATTTGGCATCGATGGCTCAAGTTTGATTTACTCAACCTACCTCGGAGGCTCAAATGCTGATACTGCCTCTGCGATTGCCGTGGACTCAACGGGAAACACCTATGTCGTTGGTGCCACGAGTTCCACGGATTTCCCAACGACTAGTGGAGCCTTCCAGCCAGTTTCTAAGGCTTCTCAGAATGTTCAAAACGCATTTTTCACGAAGCTAAACCCCGTTGGGAGTAATCTTCTTTACTCGACCTTCCTCGGCGGGAGTCAGTTAACGACAACATCGGCCACCGCGCTAGCGCTCGACCCTCGAAGCGAAGTCTACGTGGTTGGTTGGACAGCAGCAAGTTTCAGTGCTGCTAGTGATTTTCCCACCACCCCGGGGGTCATTCAGCCGACCTTGCCAAGCGGCGACGGCGCGGATTTTGTTTCCAAAATCAATCCGGCAGGTCAAGGAACATCCGATTTGGTCTATTCGACTTTTCTGGGAGGCGACAATCCCAAAGGGGCCGGGGATCTAGCCTCGGGCGTCATTGTGGATGCTAACGGAGACGCCGTAATCACCGGACGAACAACGTCTTCGAATTTCCCAACCACACCCGGGGCATTTCAGTTGACGTTAAAGAGCCCGCCGGGAGGCTTCAATGCCGTTGTCTCGAAACTCAACCCTACTGCTACGGCTTTGCTCTACTCGACCTACCTAGGAGGCTCCGTCAGCGACCAAGGACTTGGCATCGCTGCCGATTTAACGGGCAGCGTCTATGTTGTTGGTCAGAGCCTTTCCCCTGACTTTCCCACTACTGCGGGTGCTTTCCAACCCAATCACCTCGCACCGAGCGGTGCACAGGATGCATTTGTGGCTAAATTGGCGATAAATTCGGTGATCACCGTTGCCCCTTCTTTTGTCGATTTCGGAAATCAACTATTAAATCAGCAGAGTTCCTCTCAAGTGGTAACAATTACAAATAATTCCTCAGCGCCGGTTACTTTCTCGACTTCGCCATCGCTCACCGGTCCCGACGCTTCCGAATTTACCTCGACCTCGGACTGCGGCGCAGACCTTCCGCCGAATGCAAACTGCGATGTCACGCTGAACTTCACTCCGACGACTTTGGGTGCCGATAATGCAGACCTGGCGCTCTTTGACAGCGATCCCAGCAGCCCACAAATAGTCCCCATCACTGGGACAGGGACGGTCGACTTTTCCATATCCGCGCCGTCATCCGAAACGGTTTTGGCTGGCAGTTCAGTGCAGATTCCCGTGACAGTAACGCCGCTGGCAGAATCAACGCAGACGGTCAGCCTTTCCTGTACCGGAGCACCGACGAACGCCACCTGCACCGTCACTCCCACATCAGTTACGCTCGACGGCACGCACTCGTCGGCAGCAACGGCAACAGTTCAAACTAGCGCTGCACTGCCTTTCGGGTTGCCACACAATCGAATACCGCGCAATTCGAGTGATCGTCTGCCACTGGCACTTTTGTTTCTGGCCTTCATCGCCGGTCTCTTGAAGGCGAAGCAGCGCGCGACGAGCTTAGCATTCGGAGTTGTGATCGTAGGGTGTCTCGTGTTTATTGGCTGCGGTGGGGGCAGCAGTGGCAATACATCGACGCCTAAAGGTACGACAACGCTCGTTATTACCGGCAAGTCAGGCAGCCAAACCCACTCAGCCAGCATATCCCTTACCGTCGATTAACCCACCTTCCGGACCTCGAATTTGCGGAAAATATCGCTCCATTTATTTTTCCTCCCAAAGTTTCATTCGTCGGCTCGCCATCCGCGCCGCAAAATTTGACCCGGAGCCGATTTTGTTCAAGCCAGTGGTCGAAAAATCCACCACGAAGCAATTCGACCGGTTCAAAAAAACGAGGGGCCTTTGAGGGGCCAATAAGGATTCCTTCAAATTCCCCGGTGTTCTTTTGCAATGACTTAGCATTCTCTCGCACTTCGACTAAGTCCCAGAAACTCTAATCGTTGTTGTTTTCGACTCCCACACGCTTCCGCCATCTCTCTTTGATTCTTGACACCAAAGACTCGGGAACCCTCATTCGCATTGCCGGACAGGGGGGATGTATCCTTCAAAATCGACATTCAGTAGCTTGGAGACTGGAATGAAGATCGAAATCGTTCACTGCCCAACGTGACAGAACAACAAAGCAAAGGTCACGAGTCTCGTGGCCCTCATTAAGAAGCGATTAGGAGTTGATACCGTCATTACGCCCGGTGAGACCGGTCAGTTCGAAGTGCTCGCGGACGGCGAAAGGATTGCCCAGCGGAGAGGGAACTGGCTCACACGGAAGTTCGGTGCAGGCTATCCCGATCTCGATGCAGTGGTCGAACGGCTTGAGAAGCACCGTACGACTAGCGCGGCTTGATGCGTCGTCCGAATGTGTTGACGGAAGCCCAGATGGCAGGCGGATGGCGCACCCTTAACGCTCTAAGACGATTTTGATTTTCATTCTGGGTGCCGCATCCCTTTGACGTTTAAGGGTGCGGTTTTTGACTTGTCATTCGTTTGGCGAGCCGCATGCGCAAAGTGGCAGCACCGGAGTGACGGACATTTCCTTTGCGGGGAACAACGAGGACACCACGACGAACTTGTACGATGCGCAGAACCGTGGAAATTTACGGTCGCTGGCCCTCACCCGATTCGGCAGGATTTGTTGCCGCGTGTTTCCAGCTCTTCTTGAGTTCGCTTCGGATCGCCTTTTGTTTGGAAGCTGTTCACTCTTCTTCGTGGGTGACGATGTGGACATCCACAAAAGGGGCCTTTTGCAGAAAGCGGTGAACAGCGGAAAGGTACAGAAGTTTGCGGATACCTTTGACTGCGGAACGGCCAAAAATGACCTGCGTGATGTGCTTCTCCCTGGCCAATTTCGCCATGATATCCGCGACGCTCTTGCCGCGGAGCCGAATGACCTTAGCGCCCAGGTCTTCGGCAAACCGGAAATTTGCCTCCAACAACTTCTCGTCGCTATTCTTTTCATCACTGCCGGTATCCACGTGGACGACATACAGGTCGGCGTCAAGCCTCCTTGCCATGCGCGCACCGCGTGCGATTAAGTATTGCGCAGCCGGATTCGAACTGATGCAAACGGCCAATCTCTCGCGAACAGGCCAATTCTCTTCGATCTCCTTCGCCGTCATGTAGGATTCGAGACTTCGATCCACGTGTTCCGCCACTTGACGCAAGGCCAGCTCGCGCAAGGCGATCAGATTGCCTCGCCGGAAAAAATTCTGAAGCGCCTGGTGAACTTTCTCTTGCGAATAAACATCCCCGCGTTCCATGCGGTGTTGCAGCGCTTCCGGCGTCAGGTCAACCATCACGGTTTCGTTGGCCATCAGAGGCACCCAGTCGGGAACAGTTTCGCGGACCGTCACTCCGGTAATGGTGCGCACGGTTGGCGCCAGACTTTCCATATGTTGAATGTTCAGCGTGGAGAGAACATCGACTTTGGCCGCGAGAATCTCCTGTACATCTTCGTAGCGCTTACGATGCTTGCTGCCGGGAATGTTTGTGTGAGCGAGTTCATCCACGAGAACGACGGCTGGTCGGCGCGCAACGATGGCGTCCACGTCCATCTCTTCAAAAACGGTGCCTTTGTACACGATCTTGCGTCGCGGGACTGTTTCCAGCTTTGTTGTCAGCTCGTCGATTCCTTTGCGGCCATGCGTTTCAACGAAGCCGATCACCACATCTTCGCCCCGATTGTGGCGGCGGATGCCTTCGCTCAACATGCTGTACGTCTTACCCACGCCGGGCGCATAGCCAAGAAAGAGCTTGAAGATACCCTTTGCTTTCTCCGGTGGCGCGGCTTTCTCCAGCCAGTCTTCGGGTTTCTTCAGAGGTTTATCGGGCATAGTCCGTCTTCCGCCAGCGCGGGCGAAATAGCTGCGCTAGAATACCTCGGTGTTCCGGCACCTTCCGATTCGCGCTCTGCGCTTCACTTTGGCGCTTGCCATCGTCATCGGAATCACTTTCTTTTACCGCAGAGTCTTTACCGCCAATCAGACCACGGTGGCGCTGACTTTTCTTATCGCGATTCTAGCAGTTTCCACGGTCTGGGGCTTCGCGGTTTCGGTGTTCATGTCCGTCGCCGCTATGCTGGCGTTCAATTATTTCTTCCTGCCGCCGGTGGGCACGTTGACCATCGCCGATCCCCAGAACTGGGCTGCGCTCTTCGCGTTTCTGGCGACATCGCTCATCGCCAGCCAGCTTGCGACACGTGTTCGCCGCGAAGCGGACGAAGCGCAGCAACGCCGCAGAGAGATCGAGCGGCTGTATACGTTCAGCCAGCAACTCCTCGTCTCCGGCAACGTCATCGTGTTGCTCAACGCAATTCCGAATCATATTGTGGAAACCTTCGAAGTGGGCGCGGCCGCGCTTTACTTGCAAAACAAAAACAAGTTCTATCACTCCGGCGCCTCTCCACATTTCGATGACGAAGAATTAAAGCGGGCTACCGCGCGCGAAGAACCCCTTCGCGACGCAGCCCGCGGCGTCTGTTTCGTCCCCGTTCGCATGGGAACGCGTCCGATCGGAAGCCTCGGCATTTCGGGGCGGCTGCTTTCCCGGCAGACCCTCGAAGCGTTGGGCTCCATGATTGCCATTGCCGTCGAACGCGCGCGGGCCGTCGAAGAACTGGGGAAAACGGAAGCGGCGCGCCAAAGCGAACGTTTGAAATCCGCACTGCTCGATTCCGTTACGCACGATTTCCGCACTCCGCTTACTTCGATTAAGGCCTCCGTGACGAGCTTGCTTTCCACGGCGGATCCACCGGAGGCCCAGCAACGCGAACTCCTCACCGTCATCAACGAAGAGTGCGACCGCCTGAATCAGCTCGTCGGCGACGCCGCTGAAATGGCGCGGCTCGATGCCGGTGAGTTCGAGCTGAACCTTGAACCGAATGCGATGCTGGAAATTGTCTCGGCGGCGCTGTTGCATTGCAAGAGCGCCCTCGCCAGCAGACCTGTTCGCGTCGACGTCGCTTCCGGGCTTCCCCTTGTGCTTGCTGATTTTGATCGCATAAAGGATGTCCTCGTCCGCTTGATCGAAAACGCCGATGCTTACTCCCCGAAGGACCAACCGATTACCATCTCCGCTGAAGCCAACGGGAATCTTCTTTCGACCAGCGTTGCGGATAACGGGCCGGGAATCCAGGACATTGAACTTGGGCTCATCTTCGACAAATTTTATCGCGGCAAGAATCAGCGCTATCTCGTCCAGGGCACCGGCATGGGACTGCCCATCGCGAAAGCCATCGTGGAAGCTCACGGCGGCGCCATCAGCGTAACCAGCCAGCGCGGCCACGGCTCGGTGTTTTCCTTTACGCTTCCCTTAGCCCAAACGCGGAATGATGCGACATGAAATCCGCAACCATTCTTGTGGTGGACGACGAATCACAGATTCGCCGCGTGATGCGGGCCACGCTTTCGGCGCAGGGATATTCGATCGTCGAGGCACGCGATGGTCAGGAAGCGCTGGAAAAACTCCGCAATGGTCGTCCGGACCTCGTACTCCTGGACATGAACATGCCGGTTATGGACGGACTCGAAGCGTGCCGTGAGATTCGCCGCGACTCAAATGTTTCCATCATCATGCTCACCGTGCGCAACGCGGAAAAGGACAAGGTGCGCGCCCTGGACGCCGGAGCCGACGATTATGTGGTCAAACCCTTCGGAATTCAGGAACTCCTCGCTCGCGTCCGCGCTGTATTGCGCCGCGGCTCGAATGCGCAAAACCAGGGCGTTTTCTCCTCCGAAGACCTGAGCTGCGATTTTGAGAAGCGGGCCATCATCGTTAGAGGAAAGCCCGTTCACCTGAGTCCCAAGGAATTCGACGTGCTCAAGGAGCTCGTCGCAAGCGGCGGCAGACCCATGTCCCACAGGAGACTGCTTCAAGCTGTTTGGGGGCCCGATTATGGTGACGAGACGGAGCCACTGCGGGTTGTGATCAATCAGCTCCGAAAGAAGATCGAGCCCGATCCCACAAAGCCGAAATACATCCAAACGGAGCCGTGGATCGGGTACCGTTTCAACTGGCCCACAGATGCGCAGATCAAAGATTCCAACGAAAAAACTTGAATTACTAATGCATGGGATGCGTGGTGTCCAGTTCAAGATTCAGCTCGAGAACGTTGACCCGTGGCTCCCCCAAAAAGTCAAGTTGCCTCCCTTCGGTGTGCCGGGCGACAATCGCGCGCAGTTCCGCCTCGCTGATGTGCCGTTCGCGAGCAACACGCGGTATCTGAAACTCAGCTGCAGCAGGCGAGATATCTGGATCGAGTCCCGAGCCGGAGGCCGTCACTAGATCGACGGGTACGGACGCAGAAGGATTCTCCATACGCAAATGCTTCACATCGCTGTTCACACGTGCGATTAAGGCTTTGTTTGTGGGGCCGAGGTTGGAGCCGCCGCTCGCAGTCGCGTCATAGCCAGTTCCCGCCGCGGAAGGTCGCGAGTGAAAATAGCCCGGTCCGGTGAATGCTTGTCCAATGATGCGCGATCCGACAACCTCGCCGGTTTTTTCCATTAGCTGACCGTCGGCGCGCTTCGGGAACAAGACCTGCGAAATGCCCGTGACTGCGAGCGGATAGATCACTCCAAACAGAACCGTCGTGACCAAAGTGAACCAAATAGAAATTCGGAAGTTTTTTTTCATGGATTTGCTATGCCATCCCGAGATGAGTCAGCAACATGTCAATCAGCTTGATCCCGATGAAGGGAGCAATCACTCCACCCATGCCGTAAATCAAAAGGTTGCGGCGCAGAAGAATAGCCGCACCCAAGGGGCGGTACTTCACCCCGCGTAGCGCCAGGGGTATTAGCGCGACGATGATCAGAGCGTTGAAGATGACTGCCGACAGGATCGCGGATTCCGGCGTATGCAGCCTCATGACGTTGAGAACGCCCATCTCCGGAAAAGCAACCGCAAACATCGCCGGGATGATTGCGAAATATTTCGCCACGTCGTTTGCCACCGAAAAAGTCGTCAGTGATCCCCGCGTGATGAGCAACTGTTTGCCAATCTCCACGATTTCGATCAGCTTCGTCGGATTGGAATCCAGGTCCACCATGTTGCCGGCTTCCTTGGCCGCCTGCGTCCCCGTATTCATGGCCACACCAACATCAGCCTGCGCAAGCGCCGGTGCATCGTTCGTGCCGTCGCCCGTCATCGCCACCAGCTTGCCCTTGGCCTGCTCGTCTTTGATTAACTTCATCTTGTCTTCGGGTCTTGCTTCCGCGAGAAATCCGTCCACGCCGGCTTGCCGGGCAATGGCCGCCGCCGTCAGCGGATTGTCTCCCGTAATCATCACGGTGCGAATGCCCATGGCGCGGAGCTGCTCGAAACGTTCCCGCATCCCGCCCTTGACGATGTCTTCAAGTTGAATGGCGCCTAGTACGACATGGTTTTTCGCGACAAGCAGCGGCGTGGCGCCGGAACTGGCAATTGTTTCGACCACTTCCTGGATTTCGCGGGGGACGCGATTACCCCGCTCGGCGACATGCCTCGTTATGGCGTCCTGCGCGCCCTTGCGAATTTCCTGGCCGTCCAGGTCCACTCCGGACATTCGCGTTTGCGCGGAGAAGCGGATGAACACAGGATTGTGCGGGGCAAGTTCGCGCCCGCGTAGTCCATATTTCTGCTTCGCTAGCACGACGATGGAGCGTCCTTCGGGCGTTTCGTCGGCGATCGAGGCAAGTTGCGCGGCATTCGCGAGGTCGGCTTCCGCCACGCCGGGAGCCGCAAAAAAACGAGTCGCTTGGCGGTTGCCGAGCGTAATCGTGCCCGTCTTATCCAACAACAGAACGTCTACGTCGCCGGATGCTTCGACGGCACGGCCGGACATGGCGATTACGTTCCGCTGGATCATCCGGTCCATGCCGGCAATTCCAATCGCAGAGAGAAGTCCGCCAATGGTCGTCGGAATCAGGCAAACGAGCAGCGACACTAGAACGAAAATATTCTGGGGCGCGCCGGAATAGAGCGCAAACGGTTGTAACGTGACGACCGCCAGCAAAAAGATGATTGTCAATCCCGCGAGCAAAATGTTCAGCGCTATTTCATTCGGCGTTTTCTGCCGCGACGCGCCTTCGACAAGCTTGATCATGCGATCCAAAAATGTCTCGCCGGGATTGGACGTGATGCGCACCTTGATCTCATCGGAGAGCACGCGCGTGCCGCCCGTAACAGCCGAACGGTCGCCGCCAGCCTCGCGAATCACCGGCGCCGACTCGCCCGTAATCGCTGACTCATCTACCGAGGCAACGCCCTCGATCACCTCGCCGTCGCCGGGGATGAACTCACCCGCGACTACAAACACAATATCCCCCGCCCGCAACGATGCGCTCGGCACTGTTTCGTGCGTTCCGTCGCACTTTGTCCTGTGCGCAACCGTGTCCGTCCGGGCTTTGCGAAGCGTTTCGGCTTGCGTCTTGCCACGACCTTCCGCCATCCCTTCCGCAAAATTTGCGAACAGTACCGTGAACCAAAGCCACAGGCAGATTTGGACGCCAAAACCGAAATGGCCACTACAGTGTGCGGCGTCGTAGGCGAGTTGAATCGTCGTCACCACAGCTCCGACTTCGACGACGAACATCACCGGGTTCTTCACCATCGTGCGCGGATCGAGCTTGCGAAACGCATCAAGAACCGCGCCACGCAAAATCTTTGCGTCGGTCAGGGATATGGCTCGTGAAGGTGAACTCTCAGTCATCGGATTCTCAGAAGACCCTTCCGGCAGCCATTAACAGATGCTCAAGAATTGGCCCCAAACTGAGCGCCGGGAAAAAGGTGAGCGCGCCCACGATCACAATCGTCGCGACAAGCAGGCCCGTAAACAGCCCACCCGTCACCGGAAACGTGCCAAGCGATGGTGGAGTGATTTTTTTTCTTGCGAGATTCCCCGCGATCGCCAGAATCGGAATCACCATGAAAAACCTTCCCAGCAGCATGGCTGCGGCCAGGCTTGTGTTGTACCAAAGCGTGTTGGCGCTCAGGCCGGCGAAGGCGGAACCGTTGTTGCCCACAGCCGAAGTGTAAGCGTAGAGGATCTGAGAAAGGCCGTGCGGCCCAGGATTCGTGATGCCCGCAACGCCGAAAGGCTTGACCACGGCGATCGCTGAGAGGGCAAGGATGGTAAACGACAGAATGAGGATGGCGAGCATTGCCATCTTTACGTCGTACGCCTCGATCTTTTTTCCCAAATATTCCGGTGTTCGCCCAACCATTAGCCCCGCGATGAAAACCGCCAGAATCACGAACACCACCATCCCGTAGAGGCCGGCGCCGACTCCCCCGAACACGATCTCTCCCAGCATGATGTTGACCAGCGGAACCAGTCCGCCGAGAGGCGTAAAGGAATCGTGCACGCTGTTTACAGCGCCGCAGCTCGCATCCGTGGTCACCGTGGCGAAAAGCGCGGAATCGGCGATGCCAAACCGCACTTCCTTACCTTCCATATTGCCGCCGGATTGATTCAGAGTTGCCCGCTGATCTATACCGTGCAGAAGAGGATTGCCGTGCGCCTCGGCCCAATAGGCTGTTGTTGCTCCGGCCATGAAAAGAAAAGCCATCGCTGCCCACACCGCCCATCCATGCCTCTGCGAACCCGTCATCCGTCCCAGCGTGTACGTCAGCGCCGACGGGATTGCGAAAATCAGTAAGAGTTGTAAGAAGTTCGTGAGTGGAGTGGGATTCTCAAAGGGATGTGCGCTATTTGCGTTGAAGAATCCGCCACCGTTGGTCCCAAGCATCTTGATGGCTTCCTGCGACGCAACAGGCCCTTGCGCGATCACCTGTTCACGAATCACCTGTGTCGTGGTTTTTCCGTCAGCGCTGGTCACCGGCACTGTTTGAGGTTCCAGCAGATGGACCGTGGTGTATGGCCTAAAGTTCTGAATGACTCCCTGCGACACAAAGACAAGCGAAACGAGCAAACAAACGGGGAGAAGCACGCACAGCAAGCAACGCGTCACGTCTACCCAAAAATTTCCCAGAGTGTTCGTTTCCTTGTGCGCGATTCCGCGAATCACGGCGACTGCCAGCGCGATACCTACCGCCGCTGAGGCAAAGTTGTGGTATGCCAGCCCGGCCATCTGCGTCAGATAGCTCATCGTCGTTTCCGGCGTGTAAGCCTGCCAGTTCGTGTTCGTGGTAAACGAAACGGCTGTGTTGAAGGCCAGGCCCGGCGAAACATTCCCCAGCTTCTGCGGATTCAACGGAAGCCAGGTTTGCGCTCTCTCGATCAAGTAGAGCAGCGCCATCGAGACGGCGCTGAAGAACAGCATTGCGACGGCATACTCCGTCCATCGCATCTCGTGGTTCTCATCAATGCCTGTAATCCGGTAGAGCAGTCGCTCGACCGGACGCAGAACAGGATCGAGAAACGTTTTTTCACGTCCGAAGACGCGTGCCAGGAAAATACCCAGAGGCTTCGTGATCGCAAAGATCAAAACTAGAAAGACTGCCATCTGAAGCCAGCCATTGGGAGTCACAGCTAGAATTTCTCCGGTCTAAGCAATGCGTACACAAGATAGCCAGAGAGCAGCGCACACAGGACCAGCAATACCGCATTTCCCGCTTTCATTCGCTCGCTCCTACCTCAGCCGCTCGCACGCGCGGACGTAACCAATCGCCGCAACGGCAAAAACCACGATGGCACTGATGAAAATTATGTCCGGCACGAATCCTCACTTCCGAAAAAACATACGATGCGTCTGGACAGGCCGCAACAACGATACCCTCAGAATTTGACCATTATCGACAAGTCTATAAAATGCTCATTCTTGCGAAGATCCGGGAACCAGACGCTCGAGCTTTGCTGCGGGCTCGTGCAGAACGCTGTCGCGGCAGCGAGGGCTGTCGCTCCGGAAGAAGCGCCGTTATTGCAAACGAAGTCTTCGGGCGAGCCAGTGTTCCCGCCCGGAGGTGTAATTCCCCCCCGCCCAGACCAGTACGGCACACTCGCATGGCGATAATCATATTCCCAGCGGAAAGTGATGTATTGCTTGGGCATGTAGTCAAACGTGACCGACGAATCCCAAGCTTTATATGGGTCCCCAGGATTCTCCGTAAAGTAGGGCGAGTTCGTTGATGCTGTAATCGCGGTCTCTCCATTGATAGGCGGCAACAGCACAAGGTACCGCCCCGGATTGTTGATCTTGCCGCCGCCGAGCGTCAGCCCAAACAGGTCCTCGTGAAACCAGAACCGGTTGTAACCCATGAAGCCCATGAAGCTTTGCTTAGGGCCTCCCTTCTTATTGTCGTAGCAACTCACTCCACCTCCGAACTCGCAGCCCAGATCGCCGGTGAGCGAGAAGGCCATCTTGTCCAGAGTCAGGTCGGGTTTGTCGTAGTACTTTATCTCGATGCTGTCGTCGGTATGGATCCGTTCACGACCGGGCACGAATAGTTCATCCTGACCCAGGCCATAATTGTTGGAAACGATGTCTATCCACGGTTTTGGAGTCCACTTGAGCTGACCCCCGAGGCCCGGCGTGTGATTGGCCGAAGCGTACGACTGCCATCCATTGATGAACCAGGGCTCGATCTTCAAATGTGCCGTCGGGAAAATCTGCACGCGCACGCCGTTGAAGAACCACGGAGTGTTAGAGGAAACGTAAGAGGGCTGATACGCCCAGTTATCGAAATTGTAGTAGCTGAACAGGCCGATATAGGACATGAAGATGCCCGCGTCGACATTGACGCCATGCATTACGTCGAAGTGATATCCACCGTACGCTTCCGACAAGTAGCGGTAGGCTGCGACGAGGTCCCACTGACCATGTCCCGGGCTCGGGTCACTGCGTGGTGTCGTCGCGGAATACATACCGAACTGGGTCATCAGCCTGGCGCGAACGTTGTCATAGTGAAAGTCCCCGCCCACCCCCAACTGCTCTAGCTGAACCTCTTGCGAACGAAAGAGCTCGCTCGATCCGCCCATCGAGTGGTCCGCCGGATGGTTGAAATCGGCGACATAGTTGATGTCAGCTCTGATTTCCGGCGTGAAGAACTTCGAGTCAAGGGCCGGAGTCTTGGTGCGCGGGTTGCCGTTCAACCAGGTCCAGTCCCAATCCGAAAAGGGCTGCGCCACTTCTTTTTTCTCGGGCGTTGCAGTTTCGAACGTTGCGGGTCGGAGTGCCACCGGTGCCGGCCCCGCCGAGGAAGATTCCTGCCTGGCCTCAAGCGCTGGCGACTGTACTGTCGCTGGCGAAGTTGCGCTTGTGGGCGCTTGCGCAGCGGCCGCTTGTGGCTGCTGTGCGTTCTTGCTCTTCAGTTCCGCTTCGAGCTCATCAATGCGTTTCTTCATGGCATCGAGTTCTTTGGCGATCGCGGGCGGTATTTGCTCATTTGCCGAACTCGCTTGCTGGTTCGTCGAACCAGTGGCGCCGCTTTGCGCAAAACAGGGCCATGGTCCAAGCGCCAAGGCGAGAAAACAGAAAGCGAATTGCTTGCAGGACAGGAACCTCGTCATGGAAATCTCTCCATTCTCGCTATCCATCAATTGAAACCTGATCTGATTCGGGTCGCTGTTTTCGCTCCGAACTCCTTGACGTGCCGCTGACCCGTTCGTCCGGCCGTTTTTCTCGTCGCGAACGAATTGCACTAAAACGAAGCGGAGAAGAACCGCCCCCCGCAGCACACAGAGTTAGAAAAATCAGGATCGCCATGACAGCTTCTCGCGTAAGCCGGCCTCGACGCACAGCCAACAGACCAACAGGCTCATGTTTTCATAAATGAGGTTATCGTCCCTCGAGTTAGGGGTGTGTAAGGAAGACGTAAGGATTTCGTAAGCTCGTGGTCCGCTCATGCGCGCCTTATGCTTTCCGCAAACGTGCGCTTCATGACGCTATGGCACCCGGTGCAGCGGTTATAGCTACGACTGGCTGCACGACGGCTTCCGCCCGGACTGATGCGCTAAGACGCCGTTTGCAATACACATCAAGGTTCTTGCGGGACACACACACCGAAGTGCCACACAATGTTGTACTATTTGTTCCAGTTGGCTGCCGGTGTGGGCTGCAACGCCACCGAAACAGAGACGTTAGAGAACCGTCACGCGGTTCGACTCCACGCTCCCGCCATAAGTTTCTTCACTTACAGCAGCCGCCGCTCACCAAGCCGGGAAGGCTCGATGGCCGCTTAGCTCCGAGGAGGTAGGCATGGATAGGCTGAAAAATCTGGTGGGCATAGTCACGGGCGGAGCCCTGGGAATCGGCCGGGCGACTTGCCTGTTATTTGCGCACGAGGGAGCAGTTGTTGCTGTGACCGATGTTCTCGATACAGAAGGAGCCCAGCTCGTTCGGGAAATCAACTCATCCGGCGGTGTCGCAGAATACTGGCATTTGGATGTCACCAGGGAGGCGGAAGTCCAGGACGTTTTTAGCAAGATCCGGAACAGGTTTGGAAAGATCGATGTCTTGGTGAACAACGCCGGAATATCAGGAGCGAACAAGCCTACCCACGAAGTGACCGAGCAGGAATGGGACAAGCTGATGGCAGTGAATGTGAAAGGCGTTTTCTTCTGCACGAAGCATGCTATTCCTTACATGAAGGCCGCGCATCGCGGCAGCATCATCAATCTATCCTCCATTTATGGACTTGTTGGCGCAGCGGATGCCCCTCCGTACCACGCCTCCAAAGGCGCTGTACGACTCATGGCAAAGAACGACGCGTTGCTTTATGCCGCTGACAACATCCGTGTAAATTCTGTGCATCCGGGGTTTATCTGGACTCCCATGGTTGAGAACTTCGCAAAACAATCAGATGCAGGCGAAAAGGATTTCCACAAAATAATTAGCGCAAAACATCCGCTGGGACACATCGGCGAACCGAATGACATCGCATGGGGAATCGTTTATCTAGCATCCGAGGAAGCGAAGTTTGTTACCGGGAGTGAATTGATAATTGATGGCGGGTACACCGCGCAATGAGCGGCTTTTCCGGTCAGGCATTGCTGTCCCAGTGATTGCCGCGATCCGAGCAACCC
>DASYYI010000078.1:0-7503 GCA_035933995.1 Candidatus Acidiferrales bacterium | reverse complement strand
TGTTTCGATGGAAACCCCGCTCGGTAATATCAAAAGGTAAGTTCCAAGCTGGTATCCTTATGAGTGCCTCCGACCGAAGGGAGACCTATGCGTATAACTAAACGTCGAGTCGCTTCTGTTGTTTTCCTCTTCATCGGTCTGATGGTGCTTCGTTATTTCACCGTGCCAGGAGCCCGTTTGGTGTTCGGGCGAGTGGTTAATCCTGTCACTGGGAAATCTGTGCGCGGCGTGAACGTCGCGCTCATAGAAAGCCATTATGAGGGTTGGGCCGTCGAAGCGGAGGTCGTACGCGAAACGTACACGAGTCGATTTGGATGGTTTGTCCTTCTGCCCGCGTTCCGTTGGAGACCGGGAGGCCCGCTGTCTGACTTTCGGGATTCTTGGCTGACCGTAAATGAGACGGGAGGGGATTACAGCGGGGGCGAGGAAGGTTCCGCACAAGGCATGGTTCTCTACAATCCCATGTTCAACCGTGGAGGCTGGGCCATCGGTAATGGACAGTACTTTCCCAAGACAATCACTTTCAGGTTACACGGATGTGACAGAATCTGGGACGCGACGTGCTCGTACAGACTGTTCGGCTGGGGGGTCTCCGTTCACCTTGTCCCCGTGCTGAATAATACAGAAGACTGTCGAAAGATCTTCAGTTCTTCCTTGCGCGAGCAGTGCCGGCAACTAAACACATATCACAGTGCATTCGTGCACATCGACAGCTATGGGCAAGTCCAACAGGACAAGCAACTGTGCTCTCAAGTGGATCACGGAATCATCTCGGGAGCCTGCCTGCAGGAGCTGCCAACCTATATAGCTATGGCTTACATGTACAATCCACAGCTTCATCCTCAAGCCGTACTTGAGCCGATTCCACAAGGAATGTTTCCAGATTCCCTCGCCGGTTTGCCTGTTATAAACGATAAGCACTGTGGCCCGCGCGAGATGTTCAGCGGGCGAGTAATGTGCAGCGCGGGTTATGGAGCATCGTTATCTGATGAGCTAGTTGCCATCTCCATTGAAACTTTCCCCGGTACCCATGAAAATCTAGAAGCCTTCGAATGGCACCCAGGCTACGCTGACAATAAACAGGCGACCGTGACTGACGAAGTGCGACTCGGCAGCAAAATATTGTGCTACCACGGCCCCATCCACGATTCATATCTTTGGTACAGCGGCGAAACACACATCAACGTTTTCTTTTATCAGCACATCGCCGAGGAATCACAATTCGTTTCGTACTATCTGCAGCGCTTCCCCAGCACCCTCCAGTAACCCTGTCTCTCCGCGCACAGCATGATGCCCGATTTCTTACGCTCTTGAAACACCCACTTGCACCCGTTTCTAATCGGGAAGACTTTCTTGGCGAAATCGCGCTCGCGAAAGCGGGGTGCTAGAGACACACACGACAAGCATTCGTCTCGAAAAAAGTCCCGCAGGCCGCTAGTCGTAGTATTCGGAGCCGAGGTGGGTGATCAAATCTTCGCCCATCATCCAACGCAAAGTATTTTTCAGCTTCATCGACTGGATGAAAAGGTCGTGCTCGGGGTACAGCTCGGGCGCGCACATGGGTGACTTGAAATAGAAGCTGAGCCACTCCTGAATGCCGCGCATCCCCGCGCGTTGCGCTAAATCCAGAAACAAAACCAAATCAAGCACGATGGGCGCGGCGAGAATTGAGTCGCGGCACAGGAAATCAACTTTAATCTGCATCGGATAGCCGAGCCAGCCGAAAATATCGATGTTGTCCCAGCCCTCCTTGTTGTCGCCGCGCGGCGGATAATAATTGATGCGGACTTTGTGGTAGAGATCGCCGTAAAGCTGGGGATAGAGCTTCGACTGGAAAATATATTCGAGCGCGCCGAGTTTCGATTCCTCCTTGGTTTTGAACGAGCCGGGATCGTCGAGGACTTCGCCGTCGCGATTCCCGAGGATGTTCGTCGAAAACCAGCCGTGCACGCCCAACATGCGGGCTTTGAAACCGGGAGCGAGGATCGTTTTCATTAAAGTTTGGCCGGTCTTGAAATCCTTGCCGCAGATAGGTACGTTTTTTTCGTGAGCCAGCTCGACGAGCGCGGGCAGTTCGGCGGTGAGGTTCGGCGCGCCATTGGCGAAGGGTACGCCTTCCTGAATGGCGGCGTAGGCGTAAAGCATCGAGGGCGCGATGGATTCGTGATTTTCCTTCATGGCGCGCTCGAAATCTTTCAGCGTGGCGTGCGTGCTTTCCTGCTTGAGGAAAATTTCGGTGGAGGCGCACCAGACCATCACCGTGCGCGCGACCTTGTTTTTCTTTTTGAACTCGCGAATGTCTTCGCGAAGCTGCTCGGCGAGGTCGAATTTATTCTTCGCCTTCTTGACGTGCGTGCCCGAAAGTTTCTTGACGTAGTTCTGGTCGAACGCGGCCTTCATGGGCTTGATGTTTTTCAGAAACGGCTGGACCAGATCGAGATGGCGCGTCTCCAGCACTCCTGCGTGCGTCGCGGCTTCGTGCGCGGTGTCCGGGAAAATATCCCAGCCGCCGAAAACGATGTCGTTCAAATTCGCGAGCGGAATGAAGTCGCTGATTTTGGGCGTGCGGCCTTCCGTGCGTTTGCCAAGACGAATCGTGCCCATCTGCGTCAGCGAGCCGACGGGCAGCGCTTTGCCTTTGCGCACAAGTTCGACGCCCGCCATGAACGTGGTGCTGACCGCGCCCATCCCGGGCGTCAAAACGCCGAGCTTGCCCTTGGGAGGCGCGATGTTTCCGGGTTTCCGCATGCAATCTCCTTGAATGAAATGAATTTGAGCGCGAAGTATGGTCTAGCAGAAAAAGCGCGCGTCAGGAAAACAAAATATCATGCGCGAAGCGGCGAGCTTTTGCAAATCGTTTTGCGCTAATTTTCGCGAGCGGGTGGCGCGGCGGATTTTTTCGCGGAAGTGGAAGGCGTGAGAGATTCGATGCTGGAAGTGGCGCAGAGGAAAACGTATACCAACACGATGGAGATGACGAGAATGGCGCCCATAAAATGTCTCCGAAATTCGAAGAAGGAAGTGCAACTGAAGGGCCAAAAAACAGGAGTTTTTGTGCGTTGATTTCAGGGCAGAAAGCGGATCGTACTAGGAAAATAGTGTGCGCGGCAGGTGACACTGTCGCCCGGAACATACAGCCGAGAGGGAAAGTCGCGGGCAAAAATGTGAAAAATCGTGCAGGCGCCCGGACGGCGCTCTGAGGGCGAATCGGAGCGAATTACGAACGCTTGCGAGCGGGCGCGGCGAGGGCCAGCGCCCACGAGCCTCCCCACAGCGCGACGGCGATGAGCAGGCTGGACCATAGCCCGGCACTTGTTCGCTTGCCAGGAAGAACGTAGAGGCCGAGAACCGTGGGCAGATGCAGCGTCAACACCCAAATCGCAAACATGAGGCCGATACATGCGGCGCCCCAGCGCTGCAGGAAGTTGAAAGCGATGCTCAAGCCGGCAGCGATGAATCCTGCGCCGAAGAATCCGATCCAGAACACGTGCCATGGAATCCAAGCCGGTATCAGCGTCCCGATGGGAGCCAGAGCGAGGAAATGGTCCACTCCAAACACGATGAAAGACACCGCGAGCAGATAGCGGCTCACGAGCACAAGCCAATTCGGCATCGCGCTTTCTCCGGGCAAGAGCCAAGCGAGCGCCGCGATCGCGAGAGGCTCGAACACAAGTGTGCGCAAGCCCATACTGCCCGGCATCGCGGCATTTCTCGGCACGCCGAGGACTACCGCGCCCAGAAACATCAAACTGCCCACTACCATCGCGGACGTTCGCAGCGTGCGCTTGAACAGCAAACCCGCGCCGCAGATCACCAGGATTGCGCCGAACAAATAGGCAAGCCAGGGAATCGGTGGCAGAAAGGGAAGCACCGGGACAGCTTTGAACCGAGGGTTGGATGGCAGCGGGTACAGGAAAATGGCGCGCTGCGCGCACACGAGCGTCTCGATGCCCAGCCCGATGATGGCCAGCGAAAACACGGGACGGCCCAGACTGAGCACCGCATCCGTCGCGCGTTCGAGAAGAGTTCTTCTCGTGGAGAGTGGTTCAGAAATCGCCGGGTTCCTCAGGAGGGTCACACTAGCGGCCCTTCCGGCCGATGTCAAGAATGCCCATCCTATATTTTTCGAATGTGCACGGAGCCGAACCCCGTATCGATGTTCACGGCCGGGCCGCCGGAGCCGATGCGTCCGTTGATGGAGGAGCGGCTGCGCATTTCATTGACAGTGATGGGGAAGTCGCAAGACACGTGGCCGAAGCCAGTGCGCGCTTCGAGGTCTGCGTTCAAATCGGAGGCCAAACTCAAATTGATGTCGCCGAATCCCGAAGAGAGCCGCCAATCGCGTGTGACGTGCGACCCGGCGCTCGCTTCCGCGCGAATCGTGCCGAATCCGGTCCGCAGAGATAGCGATTCAAATCGGCCGCGCGCGTCAACGTCGCCGAAGCCTGTGTCGGCATTCACATGGCCGTCGAAGTCCACCACGTGAACTTTGCCGAAGCCGGTGCGAAGAGCCAGCCGCGAGCCTGCGGGTACTTGAAGGTCGATGTCAACCGAGGCGGAGTGATGAAAGAAATGGAAATGCTCTTCCGGGACGCGGATGCGGATTTCGACGCTGTTGGACTCCTGCGTCGAGGAAATCTCGACTTCCGATTCAGAGATGTGCCAGTACGTTGTGGTCACGACAGCGCGAATCGAGTTGCCGGAGATTTGCGAGACGTGAACGTTGCCGCGATCGGCATCGAGGCGCAGTTCGGCGGATGGGGAAACGCTCCAGGTTTTGGACCACTCATGACCGGACTGGGAATCGTCGCGAACGCCGGCGCGCGGATTCGCGTTTACAGCAGTGACCGAAAACAAAAGGGCTAGGGCCGCGAACGAAATTGACGCCTTGCGCATGCAACACCTCCTAACCGCTTGTTTGAAAAACTCCATTCCTTGTCATTCCGCCCGCCCTGAGCGTTTTCGCGAAGGGAGGAGCCACGCGACGAGGAATCTGCATTTTCCTTGGCTTCCTGTTATGCCGCAGCTCTCTCGGCGAAAATCGAAACTCGAAACAAAATTCACGGCTACATTTTCTCGATGTGGATCGAGCCGTCGCCGGTACGGACCATCAACGGCGGGCCTCCGGAGCCGATTTTGCCCCGAATCGTTGTGCGCGAAAGCGAGCCGGAAACGGTCACCGGAAAATCGAGCGTGATACTGCCGTCGCCCGTGTGCGCGTCGAGGTCGGCGTTCAAGCCATCCGGCAAGCGGACAGTCACGCTGCCGTCGCCGGAGCGCAGCGACCAACCGTCTTGAATTTTTGAGCCGGAGGCGGCTTCCGCATTGACGCTGCCGTCGCCTGATTCCAGAGTGAGTTTATCGAAGCGCCCGCGAACTCGAATGTGTCCGTCGCCCGAATCGGCGTGAAGTGAGCCGTCGAGATCTTCTCCGTCGATATGGCCGTCACCCGAGTGTAGGCGGACTTCGCCTTTCAGGCCCGTCGCGGTAATGCTGCCGTCACCGGTGGAAATGCGAAGATTGCCGCTGAAGGCTTGCGAAGTGACGCTGCCGTCGCCGGTCTCCACGTCGAAATCGGCATCGCGCGGGACGTGCAGCTCGATGCGCACCGAGCGATTGTTCCAGCCGAAGGAAAAGTGGAACGACGGGACGTGCACTTCGAGGTCGATGTTGTTGCCCGTTTGCGATTCGGTGATTTTCACGCCGCGATCTCCAATGGCCCATCCTGTGGTCGTGACGTGCGCGTCGATTTGCCCGCCGTCGGAGGTGTAAAGATCGACGTGCCCGTCGTTGGTGATGACGCGAAGATTCGGCCGCCCGGTCAGTTTGTAGGATTTATTCCATTCCTCCGCCCGCGCGGGTAAGGCGACCGCGAGCGTGGCGAAAACTAGTCCTGCGATTGCGAAGGCTGCGAGGTAAAAACGGCGCATGAGTGTCCTCCGAGCGATTCGTGGCATGCCGAACATGTAACCTGAACAAAGATACGCGAATCATCGCGGAAAAGTTCCCGCGAAGCAAGGCGTCAGCAGGGAAGCCGCGGGTGCGCTGCTTGCTGCGCCCGTTCATCCTGAACGCAGTGCCACGCATCGCGCGGCAGCCTCGCCCGTCGTGTGGCACAGGCTTCAGCCCGTGGACTTTGCTCTTTCGGGGTGCCCGATGCTCGTTTTGTGAGCGTGGGGTTTTTTCCTGACGTGTGGCACAGACTTCAGCGTTTGGCCTTTCGGGTGCCCCATGCTCGCTTTGTAAGCCTGGGGCTTTCTTTGCCGGAAAGGCTACTGTGCGAGCCAGAAGCTCCTATCTACGCGGCACGCGCTTTTGCGGGCCTCTTGCTCGCGGCCAGATGCTGCCACGCAATCATGAACGACGGCAGGAAACACGCGATGGCGATGCAACTCCACACCACCTCCGCAAGACCCAACACTCCGGCACGCGCGACCGCCGGAATCGCGATGACCACTCGCACGAACACAAACACGGCCGCGAATGGATAGCTGCGAATCATCCACTCGCGATGCTGGCTGATTCTTCCGGTCCGCACGCAGTAGAGGGCCGTCGCCGTCGTCAGAATCCAACCTGTGGCCTGGATCACTGACGCCATCGTCAGCGTCGGAATCGGCAACCTAGTGGCAACGACCACGGCGGCGGGCGCGGCAATGGCAACGCAGCCAACGTAAACTCGGCCCATGACGCGATGCACTTGCAGAAATCGCGCGCGCAGCCGGTTGGAAAACTGGAATATGCCCAGAAAAAGAGCGAGCGCCCCAGGGATTCCGTGCAGGAACATGAGCGGCGCAATGGGCGAGTATCGCAGGCGCAGGAAGGAACCTGGCTGCAGCAGGAAGCGGTCCCGCGTGATCCAAACGATGACGATCATCGCGGCAAACGCGAGAAAAATTATGTACTTGGCTTGAAACGCGCGACTCCGTGGGCCCGTGGTGGCTGGTGTGGCCATGGGTGCCTCCGTTGTTCAGAATGGGTTGTTAGGGAGAATGTCCGCACATGTTTAGCAGACGTTTGAGCCGAAATCAATGCAATGTTTGACGCGAGCGGATCAGACGCGTGCGAATGAGCTACCTGGGCGCTGCACTGGCGCGGCGCTTTTGGGCGATGCCGGGTCTCGCGCGCAACGCGGCAAGGAATTTTTCGTAAGGCAACGTGTTGATGACGTCGCGCGCTTCAAGCCAGCCGCGCCGCGCAGTTTGCACACCGTATTTCATGACCCGAAGCTGCGAAGTGGAATGCGCGTCGGTGGAAATCACCACTTTGACTCCGCGCTGCTTGGCCAAACGCAGATGCGCGTCGCGCAGATCGAGCCGGTCGGGATACGCGTTGCATTCAACGACGACGCCGCGCGCGCGGCAGGCGTCGAAAACGCGCTCCATGTCGTAATCGTAAGGATCCCTGCGCAGCACAAGCCGTCCCGTGGGATGCGCCAGAATCTGCGTGTACGGATTTTCGAGCGCTGCAAGAATACGTTCCGTCATCGCGGCACGGTCGAGATTC
>DASYYI010000067.1:0-6633 GCA_035933995.1 Candidatus Acidiferrales bacterium | reverse complement strand
CGCCGCTGCGTTTCCTTTGAGTGAAACATCGCGGAGAAGTTTTCACGCAACCGATCTAGTTTCAAACGCCATCGAAGCGGAAGTGGCAATGGTTTCCTTGCTGCGGCGTTGCCGCGTTCCTATAATACCGGAAAAGTTTGGAAGCACACGAGGAGAACAGTTCGCACCATGTGCTTAGTCGAAGAACATCTCGCAAGAAACACTAGTGGCGCGCGGTGCGAATCGTGAAGCTCCGGCCCCTCCGGAGATTGATCGCGTATCGAGTAGCTGCATATGGACTGGCAATTGCGTTGATGCTTAGTGGGTGCGCGTCACGGCGGCCAGCCGCGAATCCGCCACCTCCGGCACCCGTACCGCAGCCATTGCCTCCGGGTCAGCAACCAACTGTGCGACCCCCTCAGGGTTCTTCAGTGTTTTCCGGCCAATACACAGAACAAGGGACGGCGTCCTGGTACGGCGCGCAATTCAACGGGCGACGCACTTCGGACGGTGAAATCTACAATATGTTCCAGTACACGGCGGCGCACAGGACCCTCCCGTTCGGCGCGGTGGTGCAGGTAACGAACCTCAGTAATGGGAAACAAGTGGAAGTCAGGATCAATGACCGTGGCCCTTTCGTCGGCAACCGCATCATCGATCTTTCTTATTCCGCGGCAGTAGCTATCGGAATGATTGGTACGGGCACGGCGCCCGTGCGTCTCGACGTCATTGCCGGGCCAAATCCCAACGTCGGATTTTTCGGTGTGCAAGTCGGGGCCTTTCAGTTGGAGCAGAATGCAACAAGGCTGCGTGAACAACTCGGCGCACGGTATTCACCTGTTACCGTCACGACTCTTGAGCTGCCGAATGGTGTTTTCTACCGTGTGCGCGTGGGACGCTTTCCCAGCCAAGCTGCCGCGCAACAACTAGCGGCGGAAATTCAAGACCAAGACGCAGTCGTGGCCTTTGTCGTTCGGCTGGACAATTGACCTGTGACCGAATGTTACGGTTTGGCGTCGCGGCAGGCGCGCTTTGAGCAGAAGTTTTTATCGCTGGCTTGGGCGATCCTGTGATTATTTGTGCTTCATGATGTAAACGCCTTCCCAATCCTCGGGGGGTTCATCTGCAATATATTCGTTGCAGCGTTGGAGGAAGATGCTGGCTGGTCCGTCATTGTGCCAGCGCGTAAGGATGTGCTCGAAATAGCCCTTTGCTTCCCTCCATTTCCGCAGCTTGTACGCTTCGTGGCCGCTCGTAAAGATCTCGCACAGCTGATTTAGATCGCCAGCAGTTTCGCGGCGGCCCAGCAATTCGTAAATGGTCACCGGCAATAGCTTCCCTTTGACGCGGATGAGATCGAGTTCGCGAACCAAAAAGCCAGTATCGTGCATGCCGATGTACGTGGACTCGGAGAGAATGACATGCGTTGAGAATTCCTTGTTAAGACCTTCGAGACGCGAAGCGAGATTGACGGAGTCGCCCATGGCCGTATAGCCGTAACGCAGCGCCGAGCCCATATTGCCCACGGAAGCGATGCCTGTGTTGATCCCAATGCCGATATCAAGAATCGGTTGGCCGCGACTCTCCCACTGTTTTCGAAGCTCCGCGAGGCGCGCCATCATGTCGAGGGCTGCCTGCGCGGCAAGGTCGGCGTGATTTGATTGTTCGAATGGAGCTCCCCAAATCGCCATCACCGCATCGCCGATGTATTTGTCGAGCGTGCCTTGCCGGTCGAAGACGATTTTGGTCATCTCTGTCAGATAACCATTCAACAGAGCGGCTAGGTCCTGCGCATCGAGCGTCTCAGACAGAGTGGTGAAGCCGCGTACATCGCTAAACATGACGGTCACGGCCGTCCTGCGCGGCTCAACAAGTTTGGGGTCGTCGAGTAACCGGCGGACCACCTCAGGGCTGACGTATTGCTGAAACGCGCCGCGGACTCGCCGTTTCTCGTGCTCTTCAATCAGCACGCGATAGAGCGCCACGAGACTGACATTGGGAATCAGCGTGAAAAGTGAAGGCACAATGAAATTCAGCCACCAGCCATGAAGAAATGCCCAGTAGACGAGCGCCGTGAACGGCACGAGCAGAAGCAAGCCGGCGATCAGCCAGCGCGGCTGGACCAGCGCCAGCCATATGCCGAGGGGAATTCCAAAAACAAAAATCATGGCAAGGTCGGTGAGTACTTGCGCGCCTCCGTGGTGGAGGAAATTCTGGTTAATGATGTTATCGATCACGTTTGCGTGAATTTCCACACCAGGGAAGTCGAGGCCGCCGAATGGGGTAGTACGTAAGTCGCCGATGCCAGTGGCTGAGGCTCCGACCAGGACGAGTTTTCCCTTGAATGTGCCGGGCGCAAAACTTTTGTTTACGACATCGGCGATGGAAACGTACAGGTATGTGTGCGAGGGGCCCTGATAATTAATCATCATGCGGCCGATCGGATCGGGATGCACGGTTACATTCGGCCCGAATTCGAGTGCCACAATGCCTCCCTTTCCGTAATCGAGAACGGTTTGCTGGTCGGGGAGATTCAGGAAAAGGCGGATGGCTTGGACGTCAATTGAGGCGTAGAAATCCCAATTGGATGGATCTGGGTCGGTGCCGTAAGGTAGTGCAAGCAGTGCTCGCCGAACCACGCCGTCCGGATCGGGCATGACGTTGAAGAAACCAGAGCCGGCGCGATCCGAGGCAAGGGCTCCGGTGAAAAGATCATCGTTCGCTTCGGCTCCTTTGGGCACAAGATCGAAATCAGCGTAGTCGCGAATCAGCCGCACGTAGCTGGTGGGTCCACCAGCCGATTGGAGCGCGCGCACCTGCGGATAGGGAAAGAACGAGATGAGGTCAGCGTAATGCTTCAGAGATTGTTGCGGGACGCCCTGTAAATCCGCTTCGGTGTACAGAAAATAGTTGCCGAGGACGACGCGGCCGAATCGGTGGATAGCGTCGGCGAATTGTTGATCGTAGTTGTAGCGCTTCTGGAGTTCGTCAATCGCGGAGATCAGTGCAGGGTCGACGGGCTTGCCTTCTTTTTTCTCCGTCGCGAGCTGCGTTTGAAAATCCCGCAAAGGTCCGAGGGTTTCGTCCGGCTTGCTGAAAGTGATGTCGAAAGCCACGACGCTTGCGCCATCCTGGCGAAGGTTGTCGAGCATGCGCGCGAAATTCTGGCGCGGGAACGGCCAGCGGCCGAGAACCTCCTGCGAGCGTTGATCGATATCGACGATCACGATATGTGGATCGGGATGCTGGCGGCCGCGAAAGCGGAAGCGCGTGTCCAAGCTGTTTAGTTCCAGGCGCGAAACGAAATCGAAGATCGGCGTGGGGCGCTCGCCGATAAACGTGGTGAAGTATACGAAAATGGCGAAAAGAGTGATGGCAAGACTCACTGCCAGCGAGCCTTTGTGTCTCCACCAGGCGGGTAGAAGATCAAAAAAACCTCGGGTGTTACGATTGGACATGAAATGGAAACGCGCGTTCGCATCCGACGCCGCTGGGGAATACGGCGATACGGGCGTAAGCGCAGGTAAGGCTAACAAACACGTCAGCCGAGTTCAAGAAACGGAGGATGCGCGATTTCCTTGTGCGCTGATGGCCCAGAGATTCGACCGCCGAGGCGCGGCACGGTAGAATCACGTCATGATACGCGGATTGTGTGCTGCATGGTTGGTGGTGATTGGCGCGCTACCGATTGTCGTAACGCCGATTACGCAAACCCCGCCGCAAGCGCCGCCGGAACAAATTGTGCTGCCGTTGGAATTGACATCAAGATGGCCTGCGACGTTGGCAGTCCTCTCGGCAGATGGACGCATCGTCGCGGGAGTCAAGGTCATATTGTCCAATGGTGAAGTGGTGACCACGGATGAAAGCGGCCGCGCTCATTTCTTGGTGCCACCCGACGCAGGAGTTCTGATCGCGCGAATTCTGGGAACGGAGATGGCCGCCGCCGCGGATGTAGTGCATCGGCCGAATGCGGAGAAATTAGAGATCGCCACAGTGCCCGCGATGGCCGCGCTCAAGGATCGCTTTGCGGTAAGCGGAAGTGGATTTTCCGGCGATGCGGATCGAAATCGAGTTGAGTTGGATGGAAAGTCCGCATTCGTGCTGGCGGCTTCGCCCGGCGAGCTTGTGATTCTGGCGTCCTCAAAGACCGCGCCGGGAAATGTGCAGCTTGCCGTGAAATCTGGCGCATCCGAAGTGTCGGCGCAAATCACGTTTGTGGACGTCGTTCTCTATCCACCTTATGACGGAGTGAGGCCGGGAAAGAAAGCGAAGCTGGTTCTGCACGTGAGCGGGGCGGCGCAGCCAGTCGAACTGGATGTGCGAAATATGAGCCCAGAGATTGTGGGATTCAAGCACGGCGTAAGCGAGCATCTGAGGACGCGCGGCGGGGCGGACAACTCCGCGACGCTCGAAGTGAAAGGGCTGCGCGCGGGAGATTTTTCGTACGCGGTTACGTTTGAATCGAAACCAGACCCGCCAAATGCAGAAGAGGCTCGGCATTTCCTGCAAGCCGCGGATAGGCTGGCTAACGGTGATGCGAAACGGCACATCGACAAGATTTTGACAAAATTGCGCTCTGGGCACGCTGATATTCGAGGGGCGCGAAAAGAATTTGCGAAAATCAGCACGGCGAATCCACCAAGCGATCTGCAGGCGCTGATTCGAGCGGCTGGCGAGGTTTTAAATGGGCAATGAGGAAAGGGGTGGGCAGAATCAATCTATGGATGCGGCCTCGAGTGCCTTTTCCGTGATTTCGGGAAGTGCGCCTTGCGCCATTTGTTCCAGATTTCCTTGCGTGCGATCGAGCTTGCGCTCTGCTTCGTCGTAGCACTGTTGCGCGTGGCGAAGATGGCCGCCGAGCGTGTCGTAAACTTTGGCAAATGAATCGAGCTGGCCCTGAAGACCCGCGAGACCGGCTAGAAGATGTTTGGCGTTCTCGGCCACTTGCATACCCTTGAGTCCCATCATGATCGCGCTTAGGTACGCGTGAAGCGTGTTGGGTGAAACAGGCAAAATACCTTTCCCACGGCAGTGGTCGTCCAGGCGGCCAAGCTTTACGTCGGACGTCATCAGCAGTTCATAGTAAACGCCTTCGGACGGCACAAACATCAGCGCCACATCGAGTGTATTTTCGTCCTGAAGAATGTATTTTTCCGCAACGGATTCCGCGTGCTTCCGCACCACTTGAAAAAATTCTTTCCGCGCATCTTCACCCGAGTCCAAGATGCGGCGGTACGCTTCGAGCGGAAACTTCGAGTCAATCGAAACGAATTTTCCTCCGGTGCGAACAATGGCATCGACGATTGCGCCGGTCGAAAAACGGTATTGTGTTTCATAAGCGCTGCGCGGCAGGGCGTCGGCCAGAAGAGTTTCGAGCGCGACTTCGCCCAGCGAGCCGCGCGTCTTTGCTCCGCCCAAGACGCTCTGCAGAGTTTGCGTGGCTTGGGACAGATCCCGTCCCGCTTGGTGAATTTCTCCCAACTGCTTGCCCACGCGACCCAGCACTTCCTGCGAATTCCGCAATTCGGTCGCCACGGCAGCGTGCGCTTGGGAAACCAATTGCCCTGAATTTGAGAGGCCTTCTTGCACGGAAGACCTAACTTGTCCTAGCTGCTGAAGAACCGTCTGCAGCGTTTGCCCCATCTGCGTATTCACGGACTGGGAGTGAGACAGAAGGGCAGCCTGCATCTCCTGACGCAGAGTGGCGAAATCGTTTTTCGAGGAGTCGGCGCGCCGTGTGGAAAGCCAAACCACGCCGATGGCGAGCAAGAGCACCAGAGCCAACAGCGCTGCGACCAGGACTTGCATTACGCCCACCGATCCTCCAGGCGAAGATATGGCGAACCTCTTGCTACTTTATCGCAGAATCGCCGCCGACGAAAGCAATTGGTGAATCAAGGTCAGTTTTGATGTGCCGGTCTCTAACGCCGACCGGCCGGCAGGCAGTTAATCTCGGGCGCGACCCTGTGACATTTGCACCAATGCTTGTGGTGCCGGGGCTGTGTCTGAATCGATGGTTTGTGGGCCGCGCCAATTGTCGAGGACCGCGACCTGATGAACGCAGGAGACGGTGCAGTGCGGGGCGCAGGATTTTTTCGTGTAGAACTCGCGATGGCGGCGCTCGGCGGTGTATTCCGCGAGTGGTATGCCGGGATAGCCTCGCTGTTGCGAGCAATAGTGAACCAAGCCGTCCTCGCAAATATAGAGGTAGCGCGAGCCGGCGCGGCAGCGCCAATTGTTTTCGCGTCCCGCGGCGATATTGTGCTGAAACGAATTGACGCGTGAGAACGAACGTTTGCCGAGGCGCATGATTTCCTCGAAAATCTCGCGCTCGTTTGGCGCAAGGGGCTGGAGCTGGCCATTGCCATCGTGAATGATGCCGACCGTGGACGTGAATCCCAATTCGATGGCGCGGCGGGCGACAGCGAGTGCGTCTTCGGGATGATGGATGCCGCTGCCCAGCACGGAATTGATGTTGACGTGAAAATCGGCGTGCTCGGCGAGCAGTTCCAGCTTTTGGTCCAGCACCTTCAGGCTCTTTTTCGAGACTTCGTCGGGCTGTGCGTTGTCGATGCTGATTTGCAGGAACTCAAGACCCGCCGCATTCAACCGCTCGATGCGATCCGCGACCAGCAAATATCCATTCGTGATCAT
>DASYYI010000059.1:0-2017 GCA_035933995.1 Candidatus Acidiferrales bacterium | reverse complement strand
GAAATCCTGCGCGTCGAAGTGCGAACGGCTGGGATCAGGCGAGCCGACTGCCTGCACGATAGCGAGCTGTCCGGAATGAAAAAGAGGCTCGAGCGGCTGCAAGCTTGGGTGCAAACCGAAAAAGCCGTTGAGATCGATTGCGGCATCGGCACCGCCGTTCTTCGGTTGAGGAATTGCGATAGTGGGGCGCAAGCGGTAGTAATTTGGCTCGGCGAAAGGCACGACGACGTTCAAACCGTCCATCGCGCCGCGTTGGAAGAGAACGACGAGCTTCTTTTTATTCGGCGCGGGAGTATCGGCAATCGCGCGCTGCAAAAATGAGGGCATGGCGGTCATGCCGATCATGGCCACGCCGCCGCTCTTCAGGAAAATTCGCCGCGAAATTCTCATGATATTTTCTCCTTGCAACACCGCACTGCTAGCGGCGCTGAAATTCGGGCGCGCCGAGCACAAGCCCGGCAATCAATCCTTGGTTTACGTGCTTGATTGGATCATCGAGGCGCGCCTGAAGAATCTGCGGATCGGAGAGATGCTTTTCGAGCGTGTCCTTAGTTTGCACGGATACCTGACCGCCGAGAAAATCTCCGAGAGCGCGAGAGAGGACCAAACTTGGATCCGAGTCTGCGTCCTGACCAAACAAACCAGGAAGATTGGTGTCCACGCCGGGCATGTGATTGGTAGCAAGCGTCAGCGCGAAATTCAGGCGATTGAGAAGAGCGCCAGCGTTGACCCAAACATCCGCTGTGTCGGCATAGCCCGTGGGCGGCTCGCATTGATAGAGCGGCTCACCCATGCGGCCGACCCATTGAACGAGCTGCGGAGAAATCGTGGTTTGCGCATCGAGGGCGCGCGCCGCGCTGACGGCTACTTCGAAGGGCGTTTTCACTTTTGCGCGATACGCGTCACGCGACCAGAACTCCGGAGAATAAATCATGGTCCTCAGGACAGCGCGCGTGTCGCCATCGCTCGAAAGAAAAGTCTGCGCCATGCGATTGACGAGCGATTGCGGCGGATTGTCGGAGACGAAATGCTGCGCGAGCTCGAAGGAAATGTGATGAGCAGTGGCGTCACTGGTGGCAAGCATGTGCAGAGCCTCGAGGCCGTCCTTCATTCCTCCATAATTAAATGTTTTGCCCATGACGATCTTGGGGGAGCGGTCATGGATGCGGTCGTCGAAGAAAAATTGCGGGTCCTTGCGCGGCGCACGAATTGTCCAACCGGTAAGGCAATCGGCCATTTGAATTACGTCCGCTTGCGTGTAACCGCCGTTTACGCCGACGGTATGGAGTTCCATCACTTCACGGCCGTAATTCTCATTGAGGCCGCGCTCCTGTTTTTTGGGCGGACCTTGCGGCGGCCGGCCATTCGGAAAGCGGCCTGCCTGCGGGAACTGGCGCGGCGCGGGCATCTCCATGCCCATGAACAGGCCCTGGAAACGCTGGCGGCGCAGAGCGAGTTCCTGTTGCATGTGCTGGAAAGCAATCGGATCTGCGCTGAGCCAATTGTCGAGATAAAAAAGCATCGCTGGACTTTTGGCCGTGGCATCCAGCAGATTTTCAAACCTGCCCATGGCGTTGGGCCGAATCGTGCGCTCGACATAATCGGTGAGCAGCCAGCGGTCGGCGCCTTTTGTGACGTTGACGTTGAAGTGGTTGAACCAGAAATTGGACATTACTTCGTAAAGCTGGCGATTGCTGTAAATCGCGCGATCGATGGTTGCGAGGTCGAGTTCCGCTTGAATGCGCTGCGGCCCCGGCATGGTTTCGAATTGAATCATGGACGGGTCGATTCCCTGCTGGCGCATTTCCTGACGCTTGGATTGCATTTCCTGCTGATATTGCTGGCGAACTTCCTCGGGCGTCAGACCCTGACGTTTGGCGGCCTGATTCGGTGGCGGATATTTACTCAGCAACTGCTCGGAGGACATTTTGAGGGTTTTGAATTCCGCGAGCTTGGCGTCCAGAGCCGAATCATCGATTGAATTGTAATTGAGCTGCTGGTCGATCCATTTCTCGAG
>DASYYI010000058.1:0-7547 GCA_035933995.1 Candidatus Acidiferrales bacterium | reverse complement strand
TCACCGTCCGCGCCGAAGCTTCTTCCATCACCACCGAGCCCATCGATATCACCAGCGCCGTTCATGGCGGTGCGGTATCCGCGCACGACCTCGCAAACATTCCTCTGGCGCATCGCACCTTTGCCAACATCGCCTTTCTCGTTCCCGGCACCGAACCCGTCGAACCTTCGGATCCCACCAAAGCGCGCATCACTGCCGTTTCTTTCGGCGGCAGTTCAGGACTCAACGACGTTCTCAACGTCGATGGCGGCGACAATTCTGATGACTACATCGGCGGCTTCCTCCAGAATTTCTCGCCTGACGCCATTCAGGAATTCGCTGTTGAAACTTCGCAGCAAAATGCGGACACTGGCCGCACCGTCGGCGGCTCCGTCGTCATCACCACGAAGCGCGGCGCCGACCAATGGCACGGCGACGCTGCCTTTACCGAACGCGCAGCTGCTCTCGATGCGCGTTATCCCATCGAAAATCCCGCGCCGCTGCCCAAGCAGCCTTTCTCTTCTCAGGATTACATCGCCACGCTGGGCGGTCCCATCGCAAAAAGTAAGCTGTGGTTCTTCACCTCTTTCGAGTACGCTCACGAAAACGCCAGCATTGCTTACAGCCCGGCGAGCCTCGCGCAATTCAATGCCCTCGCTTCCCTTGCGGCTCAAGGCTTGATTCCCGGTGTGAGTTCCATCGCCGTTCCCAATAACGTTCCCGTTCCGTTTCGCGATTACCTCGGCAGTGCGCGAATCGATTGGGCGCAGGCCGCTCGTTCGCAATGGTTCTTGCGCGCCTCGGAGGACAACTACACCACCAGAAATTTCGCCGTTCAGCAGGCCACTCTCCCATCCACCGGCGCCAACTGGCACAGCAATTATCTGAATATGGTCATCAGCAATCAATTCACGTTCAGTCCCACCTGGCTTGGCTCATTCACTTTCGATGCCAGCGGCTTGCATTTGACCGAAGTCCGCAATTCCAATTTCGGTTTTGCGCTCGCGTTTCCTTTCAGCTCTACGTTCCAAACCATTTCCGGCTTCGAAACGTTCGGCGACAATCAATTCGTCACGCCCATCACCGCGTTTCCGGTCTTGCGCAATCAGGAGAAATATCAGTTCCGCTACGACGTGAGCCACGCCACCGGCAGGCACAATCCGCGCTTCGGAATCGATTTCATCCATGAACCCGTTCTCAGCGGCGCGCTCTCCGGCACTGCTGAAACGCTGATCAGTTATCCGAGCGATCCGAATTTTTACGCGACAAATCCTTCGCAATTTTATTTCAGCTCGCAATGCGCCACGCCGCCGTCGGCCGCTTCGCAAATCCAGTGCGCATTCACTCCCGCCGCCAATGGCAGCTTTTCGCAAAACGTCCAGCGCCTCGGTTTTTACGCCGAAGACTTCTGGCGCGTCACCCCGCATCTCACCATTGATCTGGGAATTCGCTACGATACGACTTTCGGCCTCTTCACCGCCTCCGGCCAATCGCAATTGCAAAATCCCGCGTTTTTGACGCTGCGCGCGTTGCAAATTCCGCTCATCAACGGCGCGCCCCACGATTATCGCGGTCAAATCGCGCCGCGCCTCGGTATCGCGTATTCGCCCGGAGAATCCGAGAGCACCGTGATTCGCGCTGGCATCGGCCTGTATTACAACGACCTCGCGCAGAACGGCTGGGTCACCGCGTTTCAGGCCGTGAACACGGCCCCGGGACCGTGCGTGAATCCCGGCGATTCCGGCTGCATTCCCGGCGCATCCAACGGCGGCGCGGGCGCCATCATTGATCCGCATTACAAAACTCCGTATGCCCTGCACGCAAGCGCCGGTGTCGAACACGCTTTCAACAAGAATTGGATCGCCAGCGCCGATTGGACGCACGAACAAGGCGTCCACGGCTATCGCCGCTATGAATACAAGGCAGGTTTCACGCTATTTTCGCCGACGATTCCAACGTCCGATCCAAATTATCAAGCGGACCAGATGAACGCTGTCCCGGACTTGACCGTTTTCCGCTCCGACAATCGCTCCAGCTACGACGCGCTCTCCATTCATTTGCAGGGAAACATTTCGCGGCGCGCGAATCTGATCGTCAACTACACGCTCGCCAGCGCGAAAACCTGGGGCTGCATTCTCGGCGAGCTTTTCGATTACGTGAATGGCGTTTGCAATCCCCTCAACGCGTTTGCCAAAGGCGATTACGGCCCCTCGGGCGAAGATGTTCGCCATCGCCTGGTGATCGGGGGCATCGTTTACGTGCCCGGCGGCGTCGAAATAAGCACGCTCTCGCAATTCGAAAGCGCGCGCCCATTCACCATCACCACTCCCGTTGACGTCAACAGAGTCGGCGATGCGCTCGATGATCGCGCCGTGATCAACGGCGTGCAAACCACCATGGATCAATTTCGCGGGACGCCTTACATTCAAATCGATATGCGCGTCAGCCGCCCGTTCAAAATCGGCGAACGCTTCACGGGCACGCCCTTCGTCGAGTTCTTCAACCTTTTCAACCGCAACAATCCTGGCGCGAATTACGTCACGAATCTCGCCGCGCTGCCCACGCCCGTCAACAATCTGACGAACGCCACTGCGTTCTGCCTGGATCCTTCCTGCACGCAAACGCAAGCCATTACCAGCCTCAATCAGTTGCGTGTCCCTGCCGGCGGCCTCGGCGATTTCTTCGGCCCCGGCACGACGGTTGGCATCCCCTTCGCCGCGCAACTCGGCGCCCGCCTCACCTTTTAGCGGCTCCTTGCTCATCTGCAACACCAGCTTCCCCCCGACTTGAAATGACACCGTTTCACGTGTCATTCCGAGCGAGTCCCGATGCTTTTTATCGGGACGACGAGGAATCTGCTTTGCTGAGTGCCCCATGCTCGATTTGTGAAGTTCCGCGGCCTTTCGCTTTTCGTAGGGGCGGGGTTCAACCCGCCCAATGCTTCGCTCATAACGCTGTCATTCCGAGGAGCCATGCGACGAGGAATCTGCTTTGCTGGGTGCCCCATGCTCGTTTTGTGAGCGTGGGGGGTTCTAGCAACTTGCCAACCTGTGATTTATAAGTTACACTGGAAATCGTGATCGAGGTCCGCCATTACATCACACGTGCCGGAAAAGACGTTTTTGATGATTGGCTTTCGCAGCTCCCTGACGCCCGTACACAGGCCAAGATCGCGACGCGAATCAACCGGCTCGCGGCCGGGAATTTTGGCGATTGCAAGCCGCTGCGTCAGGGCCTCTGCGAGTTGCGAATCGATTGGGGACCCGGCTACCGGGTGTATTACGTGACGCTCGGCAGGATTGTGTATTGCTCCTCTGCGGCGGCGACAAACGAAAACAATCCTCGGATATTGACCGGGCGTTAGGGTACCTCAAGGACTACAAAGAAAGGACCGGAACCCAATGAAGCGTAAAACGAGTGCCTCGCACGACGAAGCTGTGGTTCGCCGCCTTCGCAAAGACCCGGAATTTGCCGCCGAGTATCTCAAAGCGGCGTTGGAAGATGAGGACGAACCTCGCGTCCTACTCATCGCTTTGCGTCACCTCGTTCAGGCGCAAGGCATTGCCAAAGTGGCTAAAGCCGCGGGCGTCGAGCGCGAGAGTCTTTATCGCGCTTTGTCCGCTCACGGAAACCCTCGCTTGTCGACGCTGGTCGCCGTCACCAAAGCCATCGGCTTGAAACTCACCGTCGAAGCCGCTTAACAGACGCCGCGAGCCGCAGCGATAGATGTGGCGGCTGTGGAAAGCAGAGGCGGTTCGCGGTCGCGGCGCTGAGGTGGTTGACGAATTGGGGCGGCAGGGCATAAGTTAGCTCTCCGGAGGGGTGGCGGCCGAGTGGCTTAAGGCACCTGCCTGATAAGCAGGTATTCGGGCTAAGTCCCGAATCGGGGGTTCGAATCCCCCTCCCTAGAGTTTCGAATCGGCTTCGCACAGCCTAGCGCTCAGTTTACTCGGTCTTGGGCATCGCTGCGGCTGCGGCTCGAGTAGCGAACGCCATGATTTGCCGACAGAGGTTCTCGAGCGAAGGCGACTTCTTTCCGGCCTGCCACGCGGCCGAAAGCACCAAACCTATAAAGATCGGGTTTTTACCGTGGTTGCTGTGGATGCCTTTTTTCTGGGTCACCGCATTTGCAAATTGCTCCCAGTCCGCCCCGATTTCCCGTTGCACCACATCGCCAATCTCGGTCGGCCATACACAGAGGTTGGCAGAAAAGAGCGTGTTTTCCGGAAAGGCCTCGGGGTCAGCGATTCCACACAAGCGCATGATTGCGAGGTTATCTCGCTCGTCAGCCCGACCTCGGGTTTTCTTGCTGTCTGCGTCTATGACAGCGAATGCTGGAATTCCCAACTGGTTAGCTATCGCAATCGGGCGAATCATGGCGTTCTTGCCGCATGTCGGGATCACATGGCAGCCTAACCCATGCAATGACTCCCGCAGCTCCAGCAGCGTTATGTATGTCTGCAAGTAGCCGATGTCTTCTATTCCTTCGACGAAAACCAGCGCTGGAGCGAAGAACATTTCCCCAACCCGTTCCTGGAGGGCTTCCTCAACCTTAAGTTCCAAACCAGTGGCCGGGATTGGGTTCTCACCCAATGCAGCAGCAATCGCCTGCGAGACCTCAGTCAGGTTCAAACCTCGAACAGACGACTCCTGCCTTCCGTGGTCGTAGCGGACACATCGCACGTCGTCAAAAGTCAGGCCGCGGACGAAAAAAGGTGAGTGAGTGGACAATACAATTTGCGCGTTCCTCCCAGCAAGGACGTGAAGGGCGTCTGCCAAATGACGCGCCTGCGGAGGATGCTGGTGCAACTCGGGCTCTTCGCAGCCGAGGATGAGCCGCGGATTCCCTGTATCCGGGCAGCCAGCCAGTTCTTGGAGAAGAGCGAGAAGGTATGACCGTTGGAATCCATGTCCGAACCGGGACAAATCTCCTTCGAATGTCCCCTCCTTGCCTAACGCACAGGCGAGAGGCCCGTCGATTTTGACGTGGCTTGAAGTGTCGTCCTCCCATTGCACTCTAAGACTAGCGTTGGGGTGCGCCCACTTTGTTAGTTTGTCCGTGAGGGATACAGAAAGCGCCTGCAGGACATCCCGACCTTCTTCTAGGATGTTCTTGTACTTTTCTTTGGTCTCAAGTCTTATCTGCTCCAACACATCCTCAAATGAGATTTTTGAGCGGACCGTTCTTTCTAAGAGAAGCCGGAAGGCGTTTTTCTTGTTTTCAGCATTTTCGGTTGACGCATCTTTTACCGCAGGAATGAAAACCCACTGGATGTACTTTTGAAGGAGCGAGCCTCCCGTGAAGCCATAGAAGCGATCTTCACTTCGCAACAACTCGAGTTCGTCTGGATGGTCCCCTTCATAGGCCACAAGAGCTTCCGCCATTTGCGCTTTCGACTTCGGCGCTGGCAGGCCAACACGTGAGGCACACAGCCCATTGTATATTTCCTTCAGTTCAGTCGCGTTGACCCGACGTTTCTCGGCTTCAAAGTATGCGCGGAATGCCTTGATGCCAAGGCGCTCGCCGTACTGAACAACTTCGGCCCGCTCCCCATTCCAATGGGCGACCGCTGAAACGACCAACTTATCGTGCCGATAATAGTGTTGAAGATCTCTCTGCGCTTCTTCGTCGAGATCCTCAAATGTGATCGTGATGACAACTTCCCTTGTTGTATCTTTGTTGTGAAAATCTTCCTTCCCGAGCGTCTGAAGGTCTGTGACCGTGTCTGCCGTATCTCGAAAAAATATCCTTAAGGCGGTCAGAACCGTTGACTTGCCGGCTCCATTTGGCCCAACTAGAGAAACGTAGTTCCCGAATCGAATTGTCTCCTTCTTGAAAGTCCTAAGGTTCTCGATTGTGACCTCGGAAATCCGCACTGTTCAACCACCTCCAAGCGCCATGCTGGTACACGCACATATATATCATCGTTACGTTATCTCTGCCGCACTAAATCAGATGTGCTTGCGTTCCCCGTGTTGACAATCTTCCTATCGCGTCGCCTCATCGACGCGAATTTTCGTTTTCGCGAACCGCTAACTGCTCGTCACAGCGCCTCCCCTTTCCACAGCCGCCACGTCTATCGCTGCGACGCGCATCGTGCTAGCGTCGTGGAGAGCGAAAACTCGATGACGCGAGCGATGGCCCGAGCGATGGCCCAAACTACGACCCGAACGATGACGCGAGCGGCGGCACGAGTCAGGTACAACGCCCCAGAAGCCAGCCAAGAACCGTCAAGACTGCCCGAGAACGCCAGAGACATGAAATCCGCAGAACGTCAAACAGACGCGAAAGGCCGCAGAACCTCAAACGGCGAGGCTCTGCGCTACGGACACGAGCCAATTTCTAATCGCCAGTGTCCGGAATTAGACACCGACTTAACTTGCACAAAACAAACAGCCGATCACGTTTCTAATCGCCAATTTTTCGCGTTTTTAAAATTGCCGGACACTTCGAGCGCAGGACGGTCCGCACCACTCCAAAAGAAAAGCCCCACGCTCACAAATCGAGCATGGGGCACCCAAGCAATCGCCGCCGCAAGAAATTCTCGACGGGCAACCCGCGCAGAACGCGAGTGACACCATCGGGCGGAAAAGATATTCTTGCGCGTGTCTTTGGGTGAGGCTGGATTCCTCTTCTTTGCTGCTCTGGTCGCGGGTGCGCTGAATTCCGTCGCGGGCGGAGGCAGCTTCATTTCGTTTCCGGCGCTGCTGTTCGTGCGAATCGCGCCCATCTCCGCGAATGCAACCAACACGGCGGCCATGTGGCCCGGAACGATCGCGAGCACAGTAGCCTATTGGCGCGAGATGAAAACGCCCGACGCGCGGCGATTGTTGCCGCCGTTGCTGCTGACGGGCTTGATCGGCGGCGTGATTGGCGCGCACATTCTGCTGCGCACGCCGGAAGCCACGTTCATGCGGCTGGTGCCGTGGCTGCTGCTTGGCGCAACACTTCTATTTGCCGCCAGCGGACGAATCACGAAATGGGTACGCGGACGAAGCGGCCACGTAAACGGCAGGCGACTCCTGTTCGTTGCCGGCTTGCTGCTGGAATTGGTGATCGCCGTGTACATCGGATATTTCGGCGCGGGAGCGGGAATCTTGGTGCTCGCGATGCTGGCGCTATTGGGCGTTGAGAATATTCACGCCATGAATGGAATGAAGACGCTGATTGTGAGCGCGGTGAACGGCGTGGCGCTGATTCTGTTTATTTCCGCGAAGGTAATTGTATGGCCCCAAGCCGTCGTGATGCTGATTGGCGCGGCGCTGGGCGGATATGCCGGCGCGTATTACGCGCAGAAAATTAATCCGCAGAGCATACGCAGACTGGTGATTATCGTGGGATTCGGCATGGCGGCATATTTTTTCGTTTGGAAGTGAAATCAGGATTTGGCGTCTTCGAGGGCCTTGCGAAATTTTACTGTGTCGACTTGATGGCGCGCCACTTCGCGCGAGCCCATGAAAACAACGGGCACGTCGTTCGTGTAGAGTTCGCGCAATTCTTTGTCTTCGTCGATATTCACTTCGTGGAGCGCAGCGCCGAACTCGCGGAGAATGGGAAGAATGGCCGT
>DASYYI010000008.1:0-13335 GCA_035933995.1 Candidatus Acidiferrales bacterium | reverse complement strand
GGAAGGGACAGGACCGAAAAGCAAAGCGGCGTCGAGCCGCCGCACTCCAAAAAAACACGGGGCGCACAGGCCGAAAGCCCGTGGCCACCGGGCGCGCTTGATTTCGCGCGTGTGCGCGCATACAATGGGTCTTCACTGATGGGGGATTTCTGTCACAGGAAAATTGTACTTGCGCCCAGCAACCCTTGCTGGGCTTTGGCGTTTTTAGGGCCTGAAAAATCTCTTCGCGACATTCAAGGAGCGGAATGAATCCTGATGGACATATTGCCGAAGCGCTGACTTTTGACGATGTGCTGCTGCTGCCGGGAAAGTCATCTGTGTTGCCGGCGGAAACGGACACGCGCACGTGCCTGACGCGCAAACTCGCGCTGAATATCCCGGTGGTGGCGGCGGCGATGGACACGGTGACGGAATCGCGGCTGGCGATTGCGCTGGCACGGCAGGGCGGCTTTGGCTTCGTGCATCGCAACATGACCGTGGAACGCGAAGCGGAGGAAATCGACCGCGTGAAACGATCGGAAAGCGGAATGATCGTGGACCCGGTGACGATTGCGCCGGAACTGTCGCTGCGTCACGCGCTCGACATTATGAACAAATACAAAGTGTCTGGACTGCCCGTGACGCGCGGAACGAAGCTAGTGGGAATTCTGACCAACCGCGACCTGCGCTTTGAGCGCAATCTTGACCAGCCCGTCAGCGCGGTGATGACCAAGGACAATCTGATTACCGTTGCGGTGGGCACCACGCTGGATGAAGCAGAACGACTGCTCCAGCGGCACCGCATCGAAAAACTTTTGGTGGTCGACAAGGATTTCAATCTGAAGGGCCTGATCACTGTCAAAGATATTCAGAAAAAAATCGAATTCCCCATCGCAGCGAAAGACGAACATGGGCGGCTGCGCGTGGGCGCGGCGATTGGCGCGACCGGGGATTTTCTGGAGCGCGCAGTCGAATTGGCCAAAGCCGGAACGGATGCACTGGCGATCGATACGGCGCACGGGCATTCCGTACGCGTGATGGAGGCCATCAAGAAAGTGAAACACCGCCTGCCGGAAATGCAGCTTCTTGCCGGAAACGTGGCGACGGAAGAAGGCGCGCGCGAATTGATATCTCTGGGCATCGACGGGATAAAAGTGGGCGTGGGGCCGGGGTCGATTTGCACCACGCGCGTGGTGACGGGCGCCGGCGTGCCGCAAATCACGGCGATTCTGGAAACGTCGCGCGCCGCGCAAGGGACAGGCGTGCCGATTATCGCCGATGGCGGAATCAAATTTTCGGGCGATATCACGAAGGCGCTGGCCGCTGGCGCGTCCGCGGTGATGATTGGCGGACTTTTCGCGGGCACCGAGGAATCTCCCGGCGAAACGATTTTATACCAAGGGCGAACGTACAAATCGTATCGCGGCATGGGTTCGTTGGGCGCGATGGAGGCGGGATCAGCGGACCGCTATGCGCAGGAAGGCGCGGAACGCGGGAAATCAGTGCCGGAAGGAATCGAAGGACAAGTCCCCTATAAAGGGCCTCTTTCCGGGCTTGTCGAGCAACTGGTCGGCGGCCTTCGAAGCGGCATGGGCTATTGCGGAGCGGGGAGCATTCGGGAGTTGCAGGAGCACGCGAAATTTATCCGCATCACTTCAGCGGGCCTGCGAGAAAGCCACGTGCACGACGTGATCATCACGCGCGAGGCTCCGAATTACCGCCTTGAGTAAGCTGCGCTGGATTGCGCGCCAGTGGCCTTTGTTCCTGTGGGCCGCGCTGATCTGGACTTTTTCGACGCACTGGTTCACGGCCGCGAACACTTCGCGCATCATTTTCCCGATTCTGCGGTTCCTGTTCCCTCACGCGCCGTTTATCTTTCTGATTCACGCGCATGATTTCATCCGCAAATGCGCTCACCTTTTCGAGTATTTTGTCTTCGGCCTGCTATTGCTGCGCACAATTCGGAACGGGCGGCCGGGATTCAGAATTACTTGGGCGCTGGCGGCGATTCTGATTGTTTTTGCGTATGCCTGCGTGGACGAACTGCATCAGTCTTTCGTTCCCGGGCGCGGCGTGGAATTCGCCGACGTGCTGCTCGACACGGCGGCGGGGACGTTCGCGCAGATTTGCGCGTGGGTGTGGATTGCCGCGCGAGAGAAACGCCTTTCGCGCAGGCGGCAGACTTAGGCTTTGCGCGCTTGACTGACGGGCGTAGAATAGCGCCACTCGACGTCCGCTGTACGCAGGAGCTCGCTATGTGGAAGGAATTTGCAGTCTTTTCGGCTCTGATGCTTTTCGCAATCGCAGGCTTCCCGCAACAAGGAAGCAAACCCAGTCAGGCAGCGAATCCCACGCAACAAACGGAAAAGCCCGCGGCGCAGGCGGGAAAAACTGCTCCGGCGCCTGCCCAATTCGTGATTCCCCCCGATATTGCGAAGCAGCCTAATCCGGTCAAGGCGACTGCGGCGTCGATTGCCGCGGGAAAACAGATGTACGGATACGATTGCGCGATGTGCCACGGCGCGAACGGCGACGGCAAAGGCGATTTGGCCGCGGACATGAAATTAAATCTGAAGGATTATCGCGACGCGGCGTCGCTGAAGGATGTGACCGACGGCGAAATGTTCTACATCATTCAAAAAGGAAAGGGCGACATGCCCAGCGAAGGCGACCGCCAGAAACCGGACGGAATCTGGAACATGGTCAACTACATTCGATCGCTTTCGAAAAAGACATCGCCTGCAAAGGCCAAGCCGGCGGGCTAGACGCACCGAAGGGAAAAAACAAAAGTCCGCTGCGGATGTCGATGTGCGCGGGGCTAGTAATCATAACAGCAGCTCTCGTCGCCGCTTGATCCGCCAGTTTGATATCCGTCGCACTGCGAGTAGGTCCAGCTACTCGGGCAATCCCCAGGTACGGTCACTGAGTTGATGCTCTGACCGTAAATGCTCTGGCCTCCTATCGCTCCGTTCGTCGATGCTTTATGAAAGACCATCGGGGGATCCACGCCGTAACACTCGAATTCGGCAGTGGCCGAGTCGAGAATCCACCTATTCTCCGGCGCGCAGTACGCGGAGGCGCTGCAAAAAGCGGGGAGTCGTCCGGCGCTTATGTCAACGCAGGTGCAACCGTTGCACGAGACGATAACGGCGAAAGCCTGGCGCGCAGAGGGCAAGAGTAAAAGCAGCGCGCCCCCAACCAGGAAGAGCAGGTTTCTAAGGGTCACCAAGCTTATGATGGAACCCTGTTTCGTTGCATTCTCCCTGCGCATGCCCTACCTCCTATCGACCTTCGTCCCATCCGAATCGCGCCGACAGTACGCTCACAACGGAACTCGGCACTTCAAAAAAAGCAGCTAATACGTTCCAGACGCAACGGCAGACAAGACCTTGTCCTGATCGCTAGCGGACAACTCGCCCCGCCAGACGCTCTGCACTTTTCCATCACGGTTCAACAGAATTAGAGTCGGAGTACCCGCGATTCTTAATTTCGCGAAGTCCTGCCCGCCGAATACTGGAAATTCAAGCTTGGCGGCAGTAAGAAATTTCCGTGCTTCGTCCGTCTCATTTGGGAATATGGCGAGAATCTGGGTCCTCTTGGCGGTTTGCGATTTGTTTGTCGGTAGCCTTCTGTAAAAAGGTAAGCTTTCCTCGCAAAAATGACAGCCAGTGTTCAAAGCGAGAATTAATGTGCGGTCAGTCGCGTCGAGTTTTATGCCCTCTATTGCCGGAAACGTATCCCCGCGCGCTATGCCGCTGGGAATTGTGCTCGCCAAGGCCCGAGGAGGATACGAGGAGACAGTAGTACGACTCCTAATCAGCAGCGCTGTCGCGGTAACGCAGGATATGAGAACCGCCAAATTGGTTACTATCTCAAGGTTACGCCGCCATTTGTTGACGTCCATGACTGTAGATCTCCGGCTCATTCCTTGACAAAATTCGGAAGATGTTCAAAGCGCGCTTTCTTTGCGAAGTCTACGGCTTTGTCATCTCCATACGCAGCGCGAGTCGACAAAAATGACGACACATCCCGACTCCTGAAAAACTGGTACCAATCAGCGGGAGTAGCTGTCTGCAGAGTGCGCTCCAAGAGCCCACCCGTCGACGGGACGGAAGCTTTCAACTGATCAGCAATTGACTCGACGCTCTGCCCTTTTGCGACGCCGTCAAGCACCTGGTTCATTACGTCTTGTTTGGCGGTAACCTGCGCCTTGAATCTGTCGAAAAAACCGGATTGGTCGGGCCCAACAAACGTTCCATCGTCGAAGAAGGCGCCGTCCAAACTAATGGTCAAATCCGAGCTCGTGCGCAGCGTATCCAAATGGCTTTGCAGGTCCGCCGTGTACGCACCAATGGAAGACCGACTCGGCGGTGTTAACTGAGACATACTTCCGATGTTCGATTTTGGGGTCACAATCATCCACTCGTTCGGGCGGATAATGGAACTCAGTTTCCCAATCAACGCACCGGCTTTCGGCGCCGAGCCATCCAGCAAGCCCCTCGTAGCTCCGTAGCTCATGGTCCAGGCGACGCGCTTGCCGTCAGGATTCGTGAATTCCCACCGCAGGCAATACTCCACGACTGTCTTCCCGGTTTTGTTCCAGAGGACCACGGAGTAAGGCTGAAAGGTGTTATAGATGAGGTCGTCACGCCCGTTCAATATGGCATTAGCCATAGACGGAAAGAGCGGATCATTCGCTCCGACCAAAACCAACCCCTTTTCCGGAATTCCCGTTATTTGCATTGGCGTCTGTGCTCGGACTCCACCCATATTAGACGCTGCGAAAATAACGAGAAGCAAAAAAGATAATCCAGGAAGGACAACAGATACCTTGGACAGCACTCTTGGCAATTCCATGCGTCCTCTCCCTCGCGGGACTGTTTGCTTTTCCTGACTCGCATCCACGACCACGCAACGAATCCAGTCTCTCGTGCCAAGAAAATACCCCCCCCCCCACTATTCTTGTCAACACTTAATTGTGATGATACTAGCCGGGTGGGCCAGCCTGCGTTAGGAGGGGGACGAGTCGCGGAAGAGCACCCGTGGGAAGCTTTTTCGAGCTTCACTTAACGCGTGCACAAACTGAGAGCCTATGCCATTGCTAACTGGATGCTTTCGCTTCGGCTTCGGGGGCTTCCTGGAGTTTTTCCTTCTTGGTTTTCTTTTCTTTCTTTTTCAGCTCGGAGCCGATGAGTTCGAGGATGGCCAGCTCGGCGCCGTCGCCGATGCGCCAGCCGACGCGGACAATGCGCGTGTAGCCTCCGGGGCGGTCGGAGAAGCGCGGAGCGATGACGGCGAAAAGCTTCTTCGTGGCGTCCGTGGTTTGGAGAAATGCCGCGGCCTGGCGGCGTGCGTGGAGCGTGTCGCGCTTGCCGAGTGTGATCATTTTTTCGACGAGCGGACGCGCCGCACGCGCGCGGGCGATGGTGGTGGTGATGCGTTCGCGCTCAATCACGTTGGTGACGAGATTGCGTAGAACCGCGCGGCGGTGCGCTGGCTGCTTCCCGAGTTTGCTTCCTGATACGAGGTGTCGCATGTTCGTCGATTCCTTAACAAATTACGGGCGATTAATTCTTATGCCTTACGGGTTAAACGCAAAAACTATTTTGCCCCACAACCTCATGTCAGCCAGCCAAAGACGCTGGCAGGACATGAGCTACAAGAAGCCGGCTGAGGCTGGTAAGAACGGGCGGGGTAAACCCAGCCCCTACGAAACCGGTGCTCTGTAAACGCGTTGCCGAGAAAAATCCCTTACGCCTTAAGCTCCCGCAAAAAACACTAGAACGTTGTGGTCTCTTCTGGCGTTGGCGGAGCTGTTTGGCTCGGCAGCGGCGGCCAGATGATGCGGCCGTGCTCGTCAAACTTCATTCCGAGCGAAAGCCCCATCTTGACGAGAATGTCTTTGATCTCGTTGAGGGACTTGCGGCCGAAATTTTTCGTTTTAAGCATCTCGCCTTCGGTTTTCTGCACGAGTTCGCGAAGGCTCTGAATGTTCGCATTCTTCAGGCAATTGTAAGAGCGAACGGAAAGCTCGAGCTCCTCGACCGAGCGGTCCAAATGCTCGAGGCGCGGATCGCTGAAGTTCTCGATCACTTCCTCTGGCAGCTCGGGCTGCTCCTCGAAATTGATGAAGATGCTCATGTGGTCCTTGATCAGTTTGGACGCGAGACCGATGGAATCCTGCGGCGTGATGGCGCCGTTGGTCCAGATTTCGAGAGACAGCTTCTCGTAATCGGTCATTTGGCCGAGCCGAGCCGCTTCGACCGAGTAATTGACCTTGCGCACAGGCGAATGGACGGAGTCGATGGGAATGTAGCCGATGGGCAAATCCTCGTCGAAATTGCGATCGGCAGCAACGTAGCCGCGGCCGTTCTTGACGCGGATTTCCATCTCGAACTTTCCACCCTCGCTGACCGTGGCGAGATAAACGTTCTTGTCGAGCACCGCCAAGTCGGCGTCCTCCTCGATTTTCGCGGACGTCACCGGGCCAGGCGTATCGACAACAAAATTAATTGTCTTGGGTTGATCGGAATTCAATTTCAGCGGCACCTGCTTCAGATTCAGGATGATGTCGGTGGCGTCCTCGACCACGCCGGGAATCGGCGAAAATTCATGGAGCACGCCCTCGATTTTGACCGCCGTAATGGCGGCGCCTTCGATGGAACTCAACAGCGCGCGGCGCAACGAATTGCCCACCGTGGTTCCCCAGCCGCGCTCAAATGGCTGCGCGGAGAATTTTCCGTACTTGTCGGTGAGTGATTCGAGTTCTGCCGCCAGCCGCTTCGGTTTCTGAAAGCCCTTCCACATTATTTTTTCCTCCTGCCCGCGATATGCGGGCCCCCCTGCAAAAAAATGATTCGTGTTTCGTGCCTCAAATCGTTGACTACGACGGCCCTCAGCGGCTAAAGCCGCGCTCATTCGTTGCCATTACGGCACGGCCCTTCGTGCCTCACGGTAAACTAAAGCCGTGCCCTCCTGTGATTACTTCGAATAAAGTTCGACGATAAGCTGCTCGTTCAGCGCCGGCGTTTGGACGTCTTCGCGGCGCGGCATGGCATTCACGCGCGCCTTGAAATTTTCACGATCAATTTGCAGCCACGGAGCAGCGTTCTGATTCTGCGCCAGATTGCGCGCCTCGAGCACCATGGCATTCTGGTGCATCTTTTCCTTCATCGCCACTTCGTCACCGATCTTCACCATGTAATTCGGGATGTTTACCTTGCGGCCGCTGACGCGCACGTGACCGTGCGTGACCAACTGGCGCGCCTGCGAGCGCGAACTGGCGAGGCCAGCACGATAGACAACGTTGTCCAAACGGCGCTCGAGCATAATCATCAGGTTCGACCCCGTGGGCCCCTGCGCGCGCGCTGCTTTGGCGTAATAGTGACGGAATTGCTTTTCGAGCAAACCGTAGGTGCGCTTCATTCTTTGCTTTTCACGCAACTGCACGCCGTAGCCGACCATTTTTGGCCGGCGCGCCTGCCCGTGTTGTCCAGGCGGGAAATTGCGTTTCTCGATGGCGCATTTTTCCGTAAAACACCGGAGGCCCTTAAGGAAGAGTTTCATCCCTTCCCTGCGGCACAGCCGGCAAACTGCTTCACGATGTCTTGCCAATTGCCCTTCTCCTTTTACCGATACCTGTCATTGCTGCATGCTGCCAAAACGGAACAAAGATCAGACGCGACGGCGCTTGGGCGGCCGGCAACCGTTGTGCGGGACCGGCGTCACGTCTTTAATCAAGCGAATATGCAAACCCGCTGACGCCAATGCTCGCACGGCCGATTCACGACCCGCGCCGGGACCCTTGACGCGCACTTCGATGGACTTCAATCCAAACTGATCGCGCGCCGTTCCGGCGGCGTTCATCGCGGCCTGCTGGGCGGCGTACGGCGTGCCTTTGCGCGAGCCCTTGAAACCGACCGAGCCAGCCGAGGCCCAGCTTAGTACGCGGCCATCCGGATCACTGAGCGTGATGATAGTGTTATTGAACGTCGCCTGAACGTACGCGACGCCCTGCGGCACCACGCGCTTCTCACGCTTCTTGCGGAATTCCTTCTTGCGCTTTGTCGGCTTGCCGGTTGTTGCCGGCGCGGCTGCGCCTTCCTGCTGCTGCGGTTCCTTGGCCACGAGTCTTCTTCTCCTTCGCTCCTAAACCAGAATTACTTGCGGGCCGCGACTTTCTTCTTGGCTGCTACAGCGCCCTTGCGCGGACCCTTACGCGTGCGAGCATTCGTGTGCGTCCGCTGGCCGCGCACCGGCAGATTGCGGCGGTGGCGCAGGCCGCGATAGCACTGAATTTCGATCAGCCGCCGGATGTTCATCTGCATCTCTTTGCGGAGATCGCCCTCGACGCGGCCTTCGGATTCGATGGCCTGGCGAACATGATTGATTTCGTCCTCGCTGAGGTCCTTGATTTTCTTGAAGTGGTCCACTTTGGCCTTGGCGCACAATTCCTGCGCGCGCGCCTGGCCGATGCCATAAATGGCGGTGAGACCCACCCAGAGACGTTTATTGGGCGCCAGTTCAACGCCCGCGATACGTGCCATCTTGATGCCTCCCTAAACGATTACTCGAATACTTGTGCTGATCCGCACTTTGCAAATTTCCAAAAGCAGATTCCTCGTCGCGTGGCTCCTTGGAATGACACTCAAGGAGCATGTTTAGCCCTGACGCTGACGGTGCTTCGGATTGCTGCAAACCACGCGCACCACCCCGCGACGATGAACCACCTTGCACTTCATGCAAATTTTCTTGACCGACGCTCGCACTTTCATTCTGTCTCCCTGCTATCTGCAAAAAGATTGCCGCTATTTGTAGCGGTAGACGATGCGGCCGCGCGTCAAATCGTAAGGCGAAAGCTCGACCGCGACTTTGTCTCCCGGCAGAATACGAATGAAATTTTTCCGCATTTTTCCGGAAATATGCGCCAGGACCTGGTGTTTATTATTCTCCAGGGAAACGCGAAACATCGCGTTCGGCAGCGGCTCGATCACCGTGGCCATCACTTCGATGGCGTCTTCCTTCGGATTGCCCGAGTCGCCCTTCTTCTTATCGTCCTGCGGCCTTTTTGCCATGCGCTCCTGTTATACGAGCAACTAAATCGAATTTCTGTTTACGAATTCCTTTACCAGACCGGCCCAGAAGTCTCGCGCGGCCGCGTTAAAATCCACGGGCCGTTTTCCGTGACGGCCACTGTGTGCTCAAAATGCGCGGAGTCGCTGCCGTCCGCCGTTACCGCCGTCCACTTATCCTCGAGGACTTTGACCGCCGGACCGCCCGTATTCACCATCGGCTCGATGGCCAGCACCATGCCGGTCTGCAACTTCGGCCCCTGCCCCGGCGCGCCGTAATTCGGCACTTGCAAATCCTCGTGCATTTTCGTGCCGATGCCGTGGCCGACGAATTCGCGCACCACCGAAAGCCCGTTTTTTTCGGCCCACTGCTGCACGGCGGCCGAAATGTCCGTCAAGCGATTGCCGGGCCGCACTTGATCGATGCCGCGTTCGAGGGCTTCACGCGTGACGCGCAGGAGTTTCTCGCGCACCGGATCGACTTTTCCGACCGGGACGGTGAGGGCCGCGTCGCCGTAATATCCCTCGAGCTCGACGCCGAAATCCATCGACAAGATGTCGCCCTCTTTCACCACGCGCTTCCCTGAAGGAATTCCGTGCACCACTTCCTGATTGATGGAAGTGCACAGCGACTTCGGGTAGCCGTGATAGCCCTTGAACGCCGGACGCGCATGATGCCTGTGCGCGTACTCTTCGGCGAAGGCGTCGAGCTCCAGCGTCGAAACGCCGGGCCGGACCATCTTGCGCAATTCCGTGAGCGCGCCCCAGACGATGACGCCCGCGCGATGCATGGTGTCGAGCTCCGCAGCCGAGCGGCAGATGATCACGCCCGCCCCTTGGACTGCCCCAGAACGCCAAACACCGAATCGGTAACGGCAGCCATGCCCGCCGCGGCATCGATTTCGTCCAGCATGCCCTGCGAGCGGTAATACTCAACCAGCGGCTTTGTTTGCCGGTTATATGCCGCCAAACGCTCGCGAACCACTTCCGCTCTATCGTCCTCGCGCTGAACCAATTCGCCGCCGTCCAGGTCGCAGCGTCCCTCGACCTTCGGCGGACGGTCGTAAATGTTGTAAATCTCCGAGCAAATCTTGCACACCCGACGGCCTGCCAGCCGGCGCATCAAAATGCCGTCCGCGACGCGAAAAAAAATCACAACGGGCGGCCCGAAATCCTGGCGTTCGAGAATCCGGTTCAACGCCTCCGCTTGCGCGAGGGTCCTCGGAAAACCATCGAAGACAAATCCATTCGTAGCATCGGGGCGCGCGATACGATCCTCGACCATGCGCAAAATCAAATCATCGGGCACCAAATCGCCGCGCTCCATCACCGGCTTCGCAACGCGTCCAAGCTCCGTGCCCTTGCCGACGTTCTCGCGCAACATATCGCCGGTCGAGAGGTGCGGCACGCGAAGCTTTTCAGCAACCAGCTTCGCCTGCGTGCCCTTACCCGCACCGGGCGGCCCAAGAAAGATCACGGCGCGCGCCAGCACTTTTTTGGCGTCGAGGGGCGCCACGTTTAGACACCCCGGCCCCGCAAACGGCCGCGGCGCGTGAATCCTTCGTAGTTCCGCATCACGAGCTGCGCCTCGAGCTGTTGCACCGTGTCCATGGCCACGCCCACGACGATCAGCAGCGATGTGCCGCCGAAATAGAAATTGACGTTCAAGCCCTCAAGAACGAAGCGCCAGAAGTGTTCGTCAATCCAGCCGCCGACAAACGGCAAATGCTGGAGGTGGATGCCTGAGATCATCCATTCCGGCAGGACGCAAACGACGGCCAGGTAGAGTCCGCCGACGAACGTGAGGCGCGTGAGCACGCGATTGATATGCTCGGAAGTATTGCGCCCGGGACGGATACCGGGGATGAAGCCGCCGTACTTGCGCATGTTGTCGGCAAGATCCGTGGGATTGAAAATGATGCCCACGTAAAAAAACGCGAAGAAGATGATGAGCAAAACGTAAGTAAGAGTATAGAGCGGCTCGCCCCAGGCGAACGTCCGCGCAAAATTCTGAAAGAAGGGCGAGCGATTGGCGAAGATGAGCGCGAGCGTCTGCGGGAACGTGAGCAGCGAGCTGGCGAAAATCGGCGGGATCACGCCGCCGGAATTGACGCGCAGCGGCAGATACGTCATTTGGCCACCCATGACTTTGCGTCCCATGACGCGCTTGGCGTACTGCACGGGAATGCGGCGCTGGCCGCGTTCGACGAACACGATGAAGGCCACCACGGCCACCATCAAAACCAGAATGGCCAATAGGGCGACAGGCCCAAGCGCTCCCCATTGCCCGCCAGTGCCGGCCATCTGCCACAGATCCCTGACCGCGCGCGGAAGGCCAACAACGATGCCTGCGAAAATAATCAGGGACATGCCGTTGCCGATGCCGCGATCGCTGATCTGTTCGCCCAGCCACATAATGAACGCCGAACCGGTGGTGAGAGTCAGAATCGTCATCAGCACAAAGCGAATGCCAGGGTTGTATACGAGCTGTTGACCGGCCAAATTTTGATGCTGAAGCGCCATGGCGATCGCCAGGGACTGGAAGATGCTCAGGATAATCGTCAAGTAGCGCGTGTACTGCGTGATTTTCTTGCGGCCGAGGTCGCCCTCTTTTTTCAAGCGCTCCAAATACGGCCACACGACCACCATCAACTCCAAGATGATGGACGCGGTAATGTACGGCATGATGCCGAGCGCGAAAATCGACAGGCGGCGCAGGTTGCCGCCGCTGAAGAGGTCGACGATACCGAGCACGGAATTGCGGTTCTGCTGGAACAGTTGCAAGAGCAGCGCGCTGTTGATTCCCGGCGTGGTGATGAACGCGCCCAGGCGGTAAATCGCCAGAATCATCAGCGTGAAGAGACACCTGTTGCGCAGGTCCGGAGTGAAGATGATATTCCGAAAAGCCTCGATCAGCTTTCTCATTGCAAAACTTCGACCTTACCCCCCGCGGCGGTGATTTTCTCCTGCGCGGAACGGCTGAATTTGTGCGCGTGAACCGTCAGCGCGATTTTCAATTCGCCGTCACCCAGAATCTTGATGCCGTCATGACGAACGTGAATTATGCCGCGGCCTTCGAGCTCATCCGGCGTAACCGTCTCGCCCGCGGAGAACACGTTCAGCGACTCGACGTTCACGATGGCGTAGCGCGTGGAAGACGGATTATGGAAACCGTGTTTCGGGATGCGGCGATGCATGGGCATCTGCCCGCCTTCAAAACCAGGGCGGCGCGAATAGCCGCGACGCGACTGCTGGCCCTTGTTGCCGGCGCCAGACGTCTTGCCGAGCTTCGAGCCCATGCCGCGGCCGACGCGAACCTTGCGGTGACGCGAGCCACGCGGCGGTTTCAGATTGGATAGTTTCACGCTCATGATGTCGCCCCGTTAGGCTGCGTTCGCGCCTTTCTTCGTGTCTTCTTTCTCAGGCTCGATCTTCACCAGATGGTGCACGCGCGCGATCATTCCGCGGGTAGACGGTGTGTCATCAAGCTCGACGAGCTGATTCATCCGCCGAAAGCCCATCCCGCGAATCGTCTGGCGCATGCTGCGCGGGCAGCCAATAAAGCTGACCACCCAGCGAATTTTCAACTTTCCCGACTTTTTCTTCGTGGCCATATTATTTTCAGAACCGTTACGCGGTCACCGGCTCAGCCGTCTTGCCGCGTTCTTCGTTGACCTTGGCGGCGTCCCGCAAATGCAGGAGCGCGTCGAAGGTCGCCTTGATTACGTTATGGGGATTCGAAGTGCCAATTGACTTCGTGAGCGCATTCTGAATTCCCGCCACTTCCATCACAGCGCGCACCGGGCCTCCGGCGATTATTCCCGTGCCTTCCGGAGCGGGCTTCAAGAGCACCTGCCCTGAACCGTAACGCCCGAGAACCTGATGCGGGATGCTCGAACCTTTCAAATGGAGCTTGACCATGTTCTTCTTGGCCTGCTCGATGGCTTTGCGAATCGCCATGGGGACTTCGCGCGCCTTGCCCATGCCGAATCCGGCGTGGCCGTACTGATCGCCGACCACCACGAGCGCGGAGAAGCTGAGGTTCTTGCCGCCCTTGACGACCTTCGTAACGCGATTGATGGAAACCACCTGATCCTTGACATTCGCCAGGTTCGTGTCAATGTGCCGGCGAATCGCGAGCGTATCTTTGAGCTCTTGTTTCGACATAAGCGTCAGAACTTCAATCCCGCCTCTCGAGCCGCTTCGGCAAGCGCCTGAATACGGCCATGATATTGGTAGCCGCCGCGATCGAAGACGACTTTCTCGACTCCGGCAGCGCGGGCGC